>NZ_JAOBZC010000003.1:0-499866 GCF_029838645.1 Enterobacter sp. GD03975
TAAAGGCCACATGACCAAGTGCGACGGCTGCCACAGCCGCGTCGCGGACGGCAAAAAGCCCATCTGCGTCGAGTCCTGCCCGCTGCGCGCGCTGGATTTTGGCCCGATTGAGGAGCTGCGCAAAAAACACGGCCAGCTTGCCGCCGTCGCGCCGCTGCCGTCTGCGCACTTCACGAAGCCGAGTATTGTGATCAAACCTAACGCCAACAGCCGTCCGACGGGTGACACCACCGGCTACCTGGCCAACCCGAAGGAGGTGTGAGATGGGAAGTGGATGGCATGAATGGCCGCTGGTGATCTTCACCGTTTTCGGGCAGTGCGTGGCCGGCGCGCTAATCGTGATGGGTTTCGCCTGGCTGAATGAAAAAGAGGAAGCGGCTAAACGGCGCATCGTTCGCAGCATGTTTTTTCTCTGGGTAGTGATGGGTATTGGGTTTATGGCCTCGGTACTGCACCTCGGCTCCCCGCTGCGCGCCTTCAACTCGCTTAACCGCGTGGGAGCGTCAGCGCTGAGTAATGAGATCGCAGCGGGTTCGATCTTCTTTGCCGTGGGCGGTTTCTGGTGGCTGGTGTCGGTTATCGGTAAAATGCCTCCTGCTTTAGGCAAAATCTGGCTGGTGGTCAGTCAACTCCTGGGGGTCGTTTTTGTCTGGGCGATGACCCGGGTCTATCAGATTGATACCGTTCCGACCTGGTATACGGGCTACACCACGCTGGCCTTCTTCCTGACGATGGCGCTTGCTGGTCCGCTGCTGGCCGCGCTGCTGCTGCGGGTCGCAAACGTGACATATAAAGGTACCGTTGCCGCCTCCGTCAGCGTGCTGGCGCTGCTCGTCTGCGTGGCGGTCGTCGTGTTGCAAAGCAATGCGCTGGCGACGATCCAGAGTTCCATCCAGCAGGCCAGCGCCCTGCTGCCGGATTATGGTTCGCTTCAGGTCTGGCGCATCGCGCTGCTGGCGGCGGGCTTAGGCTGCTGGATCTGCCCGCTGATTCGGCGTCAGGAGCCGAACACGCTCGGCCTGTTGGCAGGTTTTGTGCTGGTGGCGCTGGGTGAACTTATTGGCCGTGGGCTATTTTATGGTCTGCATATGACCGCAGGGTTAGCGATTGCAGGTTAACACAGGCGCGCGGGACCGCCCGCGCGCAAGTAAGGAAAGATGTAATGAATGACGTCTCACATCGCGAATCGTTCGCGTTCAGCGCCCGGGTACTGGGCGCGCTGTTTTATTTTGCCCCGGACAGCGAACAGACTGCGCCGCTGGTGAGCGCCCTGACCGCCGGTGACTGGGTGCAGGACTGGCCGCTGCCGGAAGAAAGCCTGCTGCCCGTCGCCGCTGCGTTTAAAGCCCCGTCGGACGAAGCGTTGAAAAACGCGTGGCAGCGTCTGTTTATTGGTCCATATGCCCTGCCCGCTCCTCCGTGGGGCTCCGTCTGGCTCGATCGCGAGTCCGTGCTGTTTGGCGATTCGACCCTCGCGTTGCGTCAGTGGATGCGTGAAAACAATATCGCCTTTGAAATGCAGCAGAATGAGCCGGAAGATCACTTCGGCACGCTGCTGATGCTGGCGGCGTGGCTTGCCGAGAACGGTCGCGACACAGAACGCGACCAGCTTCTGGCCTGGCATCTGCTGCCGTGGAGCACGCGTTTCCTGACCGTATTTGTTGAAAACGCGGCCCATCCTTTCTACGCGGCGCTGGGTAAACTGGCTCAACTGACCCTGGCAGACTGGCAGTCCACTTTGCTGATCCCGATTGCAGAAAAAACGCTGTACCGATAACAGCGCCTGGCTTGCACATCCGTTGTGCAAGCCAGGTTCGCACATTTTTGCTGCAACACCACTTCGCAACTGTTATACTGTATATAATTACAGTACCGGAGGCGCAAAATGGCTGTTGAAACAAAATTTGTTGTCGTAAGAAAGGGTGAAGAGAAAATGACATTTGCCAGTAAGAAAGAGGCTGACGCTCACGACAAACTGCTCGATATGGCAGAAGCGTTCACCGACTGGCTGTTGCAAAGCGAAATGCAGTTGGATGAAACGCAGGCGGAGAACCTTGGGCTGTATCTCGCCGAGCAGAAAGAAGCTGTTCAGCATATTCTGCGTACCAGCAAGCTTCCCGAGCGCGATGCTGCAACGGATAAAACAGCGTCGGATGCGGATGGCAGTAAAAAAATCCGTGCCGTTAAAGCCGCCTGATCGTCAGAATCCCCATCACTTGTCCTGCCACCGTGAGCTGGAAACGGCTCACGGCTTTAACATTGTCGGCTTACAGAACGTCGCGCTGGATATTCTGCCTTTAATTCGTCCAGCGTCACTATGAGAATGGCCTGTTATCTCGATTTGTCCGCCTCAACATTTACGCTAACGTTCAGCCTTTTGGCTTCAATGGTTAACATTTTTTGGGCCAAAGCCATATCACCCCCGTGCACTTTATCTATAAGATTTTGTACAAGGGTCATCATCAGGAAATGTTTATTCGCGGGACAGAAATCTGTCATAGTGATTCCGTTATCCTTCAGGCGTTGATGCGCAACCGTCTCTGTCTCTGCAATTATTTCAGCTACTTTCTCATGCATGATGTCGATCTGCTCAAAAACAATGCCGTTAATCATTTCAATCTGTTCTGGCGTAAAATTCGGTTCCATCAATTCCCCTCGTCAGGCGTAGGTTAAAAACACGTGCATCACACGGTGAGCGCTTCGGAATGGCGCGGTAAATTATCACATAACTCTTGCAACTCATTGATCAGCCTTGCCAGATGGAAACCATCGCACACGGAGTGATGGACCTGAACGGCGAAAGGCAACAAGACTTTTCCATCCTGGTTATAGTATTTTCCAAAGGTGAACATGGGTGCAAAAAAGTTCTGCATGTTAGCCACGTTGATATTAAAACTGGTAAAACTCGCCCATGGAATATCCGATATGAAGAATATATTTTCCCGGGACTCTTCCTTAGGCCAGTAGGCAAGATTATCACCATAGCGAGAAACGTCTTCTGCATAAACGTTCTGAAAGTGATGAATATTCCCGTCGAAGTGACTCCACAACGATGAAAACGTCTCCGTCTCTTTATGGAAAAGGGTATAGCTTGGATGCACTTCCTTCCATATTACAAGTTCATTATCCTTCATAGCCATACGGAACTCAGAATGGCGGTTAACGACTGTGGCAATAATAGAAATAATCGAAGGATAAAATTTCCAGCCAACCTGTTTGATATGTTTCAACAGCGCCGTAATATCCAGCTGAACCGTTTGGTTAATCGTGCATTGAGCAAAGCTCTGAAAGACTTCAAAATGCTCTTTCCTTGCCCAACTTGATAAATCTACAGCCGTATATTCTGGCGTTAATTTTGTCATTTCTTAGCCTTAATTGAGCAGCGCTATATAAAAGAGTAGCGTAACACAAACCCAGGAGCTGTATAGACGGCAGCGCAGAGGCACCCCTAAATTTTCAGCGTATCGATTACCGCTCTCAGCGCCGGGGAGACGTTGCGGTGCGGGTAATAGAGGTAAAGCCCGTCCATCCGCAGACTGTAGCGCTGCAAGACCCGTATCAGCGTCCCGCGCTCCAGATCGTCAGCCACCAGCTCTACCGGGACATAGGCCAGCCCGAGTCCCAGCCGCGCGGCTTCGGCTTCCATATAGCTGTCCGAAAAGGCCCATTGTCCTTCCGGGCGGTGAGCAATACTCTTTCCGTCCTGAATGAGCTCCCATTGATAGTGGCGACCGTCGGCGAACTGATAGGCAATGCAGGGATGCGAAGTCAGATCAGCAGGCACCTGCGGGAAACCATAGCGCCGGAAATGCGCCGGGGCGGCAACCACGGCCATCTCCATATCGGGCGTAATGCGCACGGCAATCATACCTTGCCCCACCTCCGGCCCCAGCCGGACGCCCGCATCGAACCGTTCGGCAATAATGTCCACGAACCGGCTTTCATTCATTAATTCCAGACGAATATCCGGGTAACGCTGTTTGAATATAGCGAGCTTTGGCAGCAGACATTTTTCAATGGCGTGCTGGCTGGCATTAATGCGCACCGTGCCGGACGGCGTCTGGCGGTAATGTGCCAGTCTGGTCAGCCCGGTATCGAGCGCATCAAAGGCGGAGCCGGCAGTCTGGTAAAGCTGTTCTCCGGCGTGAGTCAGCGACAGCTTGCGCGTGGTACGCACCAGAAGCTGAACGCCCAGCCGCTCTTCCAGCTCCCGAACCGATCGGCTGATCCCGGATTGTGCCAGCCCGAGCCGCTGTGCGGCTGCCGTGAAGCTCCCCTCCCGCACCACCTGGATAAACAGATACAACTCATTGTAGTTCTCCCGCTTTGCCATTACGCCTCGCGAACCTATAACAAAATGATATTAATTCTAGCAGCCATTGGCCTCTAATCAGCACTATTACTGCTAATTATAATGACCGCATAACAACAACACACGGTATCTCTTATGAAAACATTCACCCAAAACCTATCCGTTGCGCTGCTGCTGTGCGCATCATTAAGTGGAGTGACGACAATGAGTTATGCAGAAACGCTAAATCCAAACGCCCCCATTTCCATGGTGACTGCCTGGGATAAAACCTTCGCCGAGAGCGATAAAGTCATTCACCGCAAGGTGACGTTCCAGACCCGATACGGGATCACTCTGGTGGGCGATCTGTACCTTCCTAAGAACCGCGGCGACCAGAAGCTGGCGGCGATTGCCGTCAGCGGGCCATTCGGTGCGGTTAAAGAGCAATCCAGCGGTCTGTACGCCCAGACCCTGGCTGAACAGGGGTTCGTAACCCTGGCCTTCGACCCATCCTATACGGGTGAAAGTGGCGGCCAGCCGCGTAACGTTGCCTCCCCTGATATCAACACCGAAGACTTTAGCGCCGCAGTGGATTTCCTGGGGCTCCAGAAAGAAGTCGACCGTAATCGTATCGGCATTCTCGGCATTTGCGGCTGGGGCGGTATGGCGCTAAACGCGGCATCCATGGATACCCGCGTGAAGGCGGTCGCCACCAGCGTAATGTACGATATGAGCCGCGCGATGGGTCACGGCGTGGGCGACGGGAAAGATCGCTATTCAGCGGCTGACCGTCGGGCCGTGTTGGAGTATCTGAACGCCCAGCGCTGGAAAGATGCCGAGAGCGGCACTTTCGCCCATGGCGGTCATGATATTAATGTCGATGAGAACGGTAAGGTGACGGCAGCCGAGCGTATTCTGCCGGAAGCATTGCCCGCCGATCCGCAGCCGGTACTGAAAGAGTTCTACGACTACTACCATATGCCGCGCGGCTTCCATGCCCGTTCCGTAAACTCCACCGGCGCATGGACCGCGACCATGCCGTTGTCCTTTATGAATATGCCGCTGCTGAGCTATGCCGGGGAGATCGCCATCCCGACGCTGATCGTGACCGGTGAAAACGCGCATTCTCGCTATTTTGCGGAAGATGCGTTTAAGGCCGTCGGCAGCAAACAGAAAGAGCTGGTGATTGTTCCGGGTGCAAACCATGTTGATCTCTACGATAACGTCGCAGGAAAAATCCCGTTCGCGCAGTTTGAGCAGTTCTTCAAAACCAGTCTGAAATAAGCTCTCAGCCCCCGGCAATCACGGGGGCGGTATTTTTGCCCGTCAGTCTGCTCGCGACATCGGCAGTAAGGCATTATATTAACAGGGTTATTTTATTTAATTACAAAACCGCGAATACCTCCCGTTGAATTAATAATTAAGCAATATCCTGGTCAGCCAGCGATATCGCTTTGTTAGCTTGAGGAATCAGGCAAAGCTCAAACCGGAGGTATTCTTTGCTGATTAAGTTTAAGAAAGAACGAACGCATCAGGAGGATCGCCGTCTTGCTCTCTGGCTGGCCACCTCCGCAGGACTGCTGAATGCCATTGCGCTGGGCGCGTTTGGCTTTTTTCCCTCACACATGACCGGCAATACCTCACAACTCTCCAGCGAAGTCTCCTCCACCGACCTCAACGATATTCTTTTTTTTGGCGCCATTATTCTGTCATTCGTCTCGGGTGCCATCGTTGCGCGGATGATTGTTATCTGGGGGATTATCCATAACGTCAGGCTGGTATTCAGCCAGGTTCTTTTTGTTGAAGGGCTATTACTGGCCGGGGTATCTCTGTACGAAATGTATTTTCACTCCTTCGCCACGAATCAGGAGATTATTATTTTCCTGTGCGGGCTGATGGGCATCCATAATTCTACTTCCACTCAGCTATCCAGCGGTCGGGTGAGATCCACGCACATTACCGGCACGCTGACCGATGCGGGCATTTCGCTGGCCTCCGTTATGGTCGCCATGCTGCGCCGGGATTATTCTAAAGACACGGCTGCGCAAAAGAGCCAGCTCAAGACCCATTTAACCACCCTTTTCTCGTTTATTACCGGAGGGATCGCCGGGCTGATCCTGTTCAGAGAGTTTGGATTCCACGCGATGCTGGCGCTGGGGCTAATGCTGGTATTCATCGCCGCCTTTTCGATCGTACGCATCTCCTGGCGCGTGCGAAAGGTACGCGCCGCCCTCGGTCGTTAGGGTTTATTAATGAGTCTTAGTGACATTGTCACTTAAGACTCGCTTCTTTAAGACTATTCTGCCTGCCCGCTGACAGCCCTTATGCCATAAGGCTTAACCCAGGTTGTCACTAATTTCATAGGGTTACTGTTTTACCCCCTTCGCTGGAACCCTTCCGCTTCGCTTGCTATAGGTGAAGTACCCCTGCCGAAACATGGCATAACAACAGGCAACCGCAACCGGTGGTTGCTATAACGCATGCGCACAGGGAGACACACCGCAATGCATCCACTACTCAAACGTTCGCTGCTTTTTGTCGGCGCCATAATCGTGGTTCTCGCTCTCCTCACCTGGGGAATTGGGCTGGAGACGATCAAGGCGCGCCAGGTTGACCTGATCTACCTCGGGCAACAGCATTTAATTTTGGTTTTCTCCTCAATGTTCTTTGCCCTGCTGGTCGGTATTCCAAGCGGCATCCTGCTGAGCCGTCCGGCGGCACGGGGTATCGCCGAATACGTGATGCAAATCTTTAACGTGGGCAACACCCTGCCGCCGCTGGCTGTTCTGGCGCTGGCGATGGTGGTGATTGGCATCGGCGATAAACCGGCCATTATCGCCCTCTTTCTGGCCTCTCTGCTGCCGATTGTGCGTAACACCTATGCCGGGCTGTGCTCTGTTCCCGCGTCACTATTGGAAGCGGCAAACGGCATCGGCATGACCAGGTGGCAGCGCCTGCGTCAGGTCGAAATCCCTAACGCCTGGCCGGTGATGCTTTCAGGTATTCGTATTGCTACGGCGATTAACGTTGGTACCGCGCCGCTGGCATTCCTGATCGGTGCCAGCAGCTACGGCGAGCTGATTTTCCCGGGTATTTATCTGAATGACTTCCCGACGCTGATCCTGGGCGCGGCGGCCACCGCCCTGTTCGCCCTGATTCTGGATACGCTGCTGGCGGCACTGGGTCGACTGCTGAGCCCACATCTCGCGCGATAATTATAACAAGGAGCTTCTATGAGACTGTTTTCCGGCCTGACGGCGCTGTGCGCCGCCGCGCTCTTCACCAGCCAGGCGCTCGCCGCGCCGCTGATCCTGGCGACCAAGAGCTTTACCGAGCAGCACATTCTCTCGGCCATGACCGTGCAGTATCTGCAAAAGAAAGGGTTTCAGGTGCAGCCGCAGACCAATATTGCGACGGTGATATCCCGAAACGCGATGATCAACAAACAAATCGATATGACCTGGGAGTACACCGGTACGTCACTGATCATCTTCAACCACATCAACAAACGCATGTCGCCGCAGGAGTCTTACGAGACGGTGAAACGTCTTGACGCGAAGCACGGTCTGGTGTGGCTCAAACCTGCCGACATGAACAACACCTATGCTTTTGCCATGCAGCGCAAGCGCGCCGAGGCTGAACATATCAACACCATGTCTGAAATGGTGGCGAAGATTGAGCAGATCCGTAAAACCGATCCGGATAACAACTGGCTGCTGGGTCTTGACCTGGAGTTTGCCGGGCGTAGCGACGGGATGAAACCGTTACAGGCGGCCTACAACATGACGCTGGACCGCCCGCAGATCCGCCAGATGGATCCGGGACTGGTCTATAACGCGGTGCGCGACGGGTTTGTCGATGCGGGGCTGATCTACACCACCGACGGGCGCGTGAAGGGCTTCGATCTCAAAGTGCTGGAAGACGATAAAGGCTTCTTCCCGAGTTACGCCGTGACGCCGGTTGTACGTAAAGACACGCTGGAGGCGAACCCGGGGCTGGAGGAGGCGCTGAACACCCTCTCAGCCCAGCTGAATAACGACGTTATCACCGAACTGAACAAGAAGGTGGATATCGACCATCAGTCACCGCAGCAGGTCGCCCGAGATTTCCTGCGTAGCAAACAGTTGCTGTAGGAGGCGCTATGGAGACGATTCACTATATTTTCGACAACTGGGACTATCTCTTAACCCTGACGCTGCAACACCTGTGGCTGGTCGCGCTGGCCGTGGGCCTGGCGATTATCATCGGCGTGCCGCTGGGCATTTTGATTGTTCGCCACAAATGGCTGGCAACTCCCGTGCTGGGGATCGCCACCATCGTGCTCACCATCCCGTCTATTGCGCTTTTCGGCCTGATGATCCCGCTCTTTTCGCTTGTCGGTCAGGGCATTGGCGCCCTGCCCGCAATAACGGCGGTGTTTCTCTACTCGCTGCTGCCGATTGTGCGTAACACCCACACGGCGCTCGACAGCCTGCCCCCCGGCCTGCGTGAAGCGGGACGCGGCATTGGCATGACCTTCTGGCAGCGTCTGCGCTGGGTGGAAATCCCGATGGCGCTGCCGGTCATTTTTGGTGGCATCCGCACCGCCGTGGTGATGAACATTGGCGTCATGGCGATTGCCGCCGTGATTGGCGCGGGCGGTCTGGGCCTGCTGCTGCTTAACGGTATTGGCGGGAGTGATATTCGTATGTTGATTGCGGGCGCGCTGATGATTTGTCTTTTAGCGATTGTGCTCGACTGGTTGCTGCACCGTTTGCAGGTGGTACTGACTCCGAAGGGGATTCGATAATGATAAAACTGGAAAACCTCACCAAACAATTTTCACAGAAACACGGCCAGACGTTTAAGGCCGTCGACAACGTCAACCTGAACGTGCCTGAAGGGGAAATGTGCGTGCTGCTCGGCCCGTCCGGCTGCGGCAAAACCACGACCCTGAAGATGATTAACCGTCTTATTACGCCCAGCAGCGGGACGATCCTCATTAACGGCGAAGACACCAGCGGGATGGACACCGTGACGTTGCGCCGCAACATTGGCTACGTGATCCAGCAGATTGGCCTGTTCCCGAACATGACCATCGAAGAGAACATTACCGTTGTGCCGCGAATGCTGGGCTGGGACAAGGCGCGCTGTAAATCCCGTGCCGAGGAGCTGATGGATATGGTGGCAATGGATCCGCATAAATTCCTTCACCGCTATCCGCGTGAAATGTCCGGCGGCCAGCAGCAGCGCATCGGCGTCATCCGCGCGCTGGCAGCGGATCCGCCGGTCCTGCTGATGGATGAACCGTTCGGTGCGGTCGACCCGATCAACCGCGAGGTGATCCAGAACCAGTTCCTGGAGATGCAGCGCAAGCTGAAAAAGACCGTGATGCTGGTGAGTCACGATATTGACGAAGCGCTGAAGCTGGGCGACCGTATCGCCGTTTTCCGTCAGGGACGTATCGTGCAGTGCGCCAGCCCGGACGAACTGCTGGCGAAGCCGGCGAATGAGTTTGTCGGCTCGTTTGTGGGCCAGGACCGGACGTTGAAACGCTTGCTGCTGGTATCAGCGGGTGACGTCACCGATCAGCAGCCGACCATTACGGTACGCGAATCAACGCCGCTGTCGGAGGCCTTCGCCACCATGGATGACAACGATATTCGCGCCATTACCGTGGTTGATGAGCACGGAAAACCGCTGGGCTTTGTGAAGCGCCGCGAAGCGCGTCACGCCAGCGGTGCCTGCGCGGACATTCTGCACCCGTTCCGCATGACCGGGAAAGCCGAAGACAACCTGCGCGTGGTGCTTTCTCGCCTGTATGAAAGCAACACCAGCTGGATGCCGATTGTGGACGAAGACGGGCGCTATAACGGCGAAATATCCCAGGATTATATTGCGGAGTATTTGAGTTCAGGACGTACGCGCCGGGCGTTGAATATTCATAGCGACACTTAATCCTGTATGCCGGGCAATGCCCGGCTTTTTTTCGCACGCATACCTTTTGCTAACCTCACGTTTTCCCATCACAATATTGTTTTGTCCTCACGTAATTGCGGCCCATGCAACGTCTTCACGCTTACCCCGACATCCGCGCGATGTTTCGCCGACTCCTGATCGCTACCGTCACCGGCGTGCTGGCGGCGCTGGCCGTTGCGGCGTTTCGCCACAGCATGTATCTGCTGGAGTGGCTGTTTCTGAGCAACGAAAGCGGAAGTCTGGTGAACGCCGCAGCCGCGTTATCGCCCTGGCGTCGCGCGCTCACGCCTGCGCTGGGTGGTCTGGCCGCAGGAATGCTGCTGTGGGGATGGCAGCGCATGACGGCACAACGTCCCCACGCCCCGACCGATTATATGGAGGCGCTGGAAACGGGTGATGGCCAGTTTGATTACGGCGCCAGTCTGGTGAAATCGTTCGCCTCGTTGCTGGTGGTCGCCAGCGGAAGCGCCATTGGCCGGGAAGGTGCCATGATCCTGCTCGCCGCCCTCGCCGCCTCCTTTTTTGCACAACGCTGTACGCCGAAATCTGAATGGAAACTGTGGATCGCCTGCGGCGCCGCCGCCGGGATGGCCAGCGCCTATCATGCGCCGCTGGCGGGCAGCCTGTTTATCGCAGAGATCCTGTTTGGCACGCTGATGCTGGCTTCCCTCGGCCCGGTAGTGATTGCCGCCGTGGTGGGCCTGCTCACCACACGTCTGTTAAGCCCCGGCGCAAATACGCTTTATGCGGTGCACCTGAGTGAGACATTAACGGCGGCAGATTATGCGTTGATAGTTGGCGTGGGTCTGCTGGCGGGCGTTTGCGGTCCGCTGCTGATGTGGCTGATGGGGTTTAGCCACGCGCTGTTTCTGCGTCTTAAGCTCTCACCGCCGTGGCAGCTTGCGCTGGGCGGGCTGATCGTCGGGCTGCTGTCGCTGCTGACGCCAAAGGTATGGGGGAATGGCTACAGCGTGGTTCAGGCATTTTTGCAGTCGCCGCCGCTGCTGTCAGTGATTGCTGGCGTCTTTATCTGCAAGCTGCTGGCGGTGCTGGCAAGCAGCGGGTCCGGCGCGCCGGGAGGGGTGTTTACGCCAACCCTGTTCGTCGGTATGGCAACGGGAATGCTGTTTGCGCAGATAGTTGCGCTGTGGATTCCTGGGGCTGAGACGGCGACCCTGCTTGGGCTGGCGGGTATGGCGACGCTGCTCGCCGCCACCACGCATGCGCCAATCATGTCGGCATTGATGGTATGTGAAATGACCGGGCAGTATTTTTTACTCCCCGGTTTGCTGGTTGCCTGTGTTGTGGCGTCGGTATTGTCGAGAACGTTACGCCACGACTCGATCTACGGACAGCATACCGCCGAAAGCCGAGAGATCGATGTAGTGCGCTAGTTCGCGCTGCTCGGCGCGTGGCAGATAAGGCAGTTCGCCCACCAGCGGGCCAGGCAGTTTTTTGCTCAGTACGTCGATGATTTCAGCGTAGTGTGCAAGGCCCGGATTGATCCGGTTCGCCACCCAGCCAATCAGCGGCAGGCCGTCATTGGCGATAGCCTGCGCCGTCAGCAGGGCATGGTTGATGCACCCTTCCTGAATGCCCACGACCATAATCACCGGCAACTGCTCCTGCACCACCCACTCGGAAAGGGGACGTAAATCGTTCATCAGGCTGCGCCAGCCGCCGGTCCCTTCAACGACAACGTGGTCAACCTTTTCGCTCAGATTCGCCAGACCATCTGAAAGCAGGCTGTAGTTGATCGGCCCGCTATGAGCGACGCTGCTTTCCTCCTCGCTCAATGCGATAGGATTGACGGCATCATAAGGCAGTTCCAGAGACGAGACGCTTTGCAGAACCAGGGCGTCCTTATTACGCAGCCCTTCTGGCGTCTCTTTACTGCCTTTTGCAACCGGCTTGTATCCTGCAACGCGTTTACCGCTCGCCGCCAGGGCCTGGAGTAACGCGCGGGATACGACGGTCTTCCCGACAGACGTATCCGTACCAGTAATAAAGAAACGCTTAAGCATGACTCATTCCACCTCTTGGGTATGCTTCAAAAAATATAAACCAGGTAAATAATTCAGTGGAGAAAGTCTACGGGAAGCGTGCGCTACCCGGCTTGAGATAGCGCAATTTTTCGTACATCTCTGGAAAAGAGTTAGCCCTGAAGCAAACGAATCAGTAATGAGCCGTTGTACATAGCATCTTTAACCAGTGCGGCACCGGCCATCGTGCCCTGGTTGGAAAATTGCGTACTTTCGACCACAATATTTTTGCTGTAGGCGGGAAGCGACTGCTGGTTGATACAGGCGGAAATCGCCGGGAAGAGAATATCCGCCGCCTGGCTGAGCGGAGAGCCAATCAATATTTTTTGCGGATTAAACAGGTTCACCATAATCGCCAGGATGCGCCCGACATTATTGCCTACGCCGGTAATAATGTCCTTCGCCAGCAGATCGCCCTGCCTTGCCGCGGTGCACAGTGCGTCGACGCTCAGCGGCTGTCCGTGCAGCGTGGAGCTCATCGACTGGCTAAGCCGCACCTGCGCCAGCTCCAGCACGCTTTCCACGCTGGCAATCGTCTCCAGGCAGCCATGGTTACCGCAGTAGCAGCGTTTTCCGTACGGATCGACCTGCGTATGGCCGATCTCCACCAGGCTACTGCTGCCGGCGTGTAAAAGACGCCCGTCGGTGATCACTCCCGCGCCAACGTTGTGATCAATTACGACCTGAATGACGTCGCGCGCGCCGCGCGAGGCGCCAAACAGCGCCTCCGCCATTGTCCAGGCGCTGATATCATGCTGAATGTAGACCGGCACACCGGTATGGCTTTCCAGCACTTCACCCAGCGGCATCTCTTTAACGTTCTCGTAAAAGGGCATGCGGTGCACAATGCCATTTTCGGTATCAATAATTCCCGGCAGGGTGATCGCAATCGCCGTTAAGCGTTCAAGACGCTGCTGGTGACGAATAAAGAACTGGTCGATATGGGACAGAATGGCATCAAGAAGAGGTTGCTCTGCATCGAGCGGAAGGTCCAGCCGGTCTTCCACCACCATCTTGCTGCTGAGGTCGCGCAGCGCGAGGAAGATTTCCCCGCGGCTAATGCGCATCGACAGGTAGTGCCAGGCTTCCGTTTCCACCACCAGCCCTACCGCCGGACGGCCACGGCTGCCCGGCTCCTGAATTTCCGTCTCCTGAACCAGATGGGCTTCCAGCATTTCGCGGACAATCTTGGTAATACTGGCGGGTGCCAGTTGTGCCAGGCGCGAAAGATCGATACGCGAAACCGGACCAAGCTGATCAATCAGGCGATAAACGGCGCCCGCGTTGGTCTGCTTGATCTGATCGATATGCCCTGGCTGACTATCAGCAACCACCTCGTACTCCCTTATTTTCGAGCTTCGAAATAAACTGAGGGCTATGGTGAAGCACTTCAATGGCCGACGTCAAATTTTTACTTAGCCATGTGATTTACTGCACATTTTTGCCCACTTTTCCCTATAAATATTGCCCGTGAGAAGCGGTAATTAATTGTGCTTTGAAACGCTGTGCCGCATGGCTCTGTTCATGATGTTTAGACCACACCAGCCACATCTCCGAGACCGCATCCTGCTCGACAATCTTCACCCAACGCATCTCCGGCAGCTGCACCCGTTTAAACGAGGCCGGGAGAATCGACACGCCAAGCCCTGCGGCAACGAGCCCAATGATCGTCATGGCTTCCCCAACCTCCTGCGCGATAGTCGGAACAAGGCCATATCGCCGCATCAGACCCAGAATATCGTCGTACAGCCCGGTTCCCACCTGGGGGTCAAAAAAGACGAACGGCTCTTTCGCCAGTTCAGCCAACGTGACGCCAGGCCGGGCGGCAAGAGGATGGTCACTGGGGATCATCGCCATAAGTGGTTCTCGCAGGATCACCTGCCACGCCAGGGTATCAGGCAACTGCGTGTTCCGCATCAACCCCAGGTCGAGCGATCCTTCGTTCAGCGGCGCGATTTGCTCCCGGGTATTTATTTCACGCGTCTGAATATGCACATCCGGAAAGTGACGGCGAAACGATGAGAGCGTTTGTGAAACGGCGCTGATAAAGGGGGCCGAGGAGGTAAACCCGATGCGCAGCTCCCCCGTCTCACCGAGATAAAGCCGTTCCGCTCTGGCGGCGGCGTCTTCCACCATGCTCAGGATCTGTCGGCTATCGGTGAGAAATTGTTTTCCCGCTGCCGTCAGGCTCACGCTACGGTTGGTTCGCGCCAGCAGACGCGCCCCCACCTGCTGCTCCAGGATCTGGATCTGCTGGCTTAGCGGTGGCTGAGAGATATTCAGCCTTGCCGCCGCGCGGCCAAAATGCAGCTCTTCAGCGACGGCGACAAAATAGCGGAGGTGACGCAGTTCGATATTCATATTTTTAAAGTATCATTTGAGATTATTAATATATTAGACAGAATATTTACATTTTCCTACTCTGCTCTTGTGGTCATACCCGTCACCAGAAATCACGGGGATGTTTAAGCAAGGATTATGTGTGAGCCGTACAACGACTATTGATATCGCGCCGGCCAGCGACATTGATGATTTACCCGCAGCACCGCAGCCGGTTCAGTTTATTAAGCGTGGTACCCCCCAGTTTATGCGCGTCACGCTGGCGCTCTTCTCAGCGGGTCTCGCTACCTTTGCTCTGCTCTACTGCGTTCAGCCGATCCTGCCGGTTCTGTCGCATGAGTTTGGCGTGTCGCCAGCCAGCAGCAGTATTTCCCTTTCCATTTCCACCGGAATGCTGGCGATTGGTCTGCTGTTTACCGGTCCACTTTCGGATGCTATCGGGCGTAAGCAGGTCATGGTAACGGCGTTAATGCTGGCCTCCGTGTGTACCTTGCTTTCTACCATGATGACCAGCTGGCACGGTATTCTGGTCATGCGCGCGCTGATTGGGCTCTCTCTCAGCGGCGTGGCGGCGGTCGGGATGACCTATCTCAGCGAAGAGATCCACCCGAGTTTCGTGGCCTTCTCAATGGGGCTGTACATTAGCGGGAACTCTATCGGCGGGATGAGTGGACGCCTGCTGAGCGGTGTGTTTACGGATTTCTTTAGCTGGCGCATTGCGGTGGCCGTTATCGGCTGCTTCGCGCTCGCCTCGGCGCTGATGTTCTGGAAAATTTTGCCGGAATCGCGCCATTTCCGCCCGACCTCCCTGCGTCCGAAGACGCTGTTTATCAACTTTCGTCTGCACTGGCGCGACAAAGGTTTGCCGCGACTGTTTCTGATGGGATTCCTGCTGATGGGGTCATTCGTCACGCTGTTTAACTATATTGGCTACCGGCTGATGCTCTCGCCGTGGCATCTCAGCCAGGCATTGGTGGGTTTGCTCTCTGTGGCGTATCTCACCGGGACGTGGAGTTCACCAAAAGCCGGCGCCATGACCGCTCGCTTTGGCCGCGGGCCGGTGATGCTGGTTTCCACCGCCGTGATGCTGTTCGGGCTGCTGATGACGCTGTTCTCCTCCCTGTGGCTGATTTTTGCCGGAATGCTGCTCTTCTCTGCCGGCTTCTTTGCCGCGCACTCCGTTGCCAGCAGCTGGATTGGCCCGCGCGCGCGCCGCGCCAAAGGTCAGGCGTCGTCGCTGTATCTGTTTAGCTATTACCTGGGTTCCAGCATCGCCGGGACCCTCGGCGGCGTGTTCTGGCATCATTACGGCTGGAACGGCGTGGGCGGGTTTATCGCCCTGATGCTGTGCGCGGCGCTGCTGGTGGGCGGAAGTCTGCATCAACGTCTGCAATAGGTTAACGTTATCCCCGCATGAACGTAATTGTGCGGGGCTCATTTCTGACGTTAGTTATGCTTACTTCATAATTAAGAAAAATCAACGACTTATTACCATTTCGTGTATTTATCACCCTTCCCTCCCTCTGTAAGCTCATTGACTCCATTCTATAAAAAGAGGGTTTTACATGGCTATTCCAGGCAACATGTGGTTGTACGATGACGGTGGTGCACTGATCAAAGGCGGTTGCGACGTGCAGCAGAGGGAGTACAGCATTGAATTTAAGGGTTTTCACCATAATCTTTCCACGCCGACCGATAATCTGACAGGCAAACCCACGGGTAAGCGCATCCACTCCCCGATGATGATTGTTAAGGAATTCGATTACTCATCACCCTATCTCTATAAGGCAGTCGCCACTGGTCAGGCTCTGCAAAAAGCCGAACTCAAGTTCTACAAGATTAATGATGCAGGCCTGGAAGCGGAGTACTTCAATATTCTTCTGGTGGGGGTGCGGATTGTTTCGGTATTACCTGCCATGGCCGCGCCGGGCGACAACAATAACAACCACCTCGAAACGGTTGAACTGCGCTACGAGAAAATTACATGGAAGCATAACGATGGAAATATTATTTTCTCTGACGCATGGAATGAGCGGGCGTCAGCGTAACTGGGATCGATATGGATACAATCGAAGAAGTTAACGGCACCTACTTTTACAGAGGCCATTCAAACGTCACCCCGGGCGAGTTACTTGAGATCATTTTTCTGGAGGAGTTCTGTATAGAGTTGGGGATAGATGCCGTTTCAGGTGCGGCTATTTTGGGCGGGCAACCGTGGTTAGGTACGCGAACGAAGCCAGGGAATGCCATTGAAGGAACTAGCGTTATTTCAAAGTATGCGCGAATGATTTTGAAGGATGTGAAAACCCCATTCGGAATTCGAGTCAAAACACCGGTGGGTGTACGGATGAGAACAACAACAAGCCTTGCCGCTGTTATTGCCCGCTATTGTCCCTGGTTAGGTTGGGGGTCATAAGTTACCACCCTTTACAGAATTTCGTCGCGCACTCAGGAGAAATATAACCTGATCGCACGACCTAAAGACCGTATACAGTGGACATCGTTCTAATGCTGACAGACGAAATTAGCTCTAAAGTCCTTGATATGTTCAACGATGAAATTTCACGCGAACTTGACGAAAACTGGAACGAGATATTGCTTGAACTCGATTCTGATTTATTCGGTTCACCAGGCGATGACCTTCACGACGCGTTAAACCGGTACGAGAAAGAATTTAACGTGGATTTATCTGCTGTTAAATGGTCTCGTTATTTTCCCTGGCAGAACACCCCATTATTAAAGCGCTGGTTTAAGCTGAAGCGAGAAGAGGTGGAATCAACCCGCATTCCGTTAACCGTAAGAATGTTTGCTGAATCTGCAAAAGCAGGAAAATGGCTCTACGACTGAGTTGACAGGGGCTTCACGCCCCTGTTATCAAAAGTGCACGGTTCCTCCCTGATTCGCGTTACACTCCCCAGAACACCTCCAACAGAACGAGAACAATAATTATGCAGAAAAACGTTTCTTATCAACAACTCACCCGCACCTTCCAGCGTCTCTCCCGCTTCTCTCACCTCTCCTCCATCGCCAGCTGGGACATGTTTACCATGATGCCGCCCGGCGGCAGCGCCGCGCGCGGTGAAGCGCTGGCGGAGATGAGCGTCCTGCAACATCAGATCCTGACCGATAAAAAAGTGGGTGAATGGCTGGCTGCGGCGGCTGAAGAAGATCTGAACGACGTAGAGCAGGCCAACCTGCGTGAAATGACGCGCCACTACCAGCAGGCCACCTTACTGCCGGAATCGCTGGTAGAGGCAAAATCGCTGGCGGGCAGCAAGTGTGAACACGCCTGGCGCACTCAGCGTCCGGCCAACGACTGGCTGGGCTTTTCAGCCAACCTGAAAGAGGTGGTGAAGCTCAGTCGTGAAGAAGCTCGCCTGCGCGCCGAGGCCAAAGGCTGCACGCCTTACGACGCGCTGCTGGATATTTTTGAACCCGACATGACCAGCGCCCGCCTGGATGTGCTGTTTGGCGATATGAAGACGTGGCTGCCGGATCTGCTGGCAAAGGTTGTGGAAAAACAGGCTCAGCGATCGTTCGTTCCGCCACAGGGTCCCTTCCCGACCGCCACGCAGCGCGAGCTGGGCCTGGAAGCGATGAAAATGCTGGGCTTCGATTTTAACGGCGGTCGTCTGGACGTTAGCGCCCACCCGTTCTGCGGCGGCGTGCCGGAAGATGTGCGTATCACCACGCGTTACGATGAAGACGAGTTGCTCAGCGCGCTTTTCGGCGTGATCCACGAAACCGGACATGCCCGCTACGAGCAAAACCTTCCCCGAGCGTGGGCCGGGCAGCCCGTTGCGCTGGCGCGCTCTACGGCGATCCACGAATCCCAGAGTCTGTTCTTTGAGATGCAGCTGGGCCGCAGCGAGGCATTCCTCAAGCATCTGCTTCCGGCGGTCCATGCCCGTTTCGGCAGTCAGGCGGCGTTCAGTGAAGAGAATTTCATTGCCTGGAACCAGCGCGTGAAGCCGGGATACATTCGCGTGGATGCGGATGAAGTGAGTTATCCGGCGCACGTGGTGCTGCGCTATGAGATCGAGCGCGCGCTGATCAACGGCGAAATCGAAGTCGACGATATTCCTACCCTGTGGGATGAGAAAATGCAGGCCTGGCTTGGGTTATCCACCAAGGATAATTATCGCAACGGCTGTATGCAGGATATCCACTGGACCGACGGCGGTTTTGGCTACTTCCCGTCTTACACGCTGGGAGCAATGTATGCGGCACAGCTCTTCCATGCCGCCAAAAATGCATTGCCTGGGTTGCAGGCATCCATTGCCGGAGGCGATTTCTCGGCGCTGTTTGACTGGCTGCGTCAGAACATCTGGCAGCACGGCAGCCGCTTCAGCACGTCGCAGTTAATCACTCAGGCAACGGGTGATGATTTGAACATCCGCTACTTCCGCGAACACCTGACTTCCCGCTACCTGTAACCGAACGCGCCGGGGTGACGCCCCGGCGTTGTACATACGGTTACACGCCGATACCAATCACTCACGGAAACCTCGAATTTACAGGGATATAGTTCTTTCAACGGCCCCGCAGTGGGGTTAAATGAAAAACCAAATTCGAGGGTATGAAAATGAAAAAAGTATTAGCTCTGGTTGTTGCCGCTGCTATGGGTCTGTCTTCTGCTGCATTCGCGGCTGAAACTACCGCCACCGCAGCGCCTGCGGCGACCACTTCTGCTCCGGCCAAAACGGTTCACCATAAAAAACATCACAAAGCGGCTAAACCTGCGGCAGAACAGAAAGCCCAGGCGGCTAAAAAGCACCACAAAAAAGCGGCAAAATCCGCGGTAGAGCAGAAAGCACAGGCGGCTAAAAAGCATCACAAAAAAGCGGCAAAACACGAAGCGGCTAAACCTGCTGCACAGCCAGCAGCGTAAGAGTACAAGCTTAACCGTGCCCTTCGGGGCACGTTGGTAAACCGGCGCTGAACGGGTTTGAGGTCAGCGCCGTTTTTTTATCCGGAGGGCGTATGCTGCGGCGCTATCGGTTTGAGTTCATTCTTATCCTGCTAATCTTGTGCGCGCTCATCGCCAGCCACTTTTATCTTTCCTGAATGTAGCACGCTGATTTTACTCCCACTTTCTCGCTGTCGCGTCTATAGTATTTTCATAGGGTTCACTTTTAATAATCATAATTACCCCCACCAGAGTGTGATATGCGTAAATCTGTTGTGTTGTTACTGGGAACGTTTAGCCTTTTTGCTGGCTTTTCACATGCGGATGATGGTGACGATGTCGCCATTAGCGCCAAAGAGGTAAAGACGCTGTTTTTTGGTCATGACGATCGTACGCGTGTCACCGATCCTACCGAAGCGCCCTGGGATGCCATCGGGCAACTGGAAACCGCCAGCGGCAATTTATGTACCGCAACGCTCATTACACCACGCCTTGCGCTGACGGCGGGTCATTGCCTGCTAATGCCGCCCGAGGGCAAACCGGATAAAGCGATCGCCCTGCGCTTTGTGTCGCAAAAAGGAATATGGCGCTACGAAATCCACGGTATTGAGGGGCGGGTGGATCCATCGCTCGGTAAACGCTTAAAACCGGATGGCGATGGCTGGATTGTGCCGCCCGGGGCGGCATCCTGGGATTTCGGTCTGATCGTTTTACGTTATCCGCCGTCCGGGATCGCTCCCCTACCGCTTTTTGATGGCGACAAAGACGCGCTCACCGCCGCCCTTAAGGCCGCCGACCGCAAAGTGACGCAGTCAGGCTACCCTGTTGATCACCTCGATTCGCTTTACACCCATACGGACTGTGTGGTGACGGGCTGGGCGCAAAACAGCGTGCTTTCGCATCAGTGCGATACGCTACCGGGTGATAGCGGATCGCCCCTGATGTTAAAAACCGCTAACGGCTGGCAACTGATTGGCGTTCAGAGTTCTGCTCCGGCGGCGAAAGACCGCTGGCGCGCCGATAACCGGGCGTTGGCGGTGACCGGTTTTCGTGACAGGCTGGAAGCCCTGGCGCAGCAGTAGGTTACTCAGGCCAGTTTAATCATGATCATGCCGGCGAGCAGTAATACCAGCCCTATCCAGCCTTTATTGTTTAAACGCTGCCCGAACATAATCCAGCCTGCCGCCAGGGTGGCGGCAATACCGAAGCCGCCCCACAGCGCATAGGCCACGGAAAGATCGATGCCTTTTACCGCCTGTGACAGGGCGCTAAACGCCCCCAGCACCGCGGCAATCGATAGCAGGCCGTAAGTTTTACGACGAAAACCGTCGGAGAACTTCAGAAAGACGTTCGCAATAATTTCCAGAACGATCGCTAAACCCAGCCAGGCCGCGTGGATCCATTCAAACTGCTGCATGGGTCTGCTCCTTCTGCTGTTTTGCCGGCTTGCGCGTACCCGATTTAATCAGCACGATACCTGCCACCAGGGTCGTCAACCCGGCAATTTTCATTGTCGTCAGGGTTTCATCAAATATCATGACGCTGAACAGCGTGATCAATAAAATACCAATACCTTCCCACAGGGCGTATGCCACGCCCAGCGCGATTTTTTTAACCGCGAAGGAGAGGAAAATATAGGAAAGCGTAATCATGACCAGCATCAAAATAAATCCGGTGCTGCCATCACTCACGCTCGCCCATTTCATCGACAGGGTGCCGGTAATTTCAGCTACGATAGCCAGCGCTAATAAAATCCAGTAAAACATGTTTTTCTCCTGCTTGAGAATATAATCCATCGAGGCTCGCTGCGGACAGCAAACCAAAAAATTGGGAATTAAATCAGATAGCTAAGCGCATAGCGCCAGCTCAGGCAGAAGACGTGACTATAGCGCGGAACGCCAGTGTTGTTCACCGGAAAGCATGCAGAGGGAGGTTGAAAACAGAGCAGTGTTGTTTGAAAAATACGTCCTGAACAAATTGTCCATAAAATTACAATTATCCGCGGTGTTGCTTCTCGTCTTTGCGGATGAAAATTGTCCTCAGTAGTTGAACACGCCTGATTTGTATCATAAGCCAGGAATTTACTCAAAGCCTTTTCATTTCTTTACCCAGTCTGTTTGATTTTGGTTAGTTTTTTTAATCCGCTTTCCCCTCTATTATAAATAAAAAACTTTTCAGGAACGTCCATGGCCAAACCCATTATCACCCTCAACGGGCTTAAGATAGTCATCATGCTGGGCATGCTGGTGATCATTTTGACCGGCGTTCGTTTTGCGGCCGATATCATCGTGCCCTTTATCCTGGCGCTTTTTATCGCGGTGATCCTCAACCCGCTGGTGCAGCGGATGGTGCGGATGCGCATACCGCGCGTGCTGGCGATCAGCCTGCTTATCAGTATTATTATCGTTGCGATGGTGCTGCTAGTTGCCTATCTGGGAACGTCCCTGAACGAGCTGGCGCGAACCCTACCGACATACCGTTCTTCCCTGGCGACCCCGCTGCTGCAAATTGAACCCTGGCTGCAACGCGCCGGCATTGAAGTCTCGGTTGAGGAGTTGCTTAAATACATCGATCCGAATGCTGCCATGACGATTGTCACCAGCCTGCTGGCACAGCTTTCCAACGCCATGACCTCCATTTTCCTGCTGTTCCTGACGGTCGTGTTTATGCTGCTGGAAGTCCCTCAACTGCCTGCAAAGCTACAGCACATCATGGTGCGTCCGGTGGAAGGAATGGGCGCCATTCAGCGCGCGCTCGACAGCGTTTCACGCTATCTGGTGCTGAAAACGGCCATCAGTCTGGTGACGGGATTCGTGGTCTGGGGGATGCTCGCCGCGCTGGACGTGCGTTTCGCCTTTGTCTGGGGGCTGCTGGCCTTTGCCCTTAACTACATTCCTAACATCGGCTCCGTGCTGGCGGCGATCCCCCCTATCCTTCAGGTGCTGGTTTTCAGCGGTTTGTATGATGCGCTGATTCTGCTGGCAGGCTATCTGGTGATTAACCTTGTCTTCGGGAACATTCTTGAGCCACGCATCATGGGACGCGGGCTGGGGCTTTCAACCCTCGTTGTGTTCCTGTCCCTGATCTTCTGGGGCTGGCTGCTTGGGCCTGTCGGCATGCTGCTCTCCGTTCCGCTGACGATTATTGTGAAAATTGGCCTGGAGCAGACCGCCGGTGGACAAAGTATCGCTGTACTGCTGAGCGACATGAGCCATAAGGCCGATTAATTCTCCATCGACAGCACGGGTTTGCGCGTTCTACCCGCTTCGCGATAGTTGCCCAATGCCCGCTGCCATTCCGACAGAGGGTAAAGGGTGACATCGCTGCACTGGCTGTCCCGCAGTTTCGGCCAGATGCGCTGAAACTCCGCCTGCCACGCCTCCGTGCTGAGCGCGTCCAGGTAGTTACGAATGTGAAACCACGCCACGCGCGGCAGCGCCCGCTGCTGCCGGAACGTCTGACCGGAGAGCAGCCCGTAGCAGACAAACGTGCCGCTTTCAGGCATCACGCCCAGGATCGTCTCCGCCAGGCTGCCGCCCGTGGCGTCGTACACCACGTCTGCGCGCGCGGCGGCAGCGTTGACTGCGGCCATATCATGTTGCGCAATGGGGACGATCCCTAATTCGGCCAAACGTTGAGCGTGCACGGGCGAGCGGTGGATCCCATAAACCGCCTCTGCACCCGCCTGACGAGCCCATTGCCCGAGCAGAACGGCGCAGTCAGAACCGGCAGCGGTGAGCAGCACCGTTTTACCTGCCGGAGGATAGCGGTCCAGCATCATCTGTGCGGCAAGCGGGTTGATATACGCCCGCGCGGCAAGCAGCGAGTCGACGTCGTCCGGGACAGGAACCGCGTACCCTGCCGGGCAATCGACATAACGCTGCCACGTCCCCTTCCCCCGTAACGGCAGCACCCGCTTGCCCAGCAGCGTCGGGTAAGCGGCGGGCGTTTCGGTTACTATTCCGACCCCTTCATAACCGGCTATCGCAGGCAGCGGCGTGCGATGGCGATACGCCCCGGTTATGGGGATAAGATCGGAGGCGTTCACCGGCGAAAAAAGCATGCGCACACGTATCTCTCCCGGCTGGCGCGGCGGCATGGGGGCGGTTTCCGGTTGCAGTACCGATTCAGGCTCACCAAACCGGCGATACCAGAGGGCCAGATTAAGCATTACGATCGCGCCATCCCATTTCCGGTGCGACATGTTTCAGTATGGACTCGATGACATGCGCGTTGTATGCCACGCCCAGCTGATTCGGCACGGTAAGCAATAGCGTATCCGCTTCAGCGATGGCTTCATCCTTTTTCAGCTGTTCAATCAGCTTGTCTGGCTCTGCGGCGTAACTGCGTCCGAAAATTGCCCGCGTTTTCTCATCCAGATAGCCAACGCTGTCGCTCTCGTTGCGGCCTGAACCGAAATACATCCGGTCGCGATCGTCCATCAGGGCAAAAATACTGCGGCTGACCGAAACGCGCGGCTGACGAGTATGCCCAGCCTCTGCCCAGGCCTGTCGGTAGGCACGGATCTGTTTTGCCTGCTGAATATGAAACGGCTCGCCGGTTTCATCGTCTTTTAGCGTTGAGCTTTGCAGGTTCATCCCCAGTTTTGCTGCCCATACTGCCGTTGCATTGGAGCCAGCCCCCCACCAGATACGATCGCGTAAGCCTTCTGAATGCGGCTCCAGACGCAACAATCCCGGCGGATTGGGGAACATCGGCTGTGGGTTAGGCTTCGCAAACCCTTCACCACGTAATACATCAAGCAGTACCTCGGTGTGGCGGCGCGCCATATCAGATTCGTTTTCCCCTTCCTGCGGCACGTAACCAAAATAACGCCAGCCATCAATCACCTGCTCCGGGGAGCCCCGGCTGATACCCAGCTGTAATCGCCCGCCGGAGATGAGATCTGCCGCGCCAGCATCTTCCGCCATATACAGCGGATTCTCGTACCGCATGTCGATCACGCCCGTACCGATTTCGATGCGTTTGGTTTTCGCGCTTATCGCAGCCAGCAAGGGGAATGGCGAACTGAGCTGGCGGGCAAAGTGGTGCACGCGGAAATAAGCGCCGTCCGCGCCCAGCTCTTCAGCGGCGACCGCCAGATCGATGGACTGTAGCAGCGCGTCAGCCGCGGTCTGCGTGCCGGACTGGGAAGACGGCGTCCAGTGACCAAACGACAAAAATCCAATCTTTTTCATAGTGGAGTATCCTGATGAAGCATTGCGTGATCCCTACTCTACGCATTCGCGGATGAGAATAAATGGGGATTATTTAACGGAATGCTTCAAATAAACTGACAGAAAATGCAGACCACAGGCATCCCTCCCGCCGAGGAGGCATTCTCCTGCCATCTCATAATGGGATATAGTGTGAACTATTCTTTTTTAACAGGTAACAACAGCAATGGCTCTGATCCCCAAAAACTACGCACGGCTGGAAAGCGGCTACCGTGAAAAAGCGCTAAAAATTTACCCGTGGGTCTGTGGGCGCTGCTCGCGAGAGTTTGTTTATTCGAATCTTCGTGAACTCACGGTTCACCATATCGACCACGATCACACCAATAACCCGGAAGACGGCAGTAACTGGGAGCTGTTATGCCTGTTTTGCCACGACCACGAACACTCAAAGTACACCGAAGCAGACCAGTATGGCACCACCGTTGTCGCGGGTGAGGATGCGCAAAAAGACGTGGGTGTCGCTACGTTTAATCCTTTTGCCGATCTCAAAGCGATGATGAACAAGAAGAAATAATATCAACGGCTTTACCGCCCATCGGCAACAATACGATGTGCCGATCGTCTTACTGTTAAGTGATATTAACAATTGCTGCTAAGTTGTAAATTTCCCCTTGCCGGACGGGACAAATCGGTTATCGTGCCAGGCAACTTTTTCGGCAATACAAGACAGTGGGATGCGCTATGGCGATTTTTGATGGTCACAATGACCTGTTGCTTAATTTATGGCTTCACCATCGCCAGGATCCGGTAACGGCTTTCTTTTCCGGTATTGAGAACGGACATCTCGATTATCCCCGTATGCAGCAAGGCGGATTTTCCGGCGGGCTGTTCGCGCTGTTCGTGCCGCCGCAGGCGTATATCGCCCGCATGGCGCCGCAATACGCCAGCGAGCCGTGGGAGCCGATCGACATTCTCTGGCAGCAGTTGACGATCCTTAAGCAGCTTATCGCACACTCCGCAAACCGGGCGCGGTTGTGCCTGAGCGCGGCGGATATCGAACGCTGCCGTCAGGATAATGTGCTGGCAATGGTGGCGCATATTGAGGGCGCGGGCGGTTTTGACGGCGAGGGAGACGATCTACGGGCCTTTTATGCCGCAGGCGTGCGCAGCATTGGGCCTTTCTGGAACATTGCTAACCGTTTCGGCACCGGCGTTAACGGGGCGTTTCCCGGCAGCCCGGACAGCGGCCCTGGACTCACCGCAGAGGGGATCGCCCTCATCAGGCAGGCTAACGCCCTGAACATGGTGATTGACGTCTCGCATATGAATGAAAAGGCGTTCTGGGATACCGCTCGTCATTCCTCTTCCCCGCTGGTCGCCACCCATTCCAACGCCCATGCGCTGTGCCCGCAACCGCGCAATCTGACCGATCGCCAGCTGCTGGCTATCCGCGACAGCGGCGGCGTGGTGGGCGTTAATTTCGGCAACGCCTTTCTGCGCGCCGACGGTAAACGCGATAGTGATACTCCGCTGAGCACAATCGTTCGCCATATCGACTATCTTATTAACATCATGGGTGACGATCACGTCGCGCTCGGCTCCGATTTTGACGGCATTACGCTGCCGGATGAGTTGCACGATGTGAGTGGTTTACCGCGGCTGATCGGCGCGTTGCGCGATAGCGGCTATGATCAATTTGTGCTGAATAAACTGCTGTGGGGCAACTGGCAAAAGGTATTGCAAAATGTTTGGCAACAATAGGTTGCGTTGTAAACATTACGTTAATTCCTTACATATTTTGGGTTGAGCTTTGCCCCCCTGTAGCGCATTATTTGATGACCATCACAAAACTGGCACAAACGATGGCGTTAGTGCTGTATTTTAAAGAGGAAAAAACGATGTGGAAGAAACCTGCTTTTATTGATTTACGTCTTGGCCTGGAAGTGACGCTGTACATTTCCAACCGCTAATCACTCAGCCCGCCATCCGTGCGGGCATTTTCGTTTTACTACCTGGCCTATCTTCATGTTTATTAAAGTCCTCGGTTCCGCCGCCGGCGGCGGTTTCCCACAGTGGAACTGTAACTGTGCCAACTGTCAGGGTTTGCGCAACGGTACTCTTCAGGCGACCCCTCGCACCCAATCGTCGATCATCGTCAGCGATAACGGCAAAGAGTGGGTGCTGTGTAACGCCTCGCCCGATATCAGCCAGCAGATTGCCCACACGCCAGAACTGAACAAGAAAGAGGTTCTGCGCGGCACGCATATTGGCGGCATTATTCTCACCGACAGCCAGATTGACCATACCACCGGGCTGCTCAGCCTGCGCGAGGGCTGCCCGCATCAGGTATGGTGTACGCCCGAGGTACATGAAGATCTTACCAGCGGTTTCCCGATTTTTACCATGCTACGGCACTGGAACGGCGGCCTGATTCATCATCCGATTGCCCCGCTCACCGCCTTTAGCGTGGAAGCCTGCCCTGATTTGCAGTTTACCGCTGTCCCCATCGCCAGTAACGCACCGCCCTATTCGCCGTGGCGCGACCGCCCGCTGCCGGGACATAACGTGGCGCTGTTTATCGAAAACCGCCGCAACGGTCAGACGCTGTTCTACGCGCCGGGTCTCGGCGAACCCGATGACGCCATTCTGCCGTGGCTTAAAAAAGCGGACTGTCTGCTGATTGACGGCACCGTCTGGCAGGACGATGAGCTCCAGGCCGCTGGCGTCGGGCGCAATACCGGCCGCGACATGGGCCATCTGGCGCTCGGCGATGAACACGGCATGATGGCGCTGCTGGCCTCACTGCCGGCAAAGCGCAAGATTCTGATACACATTAATAACACTAACCCGATCCTAAACGAGCAATCGCCGCAGCGTCACGCCCTCACGCAGCAGGGAATAGAAGTGAGCTGGGACGGGATGACCATCACGCTTCAGGACTAACTATGCACATTCGCGAAACGCTCTCGCCGCAAGAGTTTGAACACGCCCTCCGGGCGAAAGGCGCCTATTATCATATTCACCATCCGTACCATATTGCGATGCATAACGGCGAGGCCAGCCGCGAGCAAATCCAGGGCTGGGTGGCGAACCGTTTTTACTATCAGACGACGATCCCGCTGAAGGACGCGGCAATTATGGCGAACTGCCCGGATCCGCACACGCGTCGCAAATGGGTGCAGCGCATCCTCGATCACGATGGCAGCAACGGTCATGACGGTGGTATCGAAGCCTGGCTCCAGCTGGGCGAGGCCGTGGGGCTTAGCCGCGACGACTTAATCAGCGAACGCCACGTGCTGCCCGGAGTCCGTTTCGCCGTCGACGCTTACGTTAACTTCGCCCGCCGCGCCAACTGGCAGGAAGCGGCATGCAGCTCGCTAACCGAGCTGTTTGCTCCGCAAATTCATCAGTCGCGTCTCGACAGCTGGCCACAGCACTATCCGTGGATCAAAGAGGAAGGCTATTTTTATTTCCGTAGCCGCCTCAGCCAGGCCAGCCGCGACGTTGAACACGGTCTGGAGCTGGCGAAGAGTTACTGTGACAGCGCGGAAAAGCAGAACAGGATGCTGGAGATCCTTCAGTTTAAACTCGATATCCTGTGGTCAATGCTCGACGCGATGACCATGGCCTACGCGCTACAGCGTCCGCCTTATCACACGGTCACCGACAAAGCGGCCTGGCACACAACCCGACTGGTATAAGCATGCAAAAGAACTCAATTGTCGCCTTTCGTCGCGGCTATCGCCTGCAATGGGAAGCCGCGCAGGACAGCCATGTGATCCTCTATCCGGAAGGCATGGCTAAACTCAATGACACTGCGGCCGCCATCCTTGAACTGGTCGATGGCCAACGCGATGCGGCAGCCATTATTGCCGTACTCAACGAACGCTTCCCGGAAGCCGGCGGCGTGGATGACGACGTCGTTGAATTCCTGCAAATCGCTTATCAACAGAAGTGGATTATTTTCCGTGAGCCAGAATAAACCCGCCGTCAATCCACCGCTGTGGCTGCTGGCGGAGCTGACCTATCGCTGTCCGCTACAGTGTCCTTACTGCTCTAACCCGCTGGACTTCGCCCGGCAGGACCAGGAGCTCACCACCGAACAGTGGATCGACGTTTTCCGCCAGGCGCGGGCGATGGGCAGCGTGCAGATAGGCTTTTCCGGCGGCGAACCGTTGACGCGTAAAGACCTGCCGGAGCTGATTCGCGCCGCCCGCGATCTCGGTTTTTATACCAACCTGATCACCTCGGGAATTGGCCTGACGGAGAGCAAGCTCGACGCGTTCAGCGAGGCGGGTCTGGACCATATCCAGATAAGCTTCCAGGCCAGCGATGAAGTGCTTAACGCTGCGCTGGCGGGGAATAAAAAAGCCTTCCAGCAGAAGCTGGCGATGGCCAAAGCGGTTAAAGCGCGCGATTACCCGATGGTGCTGAATTTCGTCCTGCACCGGCACAATATCGATCAGATCGATAAGATCATCGAACTGTGCATCGAACTGGACGCCGATGACGTCGAACTTGCCACCTGCCAGTTCTACGGTTGGGCGTTCCTCAACCGTCAGGGGCTTCTGCCGACGCGGGAACAGATCGCCCGCGCTGAGCGCGTGGTCGCTGACTACCGGCAAAAAATGGCCGCCAGCGGCAATCTGACCAACCTGCTGTTCGTCACTCCCGATTATTACGAAGAGCGGCCAAAAGGCTGTATGGGCGGCTGGGGGTCGATTTTTCTCAGCGTAACCCCGGAAGGCACGGCGCTGCCCTGCCACAGCGCGCGCCAGCTGCCGGTGGAATTCCCCTCGGTGCTTGAGCAGAGCCTGGAATCCATCTGGTATGACTCTTTCGGCTTCAACCGCTATCGCGGGTTTGACTGGATGCCGGAGCCGTGCCGCTCCTGCGATGAAAAAGAGAAAGACTTCGGCGGCTGCCGCTGCCAGGCCTTTATGCTTACCGGGAATGCTGATAACGCCGATCCGGTGTGCAGCAAATCGCCGCATCATCATAAAATTCTGGACGCGCGACGCGAAGCAGCCTGTAGCGATATGAAAATTGGCCAGCTTCAGTTCCGCAACCGAACCCGTTCTCAGCTTATCTATAAAACCCGGGAACTGTAGCGACAATGACCATCCGCATCGTTGAGCTGGCGGGCGGTTTACGCGCAACGCTGGTTCATCAGCCGCAGGCGGCGCGCGCGGCGGCGCTGGTGCGCGTGAACGCCGGAAGCCACCATGAGCCACCGCGCTTCGCCGGCCTCGCGCATTTGCTTGAGCACCTGCTGTTCCGCGGTAGCGAGCACTATCGGGGCGACGATCGGCTCATGGCCTGGATCCAGCGTCAGGGCGGCAGCGTCAACGCCACCACACTGGCTCGCCACAGCGCGTTTTTCTTCGACGTTGCCGCCGATAACCTGTCCGACGGCGTCGCACGACTGCGGGATATGGTGCAGGCGCCGCTGCTTTCCCGGCAGGACATCCAACGCGAAGTGGCGGTCATTGATGCGGAAAACAGGCTCATCCAGCAGCATGATGCCGCCCGGCGCGAAGCCGCGGCGCGCCACGCGATGGAACAACCGGGGGTTTTTCGCCGTTTTCAGGTGGGTAGCCATGATTCTCTGGGGCAAGACACGGGATCGCTGCACGCCGCGTTGCGCGGATTTCATCGCCGCTATTATGTCGCCGGACACCTGCAATTGTGGCTACAGGGACCGCAAACGCTGGATGCGTTAGCCGAGCTTGCCCATACGTTTGCGGCAGGTTTTGCTTCAGGTGGCGTGCCTGAAGCCGCCCCCCTGTTACGCCTTAGCGCTGAAGCAGATTATCAGCTGGCAGTGACGGAGCGACCCGCGCTGTGGCGTTGTCCGTTAATCCGAAAAAGTGACAACGTCACCTTACTTCGGGAATTCTTGCTGGACGAGGCCCCCGGAAGCCTGATTGACGGGCTGCGGGCGCGCGGGCTGGCAGAAGACGTATCGCTGGACTGGCTTTATCAGGATGACGATTACGGCTGGCTGGCGCTAACGGTTGACGGCGAACGGCCCGAGGCCATAGATCCGCATATCACGCGCTGGCTGCGGGCCCTACAGCAAACGACGCAAGAGCAACAGCGGCATTATTATCGTCTGGCACAGCAGCGCTTTAGCGCCCTGTCGACCCTTGATCAGCTTCGCCAGCGGGCGTTTGGTTTTGCACCCGGCGCGGCGCCGGTTGATTTTTCCGCCTTCTGTGCCGACTTACTGGCGGCGCCTACCTCGTATCTGGCCTGCAAAAAAATGGACGCCGCCGGGACAATTTCCAGCCAGGGATTTGCCCTGCCGCTTAGCCACTGGCGTCGCCAGCCGGTTGCGGATGAGAGCCCCATTGCGTTTTCCTTCTACCCACAGGCTACCCAATATTCTGCCCCAGCCCTGACGCCAGAAGCCGTTCCGCTGCTGCATTTATCGGCGCAGGCACAACCACCGACGCTGATCCTCCGCAGGCCTTTTTATTCGCGCGTAAGCGAGTCACAGGGTGTGGCGGCAGGCAAACAATTACGCCCTCTTCTGGCTGAACTGCGCCATATCGGCGGCAGCGGCGAGTGGCAAACGGTGGAGGGTAGCTGGCAGCTAACCCTGCGGCTGCCTGACGCAGTGGTGACGGCGGAACCCATCCTCAGGGCGATTGCCGATCGCCTCTCACGCCCCACACCGGCTGTTACGCCAGCGCCAGAAGGCATCGCGATCCGTCAGCTGCTTAAGCAATTGCCTGAACGGCTGGCATCGGAACCGCCCCGGGACGGCTGGCTGGCGGCGTTAGCTGGCGGCAGCGACGAACTCGCGCACGGGTTAGCCCGGCAGCTTGGCCTGCTCCGGGTGCCGGTTAACGCTTGGTCGTCGCCGTTCAGCGATTGTCCCGGCGGAATCGAACGTATCCCGCACGTCAGCGCGGACTCGGCACTGCTGGTGTTTATTCCGCTGCCGCCGGGCGCTTCGCTCGCCGCGCTGCGGCTGCTGGCGCTATACTGCGAACCGCAATTTTTCCAGCGCCTGCGCGTGGAACAGCAAATTGGCTACGTGGTCAGCTGTCGTTATCAGCGTATTGCCGATCGCGATGGCCTGCTGCTGGCGCTACAGTCGCCTGACCGTTCTCCCGTGGAGCTGCTGGGCTTCTGTAAACGCTTTTTGCGCGAGCTGACGCCGTGCGATGAATCCGGGTTCAGCCTATTGCTACAGCAGCTGGCGACGCAGATCCGGTCACCGAGGGATGCCAGCACCACGGCAGTGGCCGCCCTTCGCCAGCGCTATGGTTTGCCGGTGTTAACCCCGCAGGCTATCGATGCCCTGCAACATGATGAGATCATCGCGCTGTGGCGCGAAATGACTCGCCGCCGCCGTCGCTGGCGGGTGCTTTTCGCTGGCTGACCGGAACCGCCGCTTTCCCGGTATGCGTGATTTTTAGCCATAAAAAAAGCCCCGTACTAAGACGGGGCCTGGCTGCTTATTTCGCTGTTACTTATCCAGCGCGTAGGCAATCACGTAGTCACCACGATCCGGCGACTGGCGTGCACCGCCGGCAGAAATCAGAATGTACTGTTTGCCGGTTTTCGGTGATACATAGCTGATAGGACCGCCCTGGCTACCCACCGGGAGACGCGCTTTCCATACTTCTTCCCCCGTAGAGGAATCAAAGGCACGCAGGTAGTAATCCTGGGTTCCGGCAATAAAGACCAGACCGCCCTGAGTGGCGAGCGTACCGCCCAGCGTCGGCATACCGACAGGCATTGGCATGCGCATTTTTACCCCAAACGGACCGGTATCCTGAACGGTACCGACCGGCACCTGCCAGACGATTTTCTGCGTTTTCAGGTCAATGGCGGACAGGGTGCCAAACGGGGGTTTCTGGCACGGAATGCCCAGCGGTGACATGAAGCGGTTTTTGTTGACCGAATATGGCGTCCCTTTCATAGGAACGGCGCCCATTCCGGCGTTCACGGCTTCACCGCCCGTGTTTGCCACTGCGCTTTGCGGATCTTGCTTAATCAGCTGAACCCACAGACCCAGACGCATGTCGTTGACGAAAATGTACTGGTTGTTCGGATCCGTGGACAGACTGCCCCAGTTCATTCCTCCCAGCGAGCCCGGGAAACTCAGGGAAATATCGGTGCCCGGCATCGTGTACAGACCGTCGTAACGCATTGATTTGAAGCTGATACGACAGGCCAGCTGGTCAAACGGCGTCGCTCCCCACATATCAGACTCTTTCAGGGTCTCCGCGCCAATCTGCGGCATGCCCACGGAACGTGGCTGCGTTGCGGGATACTGCTCACGCGGAATATCCGCTGGTTTTACCGGAACCTCTTTCACTTCGGTGAGCGGTTTACCGGTCAGGCGATCGAGAACGTAAATCTGCCCCGCCTTGGTGCCCACCACGACCGCTGGCTTGTTGCCTTCTTTGGTTGGGAAATCAACCAGGCTCGGCTGCATCGGAATGTCGAAATCCCAGAGGTCGTTATGCACGGTCTGGTATACCCACTTCTCTTTCCCGGTTGTCGCATCCAGCGCCAGGATTGAGGTGGCGTACTTGTGGTCTTCCGGAATACGGTCAGCGCCCCACAGGTCAACAGAGGAACTTCCCATCGGGATAAACACGGTATTCATCGACGCATCCCAGGACATAGGGGCCCAGGAGTTTGCGGAGCTACGTTTGTAGTGTTCGCCCGGCTTCAGAACATAGTTCGGATCCGGATTACGTGGATCGAACGCCCAGCGCAGCTGGCCGGTGATCACGTCATAGCCGCGCAGCACGCCGCCCGGCATATCGGTGCTTACGTTATCCGCAACGCGACCGCCTACCACGACCGTGGTGCCCGCCAGGGTTGGGGCCGACGTCAACACGTAGGTGGGATCTGACACATCGCCCATCCCTTCATGCAGGTTAACGCTGCCGTTAGTGCCGAAGTCCGGACAGAATTTGCCGTTATCGGCGTCTAACGCGATCAGCTTACCGTCAATGGTATTCATCAGAATACGACGCTGGCATGCTGCGCCCGGTGCGACCTGCGCAGGCAGAACCGGCGTGGAGCCGGCTACCGTTGGCTGCACCAGCGGTTTGGTGGCATCGAAGTATGCCAGACCACGGCAGCGCATCCAGATGGCAGACTTGGCGTTGATTTCCGCTTTCCAGATCTCTTTACCGCTGTCGGCATCCACGGCGATCACGTTGTTATGCGGCGTACACAGGAAGACACGATCGCCTACCTGTAACGGCGTTTGCTGATCTTCTGCGCCATTGCCATCCGGGCTTAGCGGAATGTCACCGGTATGGTAGGTCCAGACCGGTTTCAGATCTTTCACGTTGTCACGGGTTATCTGGTCCAGCGCCACAAAGCGACTGCCGCCGGCCGTATTACCGTAGTGATCCCAGTTCTGCTGTTTCGCCTCGTCTTTTACCGGCACCAGCGGGCGCTTGTCGCCGCTAAACGGCACGGTCGGATGGGGTTGAAACATCTGAACAAACGTGACGCCCATGCCGATAATAAGGACTGCACAGACCCCCATCGCCCCTTTTGTGGAGGACGGTTTTCCTTCACGCTTGCGCAGTGCAGGCCAGCTGGCTGCTGCCAGCACCATCAGCCCGGCGGGTACCATCAAACGGGAAACCAGCGGCCAGAAGTCGAGTCCGGCATCATAAAATGCCCAAATCAGGGTGCCAAGAAACACGAGGGCAAACAGCCCCACGGCGGAAGACTTGCGGCGGAAGAACTGGATTGCAGAGAGCAGCGTGAAAACCCCGGCAATGAGAAAGTACCAACTCCCTCCCAGGGTAACCAGTTTAAAACCGCCGATGGCAAAGAACAGCCCCGTCACAAGAAGTACCACACCCACCAGCAGGCACCACAGGCCTAACCAGCCGAACGGGCGGGGATTATTGTCTGACATAAAAATGAATCTCCTGATTTCTTTATATAAAGCAGGGTTTTATTAACTGCCACGATGCTAAAACCCTGCACAACGCTAATTGTTCGTATGCGAAGCATAAATTAAAAAGAGAACGTAGACAAAAGCTATTATGTGGTAAGAAATGAAAACCAGCGTAATTGCATGGGTTTAGCTGGGTGCAATAAGTGAATATCGCTAACTCCCTCGCCATCGCTGGAATATATGACCAGCCAGGCGTTGCTTAAAGGATGAATATCAGGATTTCCCGGCAAGGCCGTTCTTATAACCTCAGATTTTTACAGCTGAGCCCTCAGACAATAGATTTAATTACGCAATACCCATTAATAAGCAGAGAGATTAACCTGAATTAAGTTTCAGGCAGAAATTATTCATGGGTGTGTTAAACATTCAGTCATTAACAGAACTGTAAATGATACTTTCTGCATAAATGCGGATTCACAGCGTGGATAACGCAGACACTATATGAACACTTAATTAAGACTTCAACCATAACGACCCCAAATCACAATCACTACGCGATCACTATTCATTGACTTTACATTGAGACTAGCGCATATTTTACAGCACAAAACAGCAAGACAATTTTTGGAGGACGTTTTCAATGCCCGCCCGTGATTATCCCGATAAGCGTGTCGCTCGCGGTTTAGCAAAGGAGGCCGATCTCAGGATGTTAAGCGCCCGCATCGATCCCGCGCTGATGGAGTACATCCGCATCACTGCGTATGAAACACGGAAAAGTAAGCAGGAAATCGTGGCGGAAGCGTTAGCGCTTCACCGTCAACAGAGTCAGACTGGATCGTAAACAACAAAAGCCCGAAACATTCTCCGGGCTTCCGTTGCCGTCGGGATTACTTCACCAGCGAATTTAACGTCTCCAGCGCCTCAGGCGGTAACACCAGATCGGCTGCCGCCAGGTTTTGATGCAGATGCGCCACCGAAGAGGTTCCCGGGATCAAAAGGATATTTGGCGAGCGTTGCAGCAGCCATGCCAGCGCCACCTGCATCGGCGTCGCACCCAGTGAATCCGCCACCGCCTGTAGCCCGGAAGATTGCAGAGGCGTGAAGCCCCCCAGCGGGAAAAACGGCACCCAGGCAATCCCCTGCTCCGCCAGCGAATCGACCAGCGCATCGTCACCACGATTCACCACGTTGTACATGTTCTGTACACACACAACGGAAACCATTTTCTGCGCCTCAGCAACCTGTGAAGCGGTGACGTTGCTCAGCCCTATATGGCGAACCAGCCCCTGCTGTTGCAGCTCCGCGAGGGTGCTTAGCGGCTCGGCAATCGATCCCTCCGCCGGCCCGTGGGCGCTAAACATAATCCGCAGGTTAACCACGTCCAGCACATCCCGCTTCAGGTTACGCAGGTTGTCATGCACCGCCTGCGTCAGCTCCTGCGCGGAAAACGCCGGTAGCCAGGAGGCATCTTCACCGCGTCGGGCACCGATCTTGGTCACAATCGTGAGGTCGTCCCGGTATGGATGAAGCGCCTCGCAGATAAGCTGGTTGGTTACATGGGGGCCGTAAAAATCGCTGGTATCGATGTGATTCACGCCCGCCGCCACCGCTTCACGCAGCACCGCCAGCGCGGCATTTTTGTCTTTTGGCGGACCAAAAACCCCCGGTCCGGCAAGCTGCATTGCACCATAGCCAAACCGTTTAACCGTACGCGTTCCGAGCGTGAACGTGCCGCTTTTATCAATGCTGCTCATGCTGACCTTCCTCATAAAAATGATCCGGATTAACAACAGGTTCCGCAACGAAACCATTAGTTAAGCAATAGTAAAATTAAAGTTTAAATTCGCTACGACGATAGTATTGATGTAACCCTGCCTCTTCTCTTACGGACGACCGCTATGCTGAAAAATCTGCACGTGATTACCGGTATTCTCTTTGCCCTCACCATATTCTGTCTGCTGCAAGTTGTCACGGGAGGGTTGTTCTACTCTGCCGTTAACAACGATCGTCACAACTTTCAGAACTCCGGGTTGCTCAATGCCCAACAGGAGAGCCTGAGCGACAGCGTTAACACGCTGATTAAAACGCGCGTCACCGTCACCCGCGTGGCGATCCGCTACCTGAAAAACCAGCGTGACCCGGCTTCTCTCGCGGCGATCAACACGCTGCTGGGTACCGCGAACGGTTCGCTGACCAAAGCCGAAAGCTATTATAAGAACTGGCAGGAGATCCCGCAGGTTAACGGTCAAGATCCCGCCCTTACCGAAGAGATGCAGAAGGCCTGGCAGCACATGCACGAGGTGATGCGCTTGTCCATTGCGTATCTGCGCGCCGATAACTATCAGGCCTATGGAGACCTGGACGCCCAGCAGGCGCAGGATGAGATGGAGGCGGTCTATACCCGCTGGCGCGCCGAAAACAACGTTCTGCTGAAAGCCGCCGCCGACGAGAACCAGAGCAGCTTTACCCAGATGCAGTGGACGCTGGCGGCGATTTTCCTGACCGTTATCATCGTGCTGGTCGTGATCTGGCAGGGTTTACAGCACCTGCTATTGAGACCACTCAACGCCATCATGAACCATATTCGCACCATCGCGAGCGGCGATCTGACGCAAAACGTCGATATTTCCGGGCGCAACGAAATGGGCCAGCTGGCCGCCGGCCTGCACGAGATGCAGCAGTCGCTGGTGAGCACCGTCAGCGCCGTGCGCGGCAGCACGGATTCCATTTACACGGGCGCAGGGGAAATTGCCGCCGGGAGTAATGACCTTTCCGCCCGCACCGAGCAGCAGGCCGCCTCGCTGGAAGAGACCGCCGCCAGCATGGAAGAGCTGACGGCCACCGTCAAACAGAACTCGGATAATGCCCGTCAGGCGACGCTGCTGGCGAAGAATGCGTCTGAAACCGCCGCTCGCGGCGGTCAGGTCGTGGATAACGTGGTGCGTACCATGAATGACATCGCCGACAGTTCTCAGCAAATTGCGCACATCACCGGCGTTATCGATAGCATTGCCTTCCAGACCAACATTCTGGCGCTCAACGCCGCGGTTGAAGCAGCGCGTGCCGGGGAACAGGGTCGTGGCTTTGCGGTTGTGGCAGGTGAAGTACGAACGCTGGCCAGCCGCAGCGCGCAGGCGGCGAAAGAGATCAAAGGGCTTATTGAGAGCTCCGTCAGCCGGGTGAATACCGGCTCTGAACAGGTGAGCGAGGCGGGTGCGACCATGAAGGAGATCGTCGCGGCCGTGACGCGCGTAACCGATATTATGGGGGAAATCTCGTCGGCGTCTGACGAGCAGAGCCGCGGTATTGAACAGGTCAGCCTGGCGGTCTCGCAGATGGACAGCGTTACGCAGCAAAACGCCGCGCTGGTACAGGAATCGGCAACGGCGGCGGCCGCGCTGGAAGATCAGTCAGAACAGCTGCGGCAGGCCGTGGCGGCGTTCAGGCTGAAGGCTCAGGGTTCTCCGGCATCCCGTCCTGAAAACGTGAAAGCGCCCGCACTGCTGCGCCCTTCAACGGCAGGCGCAAATTCCTCCGACGCAAACTGGGAAACCTTCTGAGTGACGGGCGGGCGAGCCTGTCGCCCGCCTGGCTGATTAGCGGCTACGCTTGGCGTGACGCTCCCAGTTATCTCGCTTCGCTTCTTCAGATTTACGCAACGAGACATAACATGCTCCACTGCCGCCGTGATACGGCTGCGCTTCGCAAAAGGCCTGCACTTCGTCAAACTCGGTCAGCCAGCGCGCAAGATAGCTGCGCACCACGTTAGGGTGCGATTGCTGCTCACGCCCTTTACCGTGCACAATGATCAGGTTGCGCAGCCCGTCACGTCCGGCCTGGCGAATAAAGGAATACACCTGCTGGCGGCATTGCTCCGCGGGCTGGCGTAACAACGTTAAGCTGGCCTGACGGGAATATTTGCCGGAACGCAGCTTGTCAAATACCCCCTGCTGTACCCCTTCCCGCTGGAACATCAGCGGCTCTTCAAGGGGCAGCAGTTCAAGAAACCCCAGCGTCAGAAAGTTATCAAGCTGCTCGGTATCCATTTCCTGACGCGCCCGCGTGTTGCGGCTCTGCTGCCAGTGAATATCCGTGCAGCGTTTGAGCGGCTGGACATCCTCCATGGCGTCAAGGAAAAGTGATTTGTCGTCAGGGTTCATGGAAATCCTCCGGCTACATCTGAGTAAGTACTATACCTGCGCCCGTTGCGGGTCTCAACGATCAAACCGTATGCCGCAGGATAGAAATATAAACTTGGTGAATATATTAAAAATGGCACAGGAGAATGTTTAACGAGACTTAACTAAAATTTAAATATTAATACATTTAAAAAATTAAGTTAAATTTTCGTGAAATTAATCACTCTCTTTCCTGTTTTTTTAGATAAAAGCTATTATAACTTAATAAACCTGCCGAGGGAAAGAACGCGTAGGATCTGTGAAGGGAAGCACTGCTGTGTACTCATGGGCCTGACGATGTCGGCAGGCCCTGTTTTTTAATTAATGTAATTTATCGCAGGTTGTCTTATTTATATCAACATAGCGCAAGTCATCTTTGGCGTACATGATAAACTCCTTCCTGACCAGCTTATTTGGCCATTCGCAAAATTCATTAACGTTTATTGCCACTTTGATTTCGACATCACGATTATATAACTGTGCCTGGCGGGTGGGCCAGATGCTGGAGTTTAACATATACGTGTTATGTAAAATATATTTTGTGAACGGGAAATTATCGCGCACGTTGCGCACCTGGCGCAACCAGAGGCGGTTTATAGAATAATAAGGTGGAACTATAAAGACTTTTGTGGGCAGCGTGTTGTTTACAGGATAGTTTAAAATAACGTCAAGCAGCCGATCTTCATAATCATACTGCGCCCGAATAGCACCGGTAATCGCCGCGTTGAGGCTTGCCATTAAGGTAAAGAAAAGGATCCAGCCTGTGCAAAGGTATTTAAAGGCGGCTTTACGCAGATAAACCAGCGGGAAAAACCAGATAAGCATGACGAACTGATTGCCCGCCATCGCCCTTCCGGCGTAGAGCGGATCGCGTAATAATGCCTGAGGCAGCAGTGCCATCAGCAGGCCAAGCCCGCTGAGAAGTAAGAAGAGCGACAGACAGAGCCAGACGCTGCGCTGGATGACTCTGGCACGCATAGCCACGCCACACAGAGAACACAGAAACAGCCCAATCAGCACCACCCCGGCAGTGCCATAAAACGGCGAGAAAAAGATGTCCGCCAGGTTACGCAGCCGGGTGAACATTTGCGCCGGAAAAACAATGCTTAGCGTCAGAAGTTTGCTATGAATTAAGGCATAGGGTCTCAACGGCAGGAGCAGAATAAACAGCTTATAAGCGCTAAATCCGGCAAAAAGCGCAACCATCACTCGGCCATAGTGCTCCCGGAGATCGTGACTTAACGATCCCGTATCAAAGAAAGACTTGAACAAGAGCACCGCAATTATCAAAAATGGCGCCACCAGAAATAGCTGATAAAAGCAGAGAGAGGCAAAATAGCAGCCGAAAAACAGCACGTAGCCGCGCCAGCCTCTGCCGCCCATAAAGGGCAGCACCGTGAGCACAAGCGCCGCGCCCATGGTCACGGAATCGAAGCTGTACTGGATGCAGTGAATAAACCAGGGAGAAAAAACAACCGTCAAGGAGACCAGGAAACCGTTCCATGAAGGTTGGTTAATGACCTTCATATACACGACCCAGGCAGTCACCGCCACGCACAGCGCACTGATAAGCTTGGTCAACGGCGCAACGTTGACGGCGTTGATATCTGTCGGCCGGCCAAACCAGCCCGAAAGCAGCCTGATAACGATTTCCGCCGCCGGTCGACCGCTGTCAGCGTACTCTCCCCAGCCGATGCCATCGTAAAGCCCGTAGCCAACAGCATTTCGCCCAATATCGTCGTTAAACAGATAGGTCTGAGTTAACGCAGGGAAAAAATAGATAAACGCGCACAGCGCAAATAAACCCAATACGGCCGCATTATTTTTTAACATCGTCACTGCCCTCACTGTCCTGTTTGAGGATGTAGCGCGGACGCCCTTTCACCTCAATAAATATTCTGCCGATATATTCGCCCAGCACGCCGATGCTGATTAACTGAACGCCGCCGATAAATAAAATCGCAACCATTAATGAGGGGTAACCGGGAACATCATTTCCCCAGATAAGTTTGTCGATAATCATCCATAGCGCATACGTTAACGACAGGCTGGCGATGAAAAAGCCCAGGTAGGTCCAGAGCTGAAGGGGGAAAATAGAAAATGAGGTGATGCCTTCCACCGCCAGTTTCCATAACGTCCAGCCGTTAAATTTACTGGCGCCAGCCTGACGAGGTTCACGAGTATAGGTGACGACCGCCGTTTTGCCCCCTGCCCATGAGAGCAGCCCCTTCATAAACAGCGTCCTTTCCGGTAGCTGAAGGATGGCGTTTACGGTTTCCCGCGACAGTAATCTGAAATCACCGACATTCTCGACGATACCCGGCGAGCTGATTTTATTGTGCGCGCGGTAAAACCACCGGGCCGTTTGCCGTTTCAGCCAAGTATCGCACCGACGGTCGATGCGCTGGGCAAGCACGGTATCGAACCCGTCCTGCCAGCGTGCAACAAGGGCAGGAATAACATGAATGGGATCCTGTAAATCCACATCAATAGGGATCACCGCGTCACCCGTGGCCGCCCGCAGCCCCGCCAGCAGTGCCGGTTCTTTACCAAAGTTACGGCTAAACTCGACGATGCGAACGCGGCCAGAAAAGGCCTGGCTACGGATAGCCGCGACGGTATTATCGCCACTGCCATCGTCGACAAATATCAGCTCAAACGTATGATTTACGCCGTCCAGATCGCGCCGCAGCGCGTTAAAAAACAGCGGTATGGCCTGCTCCTCATTAAACACGGGAACAACCAGAGAAATAACCATATTCAATCCTTGAATATTACACAGCGAGAAAATACAAAACCTAACACCATGCTGATGAAGGAGAAAAGGCACAGCGTAAATACCGCAGGTAGATCAACAATTTCCGAAACTTTCCCCGTAGACCATGCCAGGCAGGACATTACGGCCATAAATAAAAGATACTTATGCAACGCCCGCTTTTTTTTAAAGGTCCAGACGGCGTTCACCACAAAGCTAAACGATGCTGCAAAAAAGAAGGCCGTAACGTTAGCGAGACTTTGCGGAAATGAAAATAAAAAACAGGTTAACAGGAAGACCAGCGCATGAATAATCGTGTTCGCCACGCCGACAGAGATATATCGCATGAATATAAATAAAGAAGCACGCACGTTTTAAGGTATCCCCAACAGTAACGTGCAGAGTATAGGGTGCCGCTCTCAGAAAATATTCTGATCCCGCTTAAATATAATCTGAAAAATCTACCCCTCTTGTTCCAGGGCAGGATCTTGAACAACGGCACATTTCCCGACATGATAATGTTTTTAGCTTTGCAGGTATCTCTTATGCTTACGCTGTTACAGGAATTGATTCCCACGCCTCTGGGACCTCTGTGGGTAATATGTGATGAGCAGTATCGCTTACGCGCGGTCGAGTGGCAGGAACACAGTGACCGTATGGTAGCGCTGCTGGACATTCATTACCAAAAAGAAGGCTATCAGCGCAGAGATACCGTTAACCCGGGTGGTCTTTGCGAAAAGCTTACGGCCTACTTCGAAGGCGATCTTGCCATCATTGATACTCTGCCAACCGCCACGGCGGGCACCCCTTTCCAGCGCGAGGTGTGGCAGGCGCTGCGTAATATTCCCTGCGGGCAGGTGATGCACTACGGTCAGCTGGCAGAGCAGCTTGGCCGTGCCGGTGCGGCGCGCGCCGTCGGTGCGGCAAATGGATCTAACCCCGTCAGCATTGTGGTGCCTTGCCATCGCGTGATTGGACGTAACGGCACCCTGACCGGCTATGCCGGAGGCGTTCAGCGCAAAGAGTGGCTACTGCGCCACGAAGGGTATTTTTTGCTGTAATTCCCAGGCTATTTGTGCCTAATTTTCTTCCCCTTAGGCTCATAATCCTTAATCAATCTGTGGATTTTCAAGGAGATGGCAATAAGCTGCCATCTCTTGCCTTTATTGAAGGATTGCCAGGCTTACGTCCTTACCAAAAAGATGTTAAAATTGACCAATATCAATTAAGGCTTGAGCAAACCTATGATCCCGGAAAAGCGAATTATACGACGCATTCAGTCTGGCGGTTGTGCTATCCATTGCCAGGATTGCAGCATCAGCCAGCTCTGTATCCCGTTTACCCTGAATGAGCATGAACTCGATCAGCTTGACAACATTATCGAGCGCAAAAAGCCTATTCAGAAAGGGCAGACGCTGTTTAAGGCGGGAGACGAACTGAAATCGCTCTATGCTATCCGTTCTGGCACCATCAAAAGCTACACCATTACCGAACAGGGCGACGAGCAGATCACCGGCTTCCATCTGGCAGGCGATTTAGTCGGCTTTGACGCCATCGGCAGTGGCCATCACCCGAGCTTTGCTCAGGCGCTGGAAACCTCTATGGTCTGCGAAATCCCGTTTGAAACGCTGGACGATCTGTCCGGTAAGATGCCGAACCTGCGCCAGCAGATGATGCGTCTGATGAGCGGTGAGATCAAAGGCGACCAGGATATGATCCTGCTGCTTTCCAAAAAGAATGCGGAAGAGCGTCTGGCCGCGTTTATCTACAACCTCTCCCGTCGTTTCGCGGAACGCGGATTCTCTCCGCGCGAGTTCCGTCTGACCATGACGCGTGGCGATATTGGTAACTATCTGGGCCTGACCGTGGAAACCATCAGTCGTCTGCTGGGTCGTTTCCAGAAGAGCGGAATGCTGGCGGTTAAAGGTAAGTACATCACCATCGAAAACGGTGAAGCGCTGGCGATTCTGGCCGGACACTCCCGCAACGTCGCATAACCCGCCCGGATAACGAATGCCAGGTCGATAAATTTTCATGATTTATTGATCTGGCAAAAACTTCCCCCCTGTTTCATTCAAGATATATAGGTTACTCTTTTACTTACAGACTGTGGTGACAGTTGTAAGGAGACCTGTATGGCAAAGTATCAAAACATGCTGGTGGCTATCGATCCGAATCAGGACGATCAGCCAGCATTACGACGTGCTGTGTATTTACATCAACGGATTGGTGGCAAAATTAAAGCCTTTTTGCCGATTTATGACTTCTCATACGAGATGACCACCCTTCTGTCGCCTGACGAGCGTACCGCTATGCGTCAGGGAGTGATCAGCCAACGTACCGCGTGGATCCGCGAGCAGGCGAAATATTACCTGGAAGCGGGCGTACCTATCGATATTAAAGTGGTCTGGCACAACCGCCCTTTCGAAGCCATTATTCAGGAAGTGGTGGCCGGTGGGCATGACCTGCTGCTGAAAATGGCGCACCAGCACGACAAACTGGAATCCGTGATTTTCACGCCGACCGACTGGCACCTGCTGCGCAAATGCCCTTGCCCGGTATGGATGGTGAAAGATCAGCCGTGGCCTGAAGGCGGGAAAGCGGTCGTGGCGGTCAATCTGGCCAGCGAAGAGGATTATCATAATTCGCTGAACGAGAAGCTGGTGAAGGAGACACTTCAGCTTGCCGACCAGGTTAACCACACCGAAGTCCATCTGGTGGGAGCGTATCCGGTTACGCCAATCAATATCGCCATTGAGCTGCCTGAATTTGACCCGAGCGTGTATAACGACGCGATTCGCGGCCAGCATCTGCTGGCAATGAAAGCGTTGCGCCAGAAATTCAGCATCGATGAGAACATGACGCACGTAGAAAAAGGATTACCGGAGGAGGTTATTCCGGACCTGGCAGAGCATTTGCAGGCCGGTATTGTGGTGCTGGGCACCATTGGCCGCACCGGGATTTCTGCCGCGTTTCTGGGGAACACCGCCGAGCAGGTGATCGACCATCTGCGCTGCGACCTGCTGGTTATCAAGCCGGATCAGTATCAGACGCCGGTTGAACTGGACGATGAAGAAGACGATTGACCCAAAATGAAAGCCCGCCGGTAACGGCGGGCTTTTTTTATTACGCCTCGCTCAACCGCTGGGCAGGTGCCTCGTCGCTGGCGTCCATCCAGGGCGCGTGAAGAACCATGCTCGGCAGCGCCAGCTTAATCTCCTGCTGATTCAGCCCTTCCAGAATACGGATATTGATCTCCTGCTGAATATCCATGTACTTGTTGTAATCCGCCGTATTAACGATATGAACCACCTCGAAGGTCAAACGATCGCGATCGAAGCCCAGGAAATGGGCGCGGTCAAACTTCGTTTCCCCGACGTCGGTAATGATCTGTTTAACCATCTCACCCACAGAACGCAGTTTATCCGGCGCCGTGTCGCTGGCGACGCCGAAGGTAAAGACGATTCGGCGCGTTTGCATCCGCTTATAGTTATGCAGCGTCTGTTGCAGCAGGATGGCGTTCCCGCAGACAATCTGCTCCCCGCTCAGGCTGCGGATACGGGTGGTTTTCAGACCGATGTGCTCGACCGTGCCGGCGACATCGTTAAACACCACAAAATCGCCAATTTCGAACGGCTTATCAAAACCGATGGAGAGCGAGGCGAACACGTCGCTCAGGATCGTTTGCACCGCGAGGGCGATTGCAATACCCCCTACCCCAAGGCTGGCAACCAGAGCAGTGATGTTGACGCCCGCGTTAGCAAGAATAGACAGCAGCATCACTGACCAGACAATGGCACGGAGGATGAGCCCCGTGATCACCAGCGTAACCGGGTTTTTATGGCTTCCCGGTGCCAGCATGACGTGACGAAGCCACGACACAACCCCCTGATCCATCCACAGCGCCACCTGAATGGCGAAGACCAGGAACCAGGCGTGGCTCACGGTGCCAAAGAGATGGTCCGGTAAGTCAACGAAGCGCAGGCTGAACAACAGCGCCACGACAAACAGCAGGACGCGGCTGGTGCGGTTAAGCATATCCGTCAGGATAAAGCGCATCCGGTTGGTGGTGGGATGCTTGTCGCCCCAGGTGGTGATGCCTTTCTTCACGAAGGCGATCAGGCGCGTCAGCAGCCAGTATACCAGCAGCGTCACAATGACCACCGTGGCGACGCCAATCCAGAATGATGGCGTCATCATCAGCGCGATGATGTCGAAGCGGGACAGAAATTGCATTACACCTCCTCGTATTACACAAAGGGTAAAGTATAGACAGAGGAGAATGGCTGACCGCAGAAATAAGAAAACCGCCCCAGGGGGCGGTTTGGCAGGATGAAGCGAAATTAAAGCGATTTCAGAATCGCATCCACGCTGGCCTTGGCGTCGCCAAACAGCATGTGGGTGTTCTCTTTAAAGAACAGCGGGTTCTGCACGCCAGCGTAGCCGGTATTCATAGAGCGTTTGAGGACAATGACGTTCTGCGCCTTCCACACTTCCAGAACCGGCATGCCCGCAATCGGGCTGCGCGGATCGTCCTGCGCTGCCGGGTTAACGGTGTCGTTGGCGCCAATCACCAGCACGGTGTCGGTATCGGCGAAATCATCGTTGATCTCGTCCATTTCCAGCACGATGTCGTAAGGCACCTTCGCTTCCGCCAGCAGCACGTTCATGTGGCCTGGCAGACGCCCCGCCACCGGGTGAATACCAAAGCGCACCTTGATACCGCGCGCACGCAGTTTTTCCGTGATTTCCGCCACCGGATACTGCGCCTGCGCCACCGCCATGCCGTAGCCCGGGGTAATGATGACGGAATGCGAGTTTTTCAGCATCTCAGCGGTGTCTTCCGCGCTGATCTCTCTGTGTTCGCCCACTTCTTCGTCAGAGCCGGTAGAAGAACCGTCAGAGCCGAAGCCCCCCGCGATGACGCTGATAAACGAACGGTTCATCGCCTTACACATGATGTAGGACAGGATCGCACCGGAAGAACCGACCAGCGCACCGGTGACAATCAGCAGGTCGTTGCTCAGCATAAAGCCTGCCGCCGCCGCTGCCCAACCGGAGTAGGAGTTCAGCATGGAAACGACCACCGGCATATCTGCCCCACCGATAGACGCCACCAGATGCCAGCCGAACGCCAGCGCGATAATGGTCATCACCAGTAACGCCAGCACCTGCAAGCCTACGCTTTCGGTGCGCACGAAGATCACCAGCAGCACAAAGGAAACGACCAGCGCCGCCAGGTTCAGCTTGTGGCGGTTAGGCAGCATCAGCGGCTTAGACGAAATCTTACCGCGCAGCTTGCCGAACGCCACAATCGACCCGGTGAAGGTCACTGCACCGATGAAGATGCCGAGGAACACTTCAGTCAGGTGAATGTTAACCAGAATCGGCTCCAGGCCCGGTTCGTGGTACAGGTAGCTGTTAAAGCCCACCAGCACCGCAGCCAGACCCACGAAGCTGTGCAGAATAGCAACCAGCTCCGGCATCTCGGTCATTTCAACGCGTTTCGCCAGACGAATACCAATCGCGCCGCCGATGATCATCGCCACCATGATCCACGCCACGTTGCCGGTGTCCGGCCCGAAGATGGTGGCAATCAGCGCAATCGCCATCCCGGCGATACCAAAGTTATTTCCCTGCTGAGACGTTTCGTGTTTGGAAAGCCCCGCCAGACTGAAAATAAACAGGATTGCAGCAACAATGTATGCGGCTGTGACTAATCCTCCAGACATATGCTACCCCTTAGCCTTTACGAAACATTTTCAGCATGCGCTGAGTCACGGTGAAACCACCGAAAATATTGATGCTGGCGATCAGTACCGCAATAAAGCTCAGGAAGCTGATCCAGCCGCCGTGACCAATTTGCAGCAATGCCCCAACCACGATAATCCCGGAGATGGCATTGGTGACCGACATCAGCGGCGTATGCAGCGCATGGGAGACGTTCCATACAACGTAGTAACCGACCACGCAGGAGAGCGCGAAGACGGTGAAGTGGCCAAGGAACTCTTTTGGCGCGACGTCCGCCAGCCAGCCAAACAGGATAATGACCAGCGCCATGATGGCGTATTTGCGCCACGGTGATGCCGGTTTCGCTGGCTCAACGGGCTCCGGCGCCGCTTTCGGGGCAGCCTGAGGCTGAGCAGAAACCTGAATCGGCGGTGCAGGCCAGGTGATTTCACCTTCGCGCACCACGGTCACGCCGCGCACCACCACATCATCAAAATCAACGGTGATGTTGCCGTCTTTCTCTTTGCAAAGCAGTTTCAGCAGGTTAACGAGGTTCGTGCCGTACAGTTGAGAGGATTGGGTTGGCAGACGCCCCGGCAGATCGGTATAGCCGATCACCTTCACACCGTTCGCGGTCGTTGTGACCTGATTTGGCACGGTATATTCACAGTTACCGCCGTTTTGCGCCGCCAGATCGACAATCACGCTACCCGACTGCATGGAGTCTACCATTTCACGGGTAATCAGCTTCGGTGCCGGTTTACCCGGAATAAGCGCGGTGGTGACAATAATGTCCACCTCCTTCGCCTGCGCTGCAAAAAGCGCCATTTCCGCTTTGATGAAGGCTTCAGACATGACCTTGGCGTAACCATCACCGCTGCCCGCCTCTTCCTTGAAGTCCAGCTCAAGGAACTCGGCGCCCATACTCTGCACCTGCTCCTTCACTTCCGGCCGGGTGTCAAACGCGCGGACAATAGCGCCCAGGCTGTTTGCCGCCCCGATAGCGGCAAGGCCTGCCACCCCGGCACCAATCACCATCACTTTTGCGGGTGGTACTTTACCTGCCGCCGTAATTTGACCGGTAAAGAAGCGACCAAACTCATGAGCAGCTTCGACAATGGCGCGATAACCGGCAATGTTCGCCATAGAGCTCAGCGCATCCAGAGACTGCGCGCGCGAAATACGCGGCACGGAGTCCATTGCCATCACGGTGACGCCGCGTGCCGCCAGCTTCTCCATCAGCTCCGGGTTTTGGGCTGGCCAGATAAAGCTCACCAGCGTAGTGCCCGCGTTCAGCAGTTCAATTTCACTCTCTTCCGGTGCATTGACCTTCAGAATAATGGGTGATTGCCAGACTTCAGCACCGTCCACGACGTCCGCGCCAGCCTGAATAAAGGCCTCGTCATCGAAACTCGCCAGTTTGCCCGCGCCGCTTTCAATCGCGACGGTAAAACCCAGCTTAAGCAGTTGCTCCACCGTTTTCGGTGTTGCCGCTACGCGGGTTTCATTGGCTAACCGTTCTTTTGGTACCCCAATACGCATAGTTTTCCCTTCCATCGGTTTTTGATGATGGTTTGTCGATAATAGCCCGCGGTTTGTATCAATTTTCGCCAGCGTGATAGCGGCGGAGAATGATTAACCCCGGAAAATAAAACAGTAACAAACTTTCTATAACCTACTGAAAATAGCGCCCGCGATCTACCGCCAGAAAACACTATTTATTACTTTATCTGTGAAAAATAAGCGATCGGGGTCACTGACAGAGATATTTACCTTAAATTCGCCTTCAGGACCGATAAATCGCGCAAGCGAAGCGGTAAAAACATGATATAGCGCCATAAAAGAACAACTCATTAACATTAAATTAACTTGTAAAAGTCATATGCTTTATCAGTTTTGCTTGTCAAACGTCTGTTTTTTCCACATATCACTAAATGTTATCGAATCAGACCCTTTGGTGAGCACAGGCTGTGAAAAATGCCGCAGACAGCGACGGGTGTTAAATGCCATAATCGGGACCGTCTCAAATTAACAACAACACCAGTACATGGTTTGCGCAAGGCGAAGGATTATTTTTATGAAGCTTAAGAACACACTCCTGGCGTCCGCACTTCTTTCCGCGACCGCCCTGTCTGCGAATGCCGCGACAGAGTTAACGCCGGAGCAAGCGGCAGCGTTAAAACCTTTTGACCATACGGTCATTGTGGGTCGCTATAACTCCATTGGCGATGCCGTCGCCGCTGCATCAAAAGCCGCCGATAAAAACGGCGCTGCCTCGTTTTACGTTGTTGACCAGTCCGATCAGGGCAACAGCGGCAACCAGCGCGTGACCGTTGCGCTGTACAAAGAGAATGCCCCAAAAGCGGATGAACAGAAAAACCGCGTGATTAACGGCATTGTTGAACTGCCGAAAGATCAGGCCGTTCAGCTGGAACCGTATGATACCGTTACCGTTCAGGGCTTCTACCGCAGCCAGCCTGAAGTTAACGATGCCATCACCAAAGCCGCGAGAGAAAAAGGCGCTTACGCGTTTTACATCGTGCGTCAGGTAGATGCCAACCAGGGTGGAAACCAGCGCATCACCGCCTTCATCTATAAGCAAGATGCGAAAAAACGCGTGGTGCAAAGCCCGGATGCGATTCCAGCGGATTCAGACGCCGGTCGCGCTGCGTTAGCGAAAGGCGGTGAAGAAGCGAAGAAAGTTGAAATCCCGGGCGTAGCAACGTCTGCTGCACCAAGCGCTGAAGTGGGCCGTTTCTTTGAAACCCAATCCACGAAAGGCGGCCGTTATACCGTTACGTTGCCAGACGGCACGAAAATTGAAGAGCTGAACAAAGCCACCGCCGCGCAGATGGTGCCATTCGACAGCATCAAGTTTACGGGCAACTACGGCAACATGACGGAAATCTCCTATCAGGTGGCGAAGCGTGCCGCGAAGAAAGGTGCGAAGTACTACCACATCACCCGCCAGTGGCAGGAACGTGGTAACAACCTGACCATCAGCGCCGATCTGTACAAGTAACAAAACGGTTTCACAAAGGCGGCACACTGCCGCCTTTTTTGTTACTTTTTTTCTGATTTCTGCCCCACGTCATTGCATGCATCCGTCACACTCCGTAAAATCCCGCGCCTTAGTGTGATCCACCATTTTTATGCGCCTTAGCGAAATAATTATTCTGGGTTTGGACCTTTCATAACAGGAAGCCAATGGAAAAGAAACTTGGCCTGAGTGCTTTAACTGCACTTGTATTGAGCTCAATGCTGGGCGCGGGCGTATTCAGTTTGCCGCAGAACATGGCGGCCGTTGCCAGCCCTGCCGCATTACTGATTGGCTGGGGCATTACCGGTGTCGGGATTTTGCTGCTGGCGTTCGCCATGCTGCTGCTGACCCGTATTCGCCCGGATCTGGACGGCGGAATATTCACTTACGCCCGTGAAGGTTTCGGCGAGCTGATTGGCTTCTGCTCCGCCTGGGGTTACTGGCTGTGTGCGGTGATCGCTAACGTCTCCTATCTGGTTATCGTCTTCTCGGCACTCAGTTTCTTTACCGATACGCCCGAGCTGCGCCTGTTTGGTGACGGCAATACCTGGCAATCCATCGTCGGTGCCTCGGTGCTGCTGTGGATCGTCCACTGGCTGATTTTGCGCGGTGTCCAGACCGCAGCCAGCATCAACATGGTGGCGACGCTGGCCAAGCTGGTGCCGCTTGGCCTGTTCGTCGTACTGGCCTTCCTTGCCTTCCGTCTCGATGTGTTTACGCTCGATTTCAGCGGCATTGCGCTGGGCGTCCCCGTCTGGGAACAGGTAAAAAATACCATGCTGATCACCCTGTGGGTGTTCATCGGTGTTGAAGGGGCCGTCGTGGTCTCTGCCCGCGCGCGCAACAAGCGCGACGTGGGACGCGCCACGCTGCTGGCCGTCCTGGCGGCGCTGGGCGTATATCTGCTGGTGACGCTGCTGTCGCTCGGCGTGGTGGCCCGCCCTGAACTGGCGGAAATGCGTAATCCGTCCATGGCCGGGCTGATGGTGAAGATGATGGGCCCCTGGGGTGACGTGATAATCGCGGCGGGTTTAATCGTCTCCGTCTGCGGCGCGTACCTGAGCTGGACCATTATGGCCGCGGAAGTGCCGTTCCTGGCCGCCACGCATAAAGCCTTCCCGCGCCTCTTTGCCCGTCAGAACAAAAACAGCGCGCCATCGGCCTCGCTGTGGCTCACCAATATCAGCGTGCAGGTTTGTCTGGTGCTGATCTGGCTCACAGGTTCGGACTATAACACGCTGCTGACCATCGCCTCCGAGATGATTCTGGTACCCTATTTCTTAGTGGGTGCATATCTGTTAAAAATTGCGACCCGCCCGGCACACTATGCGGTCGGCGTAGGTGCCTGTATTTACGGTCTATGGTTGTTGTATGCTTCCGGCCCGATGCATCTGCTGCTGTCTGTGGTGCTTTACGCGCCGGGCCTGCTGGTGTTTATCTATGCTCGCCGTACGCATCAGCTTGATAACGCCCTTAAACGCCGCGAAATGGCGTTGATAGGTCTGCTGTTAGTCGCTGCCGTGCCGGCAACGTGGATGTTAATGGGATAGCGCCGCCTGTCCCATTGTTCAACTGAAAAGGAGATTACGATGGGACACTCGCAGCAACGCCCAATATTGATCACTGGCGCAGGCCGTCGCATCGGCCTCGCCCTCGCCCATCACTTTCTCAATCTTCGCCATCCGGTTATCGTCAGTTACCGAACGGAGTATCCCTCCATTGAAGGGCTTCGAAATGCCGGTGCGGTATGCATTCAGGCGGATTTCTCCACGGATGAAGGCATCCTCGCCTTTGCGGAAAACGTAAAATCCACCACCCACGGGCTTCGGGCGATTATTCATAACGCCAGCACCTGGCTTCCTGAAAAAGCCGGACATTCGCTCAGCGAAACGCTTGCCTGCATGATGCAGATCCACGTTAATGCGCCCTATCTGCTTAACCATGCCCTACAGGATCTGCTGCGCGGACACGGCCATGCCGCAGGCGACATTATCCATTTCACCGATTACGTGGTGGAGCGAGGAAGCGACAAACACATCGCCTACGCGGCCAGCAAAGCCGCCCTGGATAATATGACCCGCTCGTTTGCGCGCAAGCTGGCGCCCGAGGTGAAGGTCAACGCGATTGCTCCGGCGATGATTTTGTTCAACGAGGGCGATGATGCCGAGTATCGCCAGCAGGCGCTCAACAAGTCGCTGATGAAAATCGCGCCCGGCGAGAAAGAAGTGATCGACCTGATCGATTATCTGCTGACCAGCTGCTACGTCACGGGCCGAACGTTTGCCGTGGACGGTGGCCGTCCGCTGCGCTAGTGAAAGCGGCTCCAGAAGAATATGAGTACCCAGGCGCTGAGGCTCCAGCAGACCACCGCCCCGCCCAGCGCCACGGGCAGACGCAGAAACCCGGTGAAGTACCACAGCGACAGCAGATAGATAAAATACGGGATGATTGACCACATCCCGAAGACGATCGTGGCGCGCAGCGCCTCAATACCCCGCTCGGAGGCCACGATATAGTGTGCGATTAACGCAAAGGTCGGGAACAGCGGGATCAGCCCGGCAATGTAATAGTTCTTCGTTTTAGCCAGCACCCCAATCAGTAACACCACCAGCGCACCCAGCGCGGCTTTTATCACCAGCCCCATGCTTTTCCCTTAACAATCAAATAACAATGCTACGCAGCATAACGGAACTCCGGCTAATTGAGAAAGATTAATGGAAGGTTAAGGTTGCGCGGTGTATGTTGACGTTTTTCGCGATGACAGACGTAGTATGAATAAGATTGTTTATGTTGAAGATGAACCCGAAGTGGGGCAATTGATCGCCGCTTATCTGGGTAAACATGATATGGACGTGGTTGTCGAGCCTCGTGGCGATCGCGCTGAGGACGTCGTCACCCGCGAAAATCCGGATCTGGTGCTGCTGGATATCATGCTGCCCGGAAAAGATGGCATGACGCTCTGCCGGGATCTGCGCGCGAAGTGGGACGGCCCGATCGTGCTGCTGACTTCGCTGGACAGCGATATGAATCATATTCTGTCGCTTGAGATGGGCGCGAATGACTACATCCTCAAAACCACGCCCCCGGCGGTCCTGCTTGCCCGCTTACGCCTGCATCTGCGCCAGCACGCCAGCGCCGAACGTGATGCGCCTGCGCCTTCTTTAACGCCGCATAAAGCGATGCGGTTCGGCACGCTTTCTATCGACCCGGTTAACCGCCAGGTTACGCTTTCCGGTGAGCTGATTGCGCTCTCAACCGCAGATTTTGACCTGCTGTGGGAGCTGGCAACCCATGCCGGGCAAATTATGGACCGGGACGCGTTGCTGAAAAATTTGCGCGGCGTCAGTTACGACGGGATGGATCGCAGCGTTGACGTGGCGATTTCACGTCTGCGTAAGAAACTGCTGGATAGCGCTACTGAGCCCTACCGCATCAAAACCGTGCGCAATAAAGGCTACCTGTTTGCACCGCACGCCTGGGAAACCTGATGGTGCCCGGCGCATAAGACTTTTCTTGCTATTACAGCAAGATGTTGCATAATTGTACGTATGCACTTCTCCTTCTTCTTCAGGGCACATGCCAGCAGCAGCGACATAAACCAGGAACCGCTTCTGCCGCTTGCCCCAGTTCTTCTTAACCTTCAGAGCTTCTAAGCAGTGACACGCTTCTGACAGTGACGTTGCAAGCCGTACTTCTCCAAAAAAATCTTGATATGAGGATTTAAGCCCATGAAATATGTATAGCTACGATGATGTAGATAACATTAAAACCAACCTTGAATGGATTGTTCATCAAACCACAGCCAGCCAAATGCTGCCTACCCGGCACGACCAAAAAGCCCTCTTTAATCTTCTGGAACTGATCCAGACCTATGAAGCGCTCCTTGAACTGATTGACGAGCACGGTATTTCCGTCATTGATGAGGGTATCGCGGAAGGCCTGTCGATTACCGAAAAGCTGATAGCCAAAGTGAAACGTCCGGGAGACGCCATTTAATTATTTTGCGCATTGCCATTACGATGTGTTTTTCCATGGTAATGGCAATGAAACGTTCGGACAATTCCTCAAGATTACACCGAAATGTTAAATCCTTTTCTCGATCAAAATTTAACCGACACACTCCTTCCGTGAGAAAAAATCATAAAAAAAACCCTCACCTCCGTGAGGATTATATCATTGAAATGAAAGGGAATAATCTATATCCAAATAAAATAACGATCAATATCAATAAGTTACGATATTGATTAACTTGAAATCTCGTGCTAAACAAAATTACAGACTTATCATCCTAACCTGAGGGAAGCATAATGGCATGGCGCGTTTTAAGTTCTGTGATCTGTCCTAATACAGGCATTGTTTACTCCTGCATCGTTGGCCTTAAACTGATCAGATTAATTATCTGGTACGAAAGCGATATATATTTAGTGCCGGGAGACAGAATTCACCCTACGAAAAACGGCGTGTTCATTAATGGAGAATTTAGCCAGATATCACTTTATAACGTGTCACCCTACCGGGAAGCGCTATGGGAAGAGATAAAAAATAAAATGGCGTGCCCGTTTAATAAAGAAAGCGAAACAAAAACCTGTTCCTATTCAGTGCATTGTAACGCGCGAAAATGCCCGCACGGCTTTACCACTAATCCGTTAATAATAGGATTACGGCGTAATCATTAATATCGCTAACGAATAACCTATGCCTGCAATGCTCTGATTCGATAAGAAACCTTAATGAGTTGGAGCCCTTTCTTGTGCACACCCCTTACGTTCCAGAAAGCCCGCGCCTGGTATTATGCGCTGCTCCGCCGTGATGAATGTTGTCAGCAGGTGTAAACCCTGCTTTGATAGCGTTAATGATGGTGAACAGAAACGCTAGCGTTGCGTATCGGTGATATTTAATGAAAAAGCTGTTTGTACAGTTTTAGTGTGCAGAAAGTTCGCAACTCTTTGAAATCCTGATAAATAAATATATTTCAATGAGTTAGCTAAAAACGCTTAACGGACATCTACGGACGTGCACGGTCTTTTTTGTGCCCCTATCGATGTCCCTTCTTTCAAAATGCCCCCAAATCTGCCCCCAAAATCCCCCTCTCTTGCGTAGCTCCTTCCAGTTTCGCAACACACCGCTTCACGCATCTCTACCTGATCAGCATAATCGCCACGATTCCGCTTGTAAGACTTCACCATTAACCAGCGCACGCTACTTTTTCTCCCTGCCCTATACTTTCAGTCTGACTGACTGGAGGTTTCTATGTGTGGACGTTTTGCACAAGCCCAAACCCGTGAAGAATATCTGGCTTACCTGGCCGATGAAGCCGATCATGACATCGCTTATGACCCGGAACGTATTGGACGTTACAACGTCGCGCCCGGTACCAAAGTACTGCTGATGAGCGAACGCGACGAAAAACTACATCTCGATCCGGTGCTCTGGGGTTACGCGCCAGGATGGTGGGATAAAACGCCTCTGATCAACGCGCGCATCGAAACGGCGGCTTCCAGCCGAATGTTTAAACCGCTGTGGCAGCACGGCCGGGCGATCTGCTTCGCGGATGGATGGTTCGAATGGAAAAAGGAAGGTGATAAGAAACAGCCCTACTTCATACACCGTGCCGACGGTCAACCGATTTTTATGGCGGCGATCGGCAGCACACCGTTTGAGCGCGGCGATGATGCAGAAGGTTTTTTCATTGTGACATCGGAAGCAGATAATGGCCTGGTCGATATACACGATCGGCGGCCGCTGGTTCTGTCGCCAGAAGCTGCAAGAGAGTGGATGCGGCTGGACGTTGGAGGGAATAAAGCGTTAGAGATAGCTTCAGACGGTGCAGTGCCCGCCGATAAGTTCAACTGGCATGCGGTAACGCGTACAGTTGGAAATGTAAAAAACCAAGGGAGGAATTTGATAGAGCATATAACAATCAAATCTAATATCAGTTAGACCTGCACCTTTTAGCTAGTCTCACAATAGCGTATTTTTAAGAAAGAAATATGTTTGCCGCCATTGGACCACTGAGTCCATTTATACGGTAGAACTCAACACGAACACCAGGACTTAACGTTTGGTTTTCGCTATTGTTTAATGCAGAGATGTGTAAGAAACATCTTTACGCCCATCCGATGGTATAATGAACCCCTTTTCACTCTTGCAGTCAAAACTTTTGACAACGCCTGTCATTTTAAGAGTCAAATAATTTCCTTTTGTGAAATCCAATTTTACTATACAGGAAAAATTTGGATTAGCTAATCTAATTTTCATAGCCTCCCAGATGGCTAAAATAAAACTTGCTAAATAGTTTAACGCGTGCCTTAATGATCTGGTTAGTTCGATGCAATGTGAATCTGACTTTTTCTAAGCAATCCTCATAACCAGGTGCTATCTCTGATATCCCTCCTCTTGAGTCCATACGTATGCCATTATGCGTTTCTTTTCATGAAGTTGTAATTTCTTAAGTGTTCAAGGGGAGTTTTTATGTCTTCAAAAATGATAGGTCTTGTTAAGTGGTTTAACGAAGATAAAGGTTTTGGTTTTATCTCCCCACTCGATGGAAGTAAAGATATCCTTGTTCACTCTTCTTCACTACAGGGAGAGACATTCAAAACTCTTTTTGAAGGACAAAAAGTGAAATTTATTATCATTGCCGGTACTAAAGGTCCGACAGCTGCAAATGTTACGCTCTGCGATAAATAACCCCCTCAATGGCCGTTTAAGCTTATACGAATTAAAAAACAAGAAGAGTCATTTATCGTTTGCGAATATCATTACAACAGGCCAGCATATTTCAGCACCGTCAAGTTTGCTGACCGATGTGATGAAATGCAGGACTGCTGCATGAATAGTCTCAAAGCAGAAGCTAACTGCTTATAAAATATTAAAGTGCGTAAGAGGTTAGGCAGCCTCCAAAAGCATCACATCTTATTTATTGTATGAGTTTTTTAGTAACGTTCAGGGGCTTTGAACAAAGCATTACAGTAAGGGCATACTAATTGAGATCCCTTTTGTACACGATTGTAACTATGCTCCGAATCTTTTGAGCAGTTTGGACAAGGGCATTTGACTAAATAATTTCGGCGGAATTGATTGTTTTTACGTGCAGACACAGGCTTCTCCAGTTCAAATGGGCTACTACAGTACACGCTAAGGCAGGATATTGCTTGTTTTAATTTCGAAAAACAAACAATACATAGAAAAAAGCAACACTTACCGAACAGCCACGACCGCTAAATTCGTTTGGATACATGGTGATATATGAAAAAAGTAATCATTTTCTTTAATGGTAAACCAAGTAAGGTTGTCACTGTGCTTAAAGGCGTAACATCAATACTCGAACAGTACCCTGGTGGAGAAGAGATCAATCTTCAGATAATGTCAGCCGGTTTCCCCTCTTTAACAGGGGACAATGAAGTTGTCTATGTTGCATCAGATCGAGAGCTAACCTCTCAGGAAATTTTTGATGCGGCACGAAAGTATCTATAAGCTTCGGTGTTTTTTACCAACATCGCGGAAGATATTGAACAAGAAGCATTATAAAAATAATTAGAAATCATCAGCATTGCCTACCTGGTGTAGGCTTTTTTTTATATAGCAGACGATACATTTCTTTAATGTTAAACAATACACATTGTCGCTATTTTAACTAACATACCGTTCACATGGCCTGAACCTACCCATGAGATTTCTATGAAAATCATAAGTTATACGGTGTTGCTAATGTTCGAAAGCAAGCCCTTCAATCAAATGGATAACTCCTTGATTGTAGATTTCTTACGTAGTCGTCAATATTTGGAAAAATCTGGTAGTGGAGTGAGATTTCCTCAAAACACCTACATCGGAATTGAAAAACAAATGGTTTTAGATTGGGAGTCTGAAAAAGACGGCGCAGCCAAGTTAAAACAGCGACTTTATGGCATTCTTCGTAGGATTAAAAATTTAGAGCATACGCCTATGGTCATTTTTTTGATGATATCACCAGAAGAAAAAACCCTTACATTTGTGCCCAGACTCAAAGGTAAAAAATGAAATAAATGGTGAGGTAGCTTCAAGGATATGGCCAGACTTTTGCGAATTCGCTGATATTTAAGGACTCTCAATTTTGTATGTATATTTTCATCCCTCGGGTAATTGCTCATTATGAATTTTGTCCAGCCGATCATAATAACCTGAGTAAGCTAGTTTGATGCTGGATAGCCAGCCGCCGCACTCATTACATTCTATGTAGTACGGCATTTAATACCATCCTAACTTAAGTCACATATTTTTAACTGTTTGGAATTTTTTTTGATTCACACAGTCTAAAAAATAAAATCATATAAGGGTCATTTATGATAACGCTCATAATCTCTACTATCGTCGTAATAGTTCTGGCATTGATGATATTCTGTCTGGTTAAAGTTGGGATCTGCACATCTAATAATCCTGATGATCTATAATCATTTACGTTTCGCTGATTCCCTTGAGGGCTGTGAATTTCTTATACAAAGTACATACGGCCACATCATAGATAATTGCCACCTGCTTTCTGTCCACGCCGTTTGAAATCAGCCTGCCAGCCTGCGCCCATTGCTCAGGGGTTAACTTCGGCCGTCTTCCGCCTATGCGCCCTTTCTCCCGGGCTGCCGCCAGTCCTGCCCGGGTGCGTTCCACGATTAACTCCCTCTCCATTTCAGCCAGTGCTGACATAATGTGGAATATGAAACGCCCCATTGGGCTGGAAGTGTCGATGCTATCCGTAAGGCTTTTGAAGTGGATGCCGCGCTGCCGGAGTTCGTCCACCAACAGTACCAGGTTTCGCATGCTTCGCCCGAGGCGATCCAGCTTCCACACCACCAGCGTATCGCCCTCATTCAGCGTTCGCAGAAGCTTTTTAAGCGCTGGCCGGTTCGCTACCGTCCCGCTCATTTTTTCCTCAAAAAACTTGTTCACATCCTGCGCGTTCGAGAGCTTGTCGCTGAAGATCCGTGTTTTGGTCATTTGTTGACACCCTTACATAGCCAATTTGCATGCTTTTCACCCAATATTTTCTGCAAAAAAATCAGGTGAAGTTATCGGCACTGCTGCCAGAGGGCAATCTATAAAACGTCGGTTTAGGAAGCAGCTCGACAAAGAACGTCGGAACGGCAGTGGGAAATGTAATGGAGGTAGGCGCGTTTGGTTTTGGTGGAAAAGGGGCTTCATTCAATGCAGAGACAGTTGCTGAGGTATGGGCAAACCTCATGGATAAAGGTTCTCGTGTTTTTCGCAACAACAAAACTGTTAACTCACAAACAGCTTATGCTGCATCGCTATATTTTGCAGCTGAAGATACTCACGCGATCATCAGCGTTGCTTACGGAACAGGGGTGGTTGGGGTCTTGGCAAGAAACACCTCAGGAACCTCCGCAACCTCAACCTTTAACATGCTTTACGGTACCACCAACACGACCCGTGCCAGCGACGGAACGCTTAAAGCAGCCTCTCCAGTAGTTAAGCTGTTTGCAGATGGTTCGTTTGAAACGAATGAAGAATCAGAAGGTTGCACTGTAACTCGGATAAAAACCGGTGAGTATCTGATCGAGGGCTGCATGGGTCTGAACTCTGATGCGGCCTGGGGAGGGATTGACGGCGGATTCGATATACCTAAAGACCGCAATAGGCAGGCCCTAATCTGGCTGGACTATGAGGTTAGTGCCGACGGGTCAGTACTGGTAAAAACATTTCACCGGGAATACCCGACAGCACCGGCATTTGCGAGGAACTCACTGGAAGGTTACGCGGATGGAGACCCGGCCGACATCCCCGCCGATCAGTACGTCAGCGTTCGTGTAGAGATGCCTCAAAACAGCATATCGAATCTGCACGCGGCTATGGTTGAAGTCCCTGATTCATCCGCTGCATAAACAGTGAATCTGCCGGCATATCAAGGCGAACATCGATCCAGCTGTTCACCGGCACGTCCATCGGTTCCCCTTTCGTTTTGACGATCTCCCCGTTATCGCTCAGCATGTATTTCCGTTTGAACAGGCGGATAGCCAGTCCGCCGCTTTCGGTTTGCTCAGCTTCTACAACTCCCAGCTCCCCCATGCCGCCAGGGTCCATTGGCGGCAGTAACTGCCATCCCTCAGACGCCAGGCCAGCCGAACCAGTTAGCACATAAACACCAACATCGAGCCGGGAAATTTCGATTCCTTCAGCCTCTGCATTCGCCGTACCGCAGCCGCACCATGAAAAACCATCCTCAGCAATATCTGAGCGCAGGCAGGTATCTGCGCTTGCACTGATACGAGCAACCGGAGAAGCTGCTTTCAGGGTGCCATCGCTGGCCTTTGTAGTATTCCCTGTCGTGTATGCTTCCTGATAAAGCCACCCTGTAGGTGTGCGATAGCTGAAGAAAGTCCGCCCTAGTGTGTAGATTTGATGTATGCGAGTTGGTCGACCTCCCCGAGCAATCACGATTGATGTGATGCTCTGGCTGCCTGGTACGCCCATATAACTGGCATCCTCAACTGACCATATAAACGATGAGGGGTAGGATTCACTCATTGTATTAAGTGAAACTGATTCGGTAATTTCACGGCCCAGGCCGAAGGCACCCACAGTTAGAACTTTCCTTTGAGCGGCATCACCCCAAGAACTTTGTGCATCCAATAAAGCACTATTTCCTAAACCGAGGTTTGTGCGAACGTCAGCGGCATTCGTTGCCCCGGTCCCACCCTGGCTAATTGGGACTGCTCCATTACTTCCTTTCTGGGCCAGTTTACCGATCGCCGGAATAGTTACACGTGTCCCGTTGATGGTAACGGTGATGTTCTGGTTTGCTGAGGTGGTGACGAACGTCTCCCACGCGCCGATGTTCTCGTCATACTCGTTGATGAGCTGAGACATGCTCTGCGCCAGGCCGTCGACCGAGAGACTATCAGTAACAAGAATGCCGTACTTCTGGCCGCTCAACGCCGGAGACGCGGCAGGCGTAACCGTCAGTGATGTCGCACTGTTGATGGCGGTGATCTGAAACATCTGTACCGGGTTGGAAAGAACAAACAACGTCTGGCCAACCCGAATCTGGCTGGCCGGTGCCGTCCAGTTCGTGCCAGTGCCGGTTGCGGTGTTTCCGTTAACTGCGATGGTGCCAGTGTTATAAAGCATGAAGTGCCTCACGATAATAACGATCGTTTAAAGTGATCAATTCTGTAAAATTGATCGCTTATATCAATCTGACTATTTTTTAGACTCTAATAAAATGGGGATTCCCGTATAAACAGGATTGTTGAAATGAAACTTTTATTTGCCGTCGCTTTTTTGCTTCTGGTTGGATGCGCTGATAAACACACAGACTACAAATTCAAAATGGATTATCCGGTGGAAGCAGCACGTTTATCGCTTGGTGGAGATATTCATGTGAATATCGACTGTGCCATGCGAGAAATGGTTGTTCTTTCCGATAGTAGTAATGGAATTTTTAGCCGCCATGTTCATAAGCGGCTTAGTAATATTTGCTATAAAAAGACTGATAAACTCGACGTGGTCTACAGATTTAATTCAAAGAAAGGTGTAAGGCAAAGTATGATTTCTACGCAATATCCTCGCGTACCACCTGAATCAAATACCTACAAATTGAGCGAGGGGAATTCTTAAACCCCGACTCTGTAATGTCTGGCTCCAGTTACGCTGGTTCTGCGCGATATATCTGCCCTGCAACTGTGAGCCAGTCCATTTGAGCATCAATCCTGAATAACCCACTACAGTACCGTCATCGCTGAGATTTCCTGGACAGTTGTTTAACAAAATCCATGGGGTGTAGCTGAGACTTACTGAGAAGGTATTGTTCTGTAAATCATAGTTTGCCGGCACATCATAAAACCCAACGACTCGTGGCATTTTTGATGCTGAAGCTGCACTCCAAATCAGATTTCCCGAACTATCGAACACATCCAGATAGCCACTCTCCATACCTATATTACGTGCAGTTCGGATCATGCTTCCGGCATTCTCTTCAATCAAATCGGCGCCGAGTAACCCATATTTATTTGCGTTAAGCTTTAACCATCTTAATGTACCGTCCTTACGAAATGCCTGTGGAAGATCTCCTAAAGTGCTGCCATTGCCAAATGGACTATCTATGAGGTAATAACCCTTATTCTCCACTGCACCAAGCGTACGTTGATCGCGAAATATCGTGGACCTGTTTTGCGAGTCCACGAGGAGCTTTCCGGCACTGTTATAGATTTCGAAACCGCTCATTGGAAATTATAAACCTCCACATTCAGAGTATTTGCTGGGCTACGTCCACCTGGTAAATAAAGCACTGTGAAGCCTCCATTATAAGCGCGGCAGTAGTATTCATTCGCAAGCGCACCAGTCGATATGTTCGATATGAATGTTCCATCCTGTGTAACCCCTGCAAAGGAAACATTTTTAGACGTTTCCCCGGCAGAGAATGTTACAGAGGTGCTTCCAATATAACGGATTGCATAATCACTTAAATCAACGGCAATTCGACCATCGCCGTCCCAACATTGCAAGCCCTGTGGCATTACCATAACCCCATTCTGACACGTAGCACGTTATTGCTGTCGTAGATACGAATGAGAGTGCTGGATATCAGCATTCTCCCGCCCCCGGCCACGCCGTTGATTTCGAACGTTCCCCCTTTATCAAGCTTCCACCCAGCAGAACCAGCCACATAATTATTGGACTGGATGTAGTTCCCAATCTTGGCGTTCTCGATGGTGCCGTCCTGAATGAAGCTGGCCCGGATGAATGTCTGCCCGTTCTGGATCACGAACGGCAAAGCTACGCTGTTACCGGCAGCTGTGGTGACTGCGAAGCGGTCAGCCAGGAAGATGACCTGCGACTGCATGCCGGACGACGTATTCTCCACGCCGATCCCCATCCCTGCCGCGTAATACTGACCATTGCTGGACATCCCGACCTTGATGCTGTACATCGCCTTCAGGTCTCCGTTGACGTTCGCAATGGCCTGCGCGTTGGTGGTGATCGCTGATGTGTGCCCATTGACGGTTGCCGTGATGCTGTTTACCTGCGTGGCCATAGCCTGCTGGTAATCCGAGAACGTCTGGTTAAGGCTGTTGATGGATGCCTTGTTGCCGTTCACGTCAGTCTGCAAACTCAGCAGCGAACGCGCCGTTGCCTCCTTCTCGTTGACGATCACCTCATCAATGTGGTCCAGCTGCGCGCTGTTACCGGCGACCGACGCAGACAGTGTTTTGCGCGCCGCCACCTGAGCCAGGTTGCCCTGAATAATCGCGATGGCGGAGTTCTTCACTCCTCCCGTCATACCGTCCACAGACACGCTTATGCTGTCGATACGCTGGCCCAGCGCGGTATCAGCCGCTGCCACTGTCTGCTCAAGCTCGCTCAAAGAAGAAGACACATCTCCGACCTTGCTCGACAGGTTTGTAACGCTGGTCTGAACCTTCCCGATATCCCGGGCATTTTGGGCAATTTTCTGCGCCTGTTGCTCCAGTTCGTCGTTGGCCTGTTTGATGTCGTCAGCCATGCCAGCAATTTTTTCATTGCTGTCTACCGCGTTCTCGATCAGGTCTTTGAACGTATCGGAACCTTTCATGTCCTCCAGGATTGCATCGGTGATATCGGATACATCGATGCTGGCCTGCCCGCGCACAAAGTCTGTATACCCTGATTCGTTTCCGCTACGATCTACCAGCTGCGCCCGGTACCAGAAAGTCTGCCCTGCCTTAAGGCCCATCTGCTGATACTTGCGCTGCGGATAGGGTACGTCTGCCAGCAGCATCGCATCGTCTTCCGTCCCGGTCAGGCTGTACTGAATTTCCGTCTTCAGCGTGTCGTCGGTGTTCGCCGGGAATCCCCAGCTCAGCTCGATACCGAAAACCACATTATCAGAAGCGATGAAGCCGACCGGTTTCGGCGGATTGCCCACTTTCCCCGTCAGCGTTTTCTCTTCTGAATAGCCCCATCCGGACGAGATTTCTGCGGCATTGATTGCGCGTACGCGCACCAGGTAGCGCCCGGCATAAATCCCGGGGACGTCGAATGAAGTGGTGGAGCTGCGCGGCACGTTAACCCAGTTCCCATCATTGCGGCGCCATTGCGCTTCATAGGCGATAGCATTCTGCGCTTGGTCCCAGCTCACGCGCATCGTTTCGACGCTGATATTTTGCTGTACCACAGAAAACGAGCTGATCACGATGTTCGCAGGCGGCGACTGGTTGCCCGGCGGGATCACGCTCACCGGCCGCTGGTCAATGATGGCTCCCGTATCAATGCGATCGAATTTATCCGGATCGTGATTTGCACCGACGATTGTGAACGTGCCGTCATTATTATCAGTTACCGTAATAACGCGATACTGCTGTGCGTAGAGCTCATCAGACTCAATGACCCATACGGCCTCAGCCACAGGCGTTTCGCTGTAAGCAGTCGTGACGGTTACTTTATTGCCCCTTATCGACTGGATGGTGCGTGACTGCGAAACCCCTGATGGCAGATTGACAATCATCCTGTCGCCCGAAGATGCATCCGGTGCCCTGTCCAGCGTCAAAACACGACCATTCACCGCAGAAACACGGCCGCCAAGGTCACGTCCGGAAAGATTTCGGTCGGCTACAGCAATTACATAGCCAGGCTGTGGAATGTTACCGTCTTCCCCTACATTGAAAGTAACAACGCGATCTTTGTTATTGGTGAGGATCCCCCATCGCCCCTTTCGGTTCGCCTCCGATTGCCGGGTACAACCAATAGCTGTTATCTCAAGTTGATTAAAACCATAACGCGAAACCAGCGCCTGTTCAAAAACAGGTTCCATCGCATCAGAATAGGCGTTATCAGGATCAGACCAGGATACGAGCGCATTGGTATAACGGTTCTTTGTGGTGCTGCTGGAATAGGTAAACCGGCCATCGATAACGTTCGCATGCGTGTATGTAAAATCAACATCCCTCGGCATGTCCGCCAGCGCAACAATCTGGTCGTCGCCCCAGTAGGTCATCCCGCGGAAGATAGCAGCAAAATCACGCAGGACCGTATAAGCGTCGTTGCGTTCCTGAATGTAGACGTTGCAGGTATAACGTGGTTCGGTGCCACTTCCGCCTTTGCCATCCGGCACCATCTGATCGCAATACTGTGCAACCTGGTAAAGTGTCCATTTGTCTATGTTCGCTGTTGTGAGACGATCCCCAAGCCCGAAACGGTCGCTAACCACCAGGTCGTAGAATATCCACGCAGGGTTATCTGTCCAGGCCCATTTGAATATCCCAAGCCACGTACCGCTATAAGTTCTTGTTTCCGGATCGTAAGTATCCGGTACGCGGATGACACGACCACGTGGTTCACAGGCAATTTGGGGAATAGAGCCATTGAACTGGCTGGAATCAAACTCGATGTACAACAGAGCTGTGTTTGGATAGCGCAGTTTGGCATCGATGACCTCTGTATAACTTTGGAGCGTCATCGTGTCGCCAATTTTGGCACTGTTTGCGTCAGCGGTAATTTTGCGCAGTCTGATGGTCCAGGTGCTGCCAGCTTTCGGTAAATCGATGCGATGGCTGCGTTCATAACCGGATGTGGTTTTCCCGGTCACATTAGTATCAAGGACCTTTTGCCAGCTACCACCGTCCGTCTGAAGCTCCACCACATAGTTGATGGAATACCCTACCAAATCCCCGTTATCTTGCTGTTTGAAAAGAGATGGCCACTTCAGGCGCAGGCGAACCGCTGAAAGCTGCGTATTGGTGAAGGTATGCGTCCAGGCTGTTTCGCTGGATACTTCGGTACCGACGCTGATTTCATTTTCTGTGCCAGGTATCCCCTGAATGTAATCCTGAGCCTGTGTCCCTGGGCGAAACTCCCACACGACACCGCTGAAGTTCTCGGAACCATCAGCGTTTTGTAAAGGTGTGCCGTCAAGATAGATATCCCTCGCGGTCAGCCCACCAGCAAACTCCCCTTCACCGAGAACCATCAGGATTTTCGCTTTCGCAACGGACTGGAGATCATCGGGCTGCTCGACAGGGGTGCGGGAACTCGAACTGCCGCCTTTACGTCCGGTAATTGTTTTAGCCATATCGCGCCCATAAAAAAACCACCCGAAGGTGGCCTGATTGACAAATATTTGTTATTGCTGGTCTTCTACGTAAATCCCGGCAGAGGCAACAGCGCCGCCGATTCGCCGTTTACCATAGAGAATGGGGACAGGGTTTCCCTGAGAGGTTGTGTTCGTCACGCCACCAAATGCATAGCTGGCGCGGTTATCTGCTGATTGCTTGCTGGCTAGCCCGGTAGTCTGGGGAGAAAGCATCTGGACTACGCCGCCGATCGCCATTGATGCCCCAATCCCCGCCACAGCTCCCCATCCACCAGCAAAAGCAGTCCCACCAATCCCGATCGCGGCCCCTCCCGTGACGAATGCAGCAACGGCGACAAGGGCAACCCCGAGGATTGTCTGAAAAATCCCGGCCCGCTTACTGCCGATGATCACCGGCGCGATACGGATTTCCTCTGTGCTCCTGTCCATACTGAGTTCATCGTTTACGAGGTTTCGTTTCCCGCTGAATACAGCATAAGTTAAACCCCGTTGTTTGCTGGTATTAAGGTAACGCTCAAAACCCGGCACGATAACGCTCAGGGCACGGATGGCCTCTTTTGGTGAAGCTACTGATAAACGATATTCACGCCCGAAGGTGGCACCTAGCACGCCGTACAATCGAATTGTGCGGACAGGCTCAACATTGAGTAATGCAGCCATTTTTCCCCCATAAAAAACTGTCACAGGCGGTTATCAGAAACAGTCTTTAAACCGCAATATTTTCATTGTGCGCTCAAGCCAATAACCGCCATAAGGAACGCGTTGGCTCAGATGCCCATAAAGGTGATGCAGTAGCATGTTACCTTCCAGCAGAATCCCCGCATGATTCCACTTATCAGCCTGAACCTGCATGATCACCATATCGCCAGGTTTCGGCGGCCCGTCGAATTCACGAAATCCGCACTCGTACCAGCAATCCTGATAGAAGTTGTCCGGATAGTCGTTTTCCCACCAGGGATAATCAACCCGGTAATCGTGGAGTTCGATACCATGCGTTTGCCGGAAATAGCTCATTACCAGCCCCCAGCAGTCAAAGTGACCAAGCACAAAAGGACGCTCCAGCAGCGGCAGCTCTCCGCGCGGCTGAATGGTGCGTAAATCCCCCTCTGGCCAGCTCACGATATGCCAGGGTAAAAGCGTTGAGTCGCATTGCGCTTTATCCAGTTCGCTCGGCTGCGTAGTGGCGTCAGGGTGGCTGTGAACGATGGCGATCACCGTACCCCAGTCCTCAGCAACTGCGTAATCTTCCGGGCAGAGGACAAAATTTTCCTCCGGTGCCGCGGCAAGGTTCCGGCACGGGAAATAACGTTCAACACGACTTTTTTGCGCCACCACACCACAGCACTCACGAGGATATTCAGCGGCAGCGTGCGCCATAATCGCATCAATGGTTTTCTGGCGCATATCAACTCCTAATCAACGACGTGCCCGGGAATCCACCGAACGGCAGTTCGTTGCCGTCTCCATGCCGGAGCTTACAGGCCGTAAGCGTGCCGGGGCATTCATCCAGCGACGGATCGCTCACCGGGTTGTTGTTTTTATCGAAATAGCGGGTACCGGCATAGTCGCAGCCGTCGCCGGTGCGGTACTTATTGCGCATGCACCAGGTGCACAGGGAATGAAGCTGGCGCGTGGGGATCATCTTACCCTGCAACGACATCGGGCTATCGAGTACGAATTCGATACTTTCGCCCGGAATTTCGCTGCTTTTGCCATCGATGTAAAAAACTCGTTTTCTGACCTGTTGCGGATCAGCTGTTGCGTTACCTGCTGGGAAGTTCTTCGCATCGAGATAATGTGAAAAAGTGTCATGGATAGTGACTTTCGCCTGAAGCATATCGTCATAAGCCAGGCACAGCGCTGTAATCTTGCTATCGATATCTGCGACCGTGAGCATTGGCTGGGCGCTGTTGCCGTCTGTGGAGGCTTCAAGCCCTTCAATTTGATACGGCCAGGCGGCATATTCTTCCCCCTGCCACCAGATACTTCTCGCCTTCAGCTTTGATTCATCGCCACCAGCGGCTGCGATTTCTTCTTCTGTGTGCGGGAGGTTGTACGCGTGGAATCGCAGTACATCATCCACGCCGAAAGTAGAACCATCAACTTCGATAAGACGGACTTTGTTGCCGGGCTCAAGGCTTTGATAGTCGGCTGTGATCATGGTGCATAAGCCTGTTTAAATGTTGCAGAAATGGTCATGACTTTGCTGGATAAGGGCTGTGACTTGATTGATTCGGCCTCAATCCGGTAGAGCCCAGTTTCGCCAACTGGAGATGTCCAGATAAATGCCTTTGTGACGTGAGAACGAAAGAATTTTAGGGCCCGAAGCATGTCCGTTTTTTTGCCCGTTAGGGTTACAGGCCATGACTGCTTTTCAGGGTTGATGCCTTCCCCGGCAATCTGCTCATAGCCGTCGCCAAAGGTTGCAGAGCGGGTTTTATGGCTAAACGTTCCCTCCATTCCCGCCTGTATCTGGGTTCGCCAGGTGAATGTTTCGATTGCCATGCTTTCTCCGGGCATAAAAAAACCCGCCGAAGCGGGTTGAGTTTAATTAGTGGTATAAAGAATTTTTCTCCAACTGCCTATTCATTACGTATATTTGAATGGCTTTTACACTACTTCACTACACAGCGAGTTCTTATGAAAACACTACTAGTTGCCGTTCTTTCTTTAATCCTTGTGGCGCCTTCGATCACTTATGCAAAAGGTTCTCGTGGTCATTATACAAACGGGAAAGGCTCCTCACACAAGGGTGGCACATATACAACCCATAAGTATCTGCCTCGTAAATGATTAATCATGTGATAGCAGGCTCAAACAAGGGACTGCTATCAATTTTTCAACGGCTTTTCATAGCGTTCCATATCAACCTTCCGGGTTGCAACTCCTTAGCAATTCCAGCACGAACAGACTGATCGATAGTCTGTTTGTAAGCCCGAGAAATGGCGTCGTTGTTACCAGATGCCTGCTGCTGAGTGTTCTGATTATGAACGACCACGGACGTTTGAACGGTTACACCGCCAATTGCCGAAGATTGCAGCCCATACATCGGGGCATGGCCAACATAGCCGCCGTTTGCATACCCCTGAGCTCCACGCATAAGCGCATACAGATTGCCAACACCCAGCGCACTGGTTGCCTCCTTGGTGAATACGAATTCGCCACCATGGACCACGCCTTTTGGCTGATACTTACCTCCATCCCCCGTATAGCCGCCAGTATCAAACTCAGGGACTGCGCCACCATCAGAAAATCCGAAAAATGAACCAAATGAGGTTCCACCAAACGCAGACTTCATTCCGTTGACCAATGCCAACTGCGTAAGCATTTGGGCGGTGCCCTTCAGGAAGGTAGACAGGAAATCTGAGAAGTTAGATTTACCTGTAGTAAAAAAGTCGGTTAGCGTGCTGGCCATCCCGGTGAACGCATTGCTGGTAATAGTCTGCACCTGCGAGTAAACATTGGTCGCGCTGTCCTCAAATTCAGCCCAGCCCTTTTTCGCGCCAGTCAGCCAGTCGCCACGTAACCGGTCCTCGGCATCATAGTAATCATTCGCCGCTTTAAGCTGCTTTTGATAACTCTCGTCGTCAAGCTTAGCGCCGGAGTTGATCCAGCCAGAAGAGAGCTGGCTCTTTGCCAGTTCACGTTGTGCCTGACGGTCACTCATCCCGGCACCTTTCACTAATGCAGCCTGTTTCTCAGCCATCTGCGTGACATATTTCTGAGAGGTATCCATTCGCTTGTTCAGCTGGTCCTGTGCGGTAATCTGATCACCTAACAGGGCTTTCTGCCGTGCCAACTGAAGCACCTGGTCTTTACTCGCCAGCAGGGATTGTTCCTGCTTCGTCAGTGAACGTGAACGCGAGGCCTCTTCCAGCACCTGAAATTTCGCCTCAGTGGTCCACAGATCTTTGCGCTGCTTGCTGATAGTGTCGTTCAGCCCTTTATGCTGCTGAAGCGCTCGCAACTGCGCCTGAAGCGCCAGCAATTCGGCCTGAGCAGCGTTAGTACTGCGGTCGCCAGCAGATACAGAGCCCTGTTTTCCTGTTTTCGTTTTTTTGCCAAACGAAGCGACTGCTTCGCGATCCTTCTGAGTGGTCGCGGCGCTTATCTTGCGGGATGTATCGAGGTACTTGCCTGCGCTAATGTCAGCTGCGTCCCAGTCCTTTTCCAACTGAGATACGCTGTTACCATAAGCGGCGGCCATTTGTTCGTTATAGGCCTGCCATCCCTGCAAAGTATCAGTTTTCGCCCAGTCAGGAACGAGATTAATCGCAGCCGCGATAGAAGAAGAAATAATATGGTTCAGCTTCTGAAAAACTATCGCGACGCTGTAATAAATTGCGTTAAATTCCTTTAGCGTGTTCGATGCCAGTTCAGCAACCAACTGACCGATGCTCTGCATAGCCTCAGACGCCCATCCCTTGATATCAAGCCACAGGCGGCCAAATGGTGTCAGCGAGTCGTAAGCCTGCTCTCCGCGCTCTGCCATCGTGTCGCCAAACAAATCCATAGCTTGAGTAACGGCAGCGGTCTGGTCTTTCTGCTTAACTAACTCGTCAATGTGCTTAAGCTGTGAAACGGTGAGAAAGTTGAATTGCTCATTAAGGTTCTGAAGAGCCTTAACCGGATCCTTTTCAATATCCTTATAAGCCTTGGTAATGTCCTGAGCCGAAACAATGCCAGTTTCAACTGCCAGCGCCGTCGCTTTGGTAGCTTTCTCAAGCTGTTGCTGAGTCATTGAGCCGATACCAACCAACTCTGTCATCAGACTCTGGACAATGCCCACCGTAGCCCCGGTTGAAGCAGAGATTGACTGGGAGGATGCCATAATCTGTAGCGCTGACGTACCGGCAATGTTTCCAGTGCGGATGACAGCTTTATTGATTTCGTCATAGGCAGTGAAGTAATCAGCTCCTGCCTTCGCGGCAAGGAGAACTGCACCAGCCAGACCACCAATCGCTACACGCGCCGGGGTGGCCATGGATAACATAGCTTTTAGCGCGTTACCCACTCCGCCAAAGGAATCACGCAGCTGACCACCCTGCTGGATAGCGATCATATAAACCGGCATACCGGAGGCCAGTGAAGTCACAATATCCGTCATTTGCATTGGCAGGTAACGCATGGCATTACGGTACTGCCCCGCACTGATAGCTCCAGATTTCCAGGACTCTTCCTGCTCTTTTAGTCGGGCAATCATTGGAGCAGCGCGATCCGAAACGCCGAGCTGGGCCGCTTTCAGTTCAAGCAACTCTGCACGGGTTTTTCCGATAGCTGCAACCTGGTCCTCGAGTGAGTCGATAAAATTTTTGCCTGCGGCAGCTGCCCGTTGCGCTGCCTGTGCCTGCTCAATGCGAGCACGGCCCTCTGCTGTTTCAGATTCCATGACCTGCGCCAGTTTCGCGCGGGTTGACTCAAGCACGCTTTTGTAACGCGTAAAATCTTCATCATCCACCAGCCCTTTACTGCGAAACTTAGACAGGCTCTCCTGAATGGTATCGAGTTCATCCAACGCTTTGTTAACGGGGCTGATTTTATTCAGCAAGTTTTGCAGTTCCTGCCGTTGCTGTTTCAGGCTTTCGCTGTTTTTTTTCTGGTTGTCGATCCCGGTGCGGAACGTACTGTTCAGGTCATCCGCTTTACCTGCCGCGGCGGACGCAGACTCCTGAAAGCGATCCAGCGCCTGGTTGCCGCGCTCCAGTTCACTGGTATTTACGCGCAGCGAAATAGTAGCGATGTCGTTACTCATCCAGCACCCTCTTTATGCATAATTTTTAGCGCGGTTCGCTCCATTATCTGGAGATCGGAAAATGCGGTTACCTCGTCGTGTACGTTATGCAGACGCATTACCCAGGGAAGGACGTTGTAATCAAGCCCTGTTGCGCCGCCCATCCCCGTGCGCCACTGCGTACTGACGGACTGAAATACCAGAAATGAAGGCCAGACATCTGGCCAGACATCGATGTATTGATCGTCGTAATCATCCGGCGTGAGCCCATATGGTGCCAGCTCTTCCGCAGTGGGCTCAGGCGTATAGAACGCCGAGGCAACCGCTATCAGTTTTTTTCGCGCTGCCCCATCAGTTCGCGATAGTAGGTTTCAGGGATAGCCTTCATTGCAGCCGGATAGTTTTCCAGCAGCACCGAGAGATTTTCCGCGTTGAATGTATCGGGGAGCGCCCAGCCAGAAATAATTTCCATCAGAAAATCAGTGGCGGTTTTGCCTTCCAGTTTTTCCAGGTCAGCCAGCTCTTTGAGTGGCTTATGATTAAACGTGAAGGTCAGCACGCCATCCTCATCGCCGGCGCGCGGGATCGAGACGTTGGCCTTAAAAGTTGGTTTGGGCTGGAGGGTGAATTTGGTAGCCATATTTTTCCCGTAGAGTTGTGGCCCCGAGTGGGGCCGGGATTAATTTGCAGCAGTAACGGTGACATCACAGGTCGCGGTTTTCGCACCATCGGCGGTCGTACCTGTTACAGTGGCATTGCCTTCCGCAATACCACTGACCTTGCCAGAGGCATCAACCGTTGCGATCGATTCATCTGAAGATGTCCAGATCACCGTTTTATTGGTGGCGTTAGATGGTTCGACAGTAGCGATCAGCGTGGCGGTTGCCCCTTGTTTAATGCTCAGGGTTGGCCGATCCAGGCTGACGCCGGTTACCGCTACTGTCTCAGTTTTTCCCGAGTCGACCTTGTAGAAGGTCATTGCAGGCGATTGCAGGTTCAGCACGACGCTTACCGTTTCGACTTCGTTCACCGCCGTGGCCGGCGTGTCGTCAAAAGATGCCGTGGCCGCCCAGTAACGGTTCTCCTTCGCCTTCGGTACGTACATGTACGCCGCCACAGTCTCTTCGTCTTCGTCCAGCTGGCGCAGAAGCGGATAAACCGGCAGAGTTGAGTCGTGAGCAATCGAGTAAGTCTGAGAGACAGCGGATTTATAGGTATTCAGGTTGCGCTGGCGATCATCGCTGAGGAACTGAATCTGCGTGGTGTTCTGATCACCACCGGATTTCGATACCTCAGTGATTTGTGGCAGTTCGGTCCATTCTTCAATTTTGCGAATAGAGCCGGAACCGCCACCCGCCGCGTATTTGTTTTTGTTGGTGGTATTGATGTTGCGAAGAGTGACAGCATTCTCCGCAATCGCGTCGATTTTCGCGATAACGTTATCAATACCCGACCAGTTGCAGTTCACGTGAACGATATCGCCGACCGCAATATCGTCCGCGGCGCTGACGGTGATCACCGCGTGCTCAGCATTCGTCGCGCCGGTGAAAGTAATGGCCGGGCCATAGCCCGACGCCAGATAAACATGAGCGCCGTTAGGCAGTGCAAAGCCCATAATGGTTTCTCCTTCAGAAACGGGAAAACCGGCTCAAGGCCGGTCAGTTGTGGGACATCACTGAGGGAATCAGTTGGTGATGTCTGCCCTATAATTCAGGCTGACAGGAACGGAGTAGGACACAGGTGTAGGGATCCCGCGGAATATGCCAGGCGCGCTGCCAATCCAGCAGGTAAAATCTTTGCCTGCAATTTCCAGCCCCTCGGGGAATAATTCCGCTACTCTGCCAGCCAGGGCAACGACGGAGGTACGGCCGGAGCCGGCTGGCGCCACGACATTAATCTGGTACACGCCTGAATAAGTCCGGCAGCGCAATCCGAGATCGATAGTTCTCGGCGTAACAGGCATATCGTGAACGGCCAGGTACATTTCGTTAGCAGGAGGTGTAAACGGCACGTTCTCCCATGCAACCGAAATGCCCTCGGCATCGGCCCAGATACCCAGTCTGGCGGCCAGTGCAGATGCAATATCAGGAATCACCTGGACACCTCCTTGACAGCTTCCTCAAAGAAGCGTTGAAACTCAGCAGCGGTTATACGGACCATTCCGCCCGGTGCCTGTGTGGAATGCCCCATTTCAAGCGGGTATGCATACGGGACGTTGTTGCAGAAATAAATGGCCTTCATCCCGACTTTGAACAGTGACAGCGTGTAGTTCCCGGCTGCTTTTGTCAGGTCGCCGGTCTTGTCTATTCGCCCTGTTTCATCAGCTGTCGGAGCATCAAACGATACCTGCCAGTTACCGCGAAAGCGTCCGCCCGTATACCCCGGCGGTGCTTTGATATCCATCCCATCCACCACCCGGGCTTTTTTCTTCAGTCGCCCGGTTTTGGTCAGGTTGGCAGGATCCGCTCGTTGGTCCTCGTTGTGGTCGTATACGGCCTGATTGTAAGAAACCGCCGTCTTGTTGATTTCCCACAACTCCGGGTTACCCACGGGCGACATCATTACAAGCTGGTTGAGTATTTTAATACCCACCGTGCGCACCACAGCTTCTTGATTCGCTTTGGCCTTATTGACGAATGCTGTAATTTCAGCGAGGAATGCCGTGTTCTCTCCCATGCTATGCCCTCAACTGTGCTTTGTAGCAGAGTACCAGCGAGGCAGGTTTTGCCGGGTTGGGTTTGATAACCCGGTGGACTGTGCCATCAATATCGACTACGTCGCCGATTTTAATTTCCTGCTCTGCCGTAAAAACGATCTGCACGTCGCCGTTAACGATGACCGTTCCATCTATTTCGCCTGGCGCGTATTCGGTCTTCACGCCCACAGCAGTAAAACGGACCTCTTCAGTTTTATGCTCAACGCCGCCGATAACCGTTACCGAGCCTTTACGGGTGACGTTGTATAACGCTCCGTTCTGCCTGAGCATGCGCGTTGTTCTGGCCTGCATACGTAGGTAATCAATGGGCATTCGTCAGCGCCTCTCGATTTGCAGATTGATAAAATCAGTTTTGAGTGATTCGATGGCGCCAACCATAACGTACGGAAAACCACCGCTATGCCAGGCATCCATAACCGCACCGCTTTCATCAATAAGCAAAATAGCCATGCTACGATAATTGCCTTCGCGAGCAGCATGAAGCGCCTCTTCCAGAAGCCTAATAACCTCTGTTCGGTTATGTTCCAGATCAGCATCTTTTCTGCTCGCCAGGTTAATAACTTTCAGGTCCGGCATGTCATGCCCTCTCTGCAAATGCATTGATTGCGTAGCCACGACCACCAGCAAGATCGCCCAGCAGCGCCATAACGGCAGGATAAGACGGCGTGAATACTTCGCCATCCGCGACCGCGTAGGTCATGGTTACAGCACCTTCCACACGTTCAGTTTTCACAGCGGCTTCGCGCACGCTGGAGAGTAAATCGCCGTCGATTGCCTCTACCGCCAGCATGCACTGCGCGGTCATAACCTGCCGAGGAACTTCATCCGGCGGGAAATCATGTTCATCCAGAACGACATTCACGCGTGGCCATGCCAGAGCCTGTTTCGGGTCAGCTTTTGAGCCAACCCAGTCCAGCCCCTCCAGGTAATCCATTGCCTTAATCAGCAAAGGTGTGAGCTTGTCAGGCAGTTCAATGCCGCGTATTGCCGCAAATGAGGCAAGATCCTCTTCACTGGCGTAGCTGTTGGCATCAGGAGAAGTGATATCGGTATTGATCATCGAATCATCCTGTTTATGGGGCTTTCGCCCCATTCGTTATTCTCCGGCAGGCGCAGTGAAGTTGATCTCATCAGTGGTTTTTGACACTCCTTCAACCGTGCCGGTTACCGTGAAGGTGCCAGCAACGTCTGATGTGAGTTTCACCGTTGCACCACCAGCAGAGCCGGTTTGAGAACTGGCCGTGCTAAGCGTGCCGCCTGTGGACGTCCACGCGACAGTTTTACCGGATACACCGGAGCCATTCAGCGTGTACTTCAGAGAAACAGTTACCGCGTCTGTGCTGTCAGCAGTTGCGGAGGTTTTATCCGCTGACAGCGTTACTCCCCCACTGCGGATTCCAGTTTAATCAGTACGCCTGCCGTAGATTTGTTGCTGGTGAAGTGTTTCTTCCAGTTGCCCGCAGTGCCGATGGCGGTCAGGTCAGGGTTATCACCTTTGGCGGTATCCCAGCTGTAGCCCAGCAGGTCAACGTTCACCACGCCTTCAGCGCGATAGCCAACCGCAAGGTTTTCCTGATCGTTGATATCGTAGGAACGGAAGCCCGGCGCCTGAGATTCGGTGACGGTAACCGCACCAGCTACCAGCCCAAGGATCGCATCAGCGTCCATGGTGTCGGTCACCAGCACAGGTTTACCCAGCGTGCCCGGCTGCCCGCCGTAAACCACCACGCCCGCTTCTTCGTAAATTTTGTTGGCAATCGCCTCATCCACAATGTCGAAGTAGGTCGCGGAGTGCATCACGAACAGAACCACTCGGTTAAACTTGTCGCCATATTTGCGCAGGCCACGCGTCAGGGTCTTTTTACCGTCGGTCTCAATGTCGGCGGTTACGACCATGTCGGCGTTAGCACCAATCGCCGCAGTCAGCGCTTTCAGGCCATATTTCACATAGCCTTCCAGCGTGGCATCTGCGACATCAACGCCGATCACTTCGGAGAACTCATCAACGGAGCGGCCACGGCGTTTAAAGGCCTCTTCCGTGGTTTCATACGGACCGTATTTCCACGGTGCTTTAACGGATACCGCTTCACCGGCACCGATTTTTTTACCTGTGACTTTATCGACAGAGTTCACATTGCGCGATTCAATGGAACCACCAACTTTGTAGAAGGCGCGTTTACGGAAGTCGCCTTCAATCAGTTCGTTATCCAGCAAAATCGCACCGTTGGAGGAAGCGTTGAACACTTCCAGATTGTCCTGGCGACGCTCAAGAAACGCGGTCTGCGCCAGATCGTCATAAATAACCAGGTCGGTATTAACAGTCGTTGCCATGGTTTAAATCCCTTATTTCGGAAGTTTGAGGAAGGCCTGCTGACCGTGTTTGCGGATGTAGTCCGCTTTGTCGCTGGCGCTCATTTCGGAACGTTTCAGGCTTCCACCACCGTTTGGCTTGTGTCCGCCCGCGCCCGTGCCTTCTGCGCGAGGGAACAGATGCGGAGCCGTCTCCTTGAGTGACTCCGCCCACTCAAGCGGGCTTAGTGGGGTTTTGCCGTCTTTGCCGAACAGAACATCGCCATTTGCATCAACCGCTACGGCCTCGCCTTCGTCGTTGAGCTGGAATGTGCCTTTGGCACGCAGAATCAGATCGTCAGAAGCTTCAGGCAGCGCGCCCGCTTTAGAGGCTGCTGCCCGGATTGCATCCCCGAGGACCCGATCCCGGAATTTGTTGGAGAACGCTTCAGCTTTTTCCGCGCGCTCGTTCGCCGCTTTGATCTGCTTATCAACGTCAGCACGCATGCGCTCGGTACGCTTATCCAGCACCTCGTCAATTTTTCCGGCGGCGATAAGCTTCGCCTCTTCATCGTCAGAAAAACGCTGGAGAATGCCGCGTACAGCGTCTGGGTCGATACCGTCAAAACGTGACAGGTTTTCTTTTTGCTGCTTGATGGTGCCCAGCAGCTCAGAGTTTTTTGTTTTCAGACCTGTAACTTCATTGGTCACACGCTCATCAATCAGCTTCTGTATTTCGGGGGTGATTTCGATACCGCCACCACCACTGCCCTCACCGCCGCTTTCAGGTGCGTAATATTTCAGAAGCATGTTTCGAATTAACATAATTTCCCCTCGGGATTTAGTCGGGCCTCGCCCATAAAAAAGCCCCGGCGGATGCCAGGGCGTGTAGAAAGTGATGGTTGTCAGGTTCAAGGACCTGATAGCTGCTTAAGACGTTCCAGGCTGATCCACTCGCCTTTGTCAGTGAACATATCAGCCAGGTCGATTTCACCCGCGCGGAACAGACGGCCACGCTCGGCACCCAGAACCTGATCCTGCCTTTGAGCTGGCTGACGCGCGAGCCATTCAAGATAGGTGGTTTTAGCAGGTACCTGACCATCCATGCTGGCACGAGTGCCCTCGTCCATCTCATTAATATCAATGCCGAGTTCGCGCCAGGACTTGATAATCAGGGTTTCAGTAGAACGGCAACAGAAATGAATTTTCCCGGGCCCTTGCAGGTAAGGTACTTTGTGCCCGATCGGTTTATTATCCAAGGTGTAGCGCAGCAGGTCGCGAATGATGCAGTCGTGACTGGTTTTATTGTCCAGCGTAGACAGCCACTGTTTACCCTTCACGATGTCGCTGTGGGCGCTGGTGAAGCTGTTGCGTGCGGTGGCAGCCAGATGATTAACGGCTGTTTTAGCGATGCTGGCGGCGTTTGCCCTGCTCATCTGAAGCGCGCCGTCGCGATAGTCTTTATTGGCATGGCCGCGCACGCTTCGGGCGATGGTTTCAACCGTGTCGCCAGCAAGATAGCCACGGCGTACAGCATTTACGATCCGCGCTAGCCTGTCCGATTCCAGATTCTCCGCCCACTCACTCAGCAGGCGCCCCTGAAATGGCTGAGCCATCGCCGCGGCATAAACCATATCGGCGCTAATTCCCTGTAGCGGATAGCGTGCCAGCACCTGTGAGGGAAGAAGGGAATCGAACAGGCTCAGCTGGTAACTGACCTCGTTCCTGGAAAGCGCAAGAAGTTCCCCTTCCAGCCCGGACTGCATTGAAGCGACAGCCTGATGGTTAAGTTCGCGTACGCTGCCGAGCAAGCTTTCCAGATGTCTAACCGTGAAGCTATCAGCCGGAAGCCGATCTAGTGCATCCAGCAGACGGGCAGATAGTTCTGCGTCCGTCTCGTTAAGCAGCTTCACCATCCGGTTAGCGACACCAGTCGCATAGCGGCTAATCCAGACGGAATGAGCAATGGCCTCATCCCGCAAACTTTCGTTGACTGTTGCCATATCAGCCCCCGGTCAATGAAGGAGCCTGATTGCGGAGCGAATCAATCACATCATCCGGACTGTCTGCCGGGTTGATGAGGTCGAGTTTCTGAAGAGCCCTAATCATGTCAGTATCGCGCAGCGCGCCGGACTGCCAGGCGTTCACAATAGCGGTGACCATCCCGGATTCGGCAACCTTCGCGATAAATTCCTGGTTGATGATGTAGGCTGGTTCACCCCCATTAATACCCAGGTATTTTGCACACCAGCCCAGCGCCAGCGTGTAAGCCTCGGAAACGTTCGAAACGCAGATACCTAGCACCGATGTTGATGATGTCTGCTCACCGCTTGCCTGCGTTGCAGTCTTCGCCGTGGCGTTCTGCTCAATCAGTCGGGCGCCCAACTGCACCATGTAATCGCGTTTGCTGTCCATGGCCTCTTTAGCCAGCATGTTCGGCTGCGCCTGGGCATAGCCAAACGAGCCATCTTTGGGAAGCATTAGCGGTGAACGGGAACCAATTTTTACTCCGGTCTTCTCAAGGTGATCTCGCCAGCCGGTATCAAGGCCAGTCATATACGGCTGCACCTGGCCACAGAACCACACGCTGTCCTCATAGTCAGCGCTATTTCGATAATGGCCGTGGTTAATTTCCACCAGCGCAGCCAGCGGCGAGTCATCGATAGTGGGATCGTTGTTCTGGGCGCCGACAAAAGTGAACGGGATTTCATCCCAGTATTCCTTCCCTTTAGGCTTCGGATGATATTCGCTGTCGACGACATAGGTTCCGCTTGCAGTGCCACCTGCCCGGCGCCATACGCGGCAGATAAACTTCCCTTCTTCCAGCGCCAGCTCGCGGTACTGAATTTCGTCCTTGTAAGCGTAACCATCCGGCTCTTCTACGCATTCGCGCAGGACCACCAGCACCAGTTGATCGCGCCCATTGATACGCTTCGTCCGCCAATTAATGATGTTCTCTGCCGGGTAGCGGAGGATGATCGCCTCATCGGAGGCTTCTGCGTAATCGACATAAAGCCCCTCCCGTGCAACTTCCAGTACGTTCTCAGCCACCAGCTGTGACTGCTGATAGATGCTGGTACCGGCCCCGTCAGCATTGTCCAACAGGTATTTCAGCTTCTCCGGACCGTTGAAGGTGGGATCCTTGCGATACGCCATCCCAAGCATGCCGATCTTCGTATTGCCGGCAATGGCATAGAACACCGCGCGGCTCAGATAGTCCTCATTACGTTTACGGTTGCGCGTGGATTTATCGGTTGGATCGAGATAAGGCAGATATTTATTGCCCGCCGCTTTTACGGCCTCAGCGCCTTTGCAAAAGTCTCTGTATTTCCGCCAGGCAGCAGAAGCCGCCCGGTGTTCTGGTCGAACCCAGGTGATGTCGTCGTTTGCCATATCAGAAAGTGGTGTCCATGGTGATTGAGTATGCCGGTTTCACGATGGGGTAATCCTTCACAATGAAGTACCCACCAGCATCATTGGGGTGATCGTTATCCGCTGATTTATCCGGTTCGCCATTGGCCGCCCAGATTTGCTGCTCGAGGCTTTCGGTATAAACCGGGCAGTTCTGGACGTTGACCAGATAGCGGCGTTCGCCGTTGGCGTTGCAGAACATGGCGTTCATTGAGTTGATGCGGTCTTTAACCGGCGGGTTGGCATCATCAACGATGACGCTGAATCCGGCATCGTTGAGCTGGGCAATATCGGTCTTGCTGGCGTTCTGCGATTTGCGGGAGTCGCCAGAGGCATCCGGATAGATGTAAATCTCCCGGCTCTTCACATAACAACCATCCTCATATCGCCAGAACTCTTCCTGGATGCGCTTAATCATCGCCGGCGTGTCGAAGACCTTCACAAGTTCACGAACCGCACGAGGTAGCCCGTTACGCTTTACGTGAACAATCGCGGCCATTTTTCCAACGTTGAAGTCCATACCGATAAACAGCGGATCCCCATCCTGAATCTCGTCAGAACAGTTGTTCAGCTTACGGTTAAAGGTGTGGTAAATGGTCCCGCTGTTGAGGTTCGTAAATTTCCCGCGCAGGTAGGCCTGAATCAGTTCATCAGGATAAGAACTCAGCAGCGACGGGATGTAATCCGGGGGCAGGTTCTTCGCGTTGTCGAACGTACTGGCCTGTATCAGGCCGTACAGAGCAGAAAGCTCGGGCTTTTTACGCACCGCCTTCACGAACTGCTGGTAGACGAATTTGAAACCTTCCGGCGTTGTGGTGACATCGATGCCGTTACGCAACCCATCAACCTTGTAACGCATACGGGCTATGATTTTTCGCCATGCCTGTTGCGCTTTGGCTGCCGCCATGACGTCCAGCTCATCAACCATCGCGTTACCGATTTTGAAACCGACTATCGAGCCGGGCTTCTCCATTGAACGGCAGATTGTGGTCCCGCGGTATCGTCGCCCCTCGTAGAAGTGAACCTCTTTGTTCCCCTCATTGATTATCACGCTCAGCCCCCAGTCAAAGGCCACCTCTTCAATCGTCGGGTAGAAGATGTCACGGATCTGCGGGTACGTCGGCGCGAAATAACCCTGGTTAATTTTAGGGTGCTCCCACATCCCCTTACAGATGCCGCCACAACCCACCCACGTCTTACCGGAACCGAACCCAGCAACGTAGGCTTTGAATTTGTGCTGCATCGCGAGGAAACGCGCCTGAGGAATGTTAAGTGTCGGGCTGATCCCCATCTTCCGCCCTCGCGTCCACTACGTTGATATTGATCTGCACTGGAGTCGGTTCGTCATCATCACCATCACCGGCCAGCTCTTTGCGGAGTTTTTCGACCTCCAGCTGCCGGCGGTCGATTTCGATTTGCTGGAGACGCTGCGCGAATTCGCTATCCGCCAGGCCAAGCCGCTTCATTACCGCTTCGAACATTCGCTCACGGCTGATAGTGGTTATCTCGACGCCATTCTTGCCGATCTTTACGCCGGAGTAAGCGAGCCGAGAAGTTGCCGGGAGCTTGCGTGTATCCGGGAAATAAGGCTGGCCGATGCCGTCACCGTTACAGCGCGGACAGCCAGGGTTAGGCTCTCTGGTGTGATCGTAGCCATAGCCGCCTGTATCTTGCGGCAGCCTTGCCCCTTCCCTTCCCTCCGCCTTTGCTGTTTCCTCTTCGAACTCTACAGCGTCACGCCACTGATAGTGGTGGCCGAAGCCCCAGCAGTAACGACACGCACCGCGGCGATACTGCGAAAGTTGGTTTGCATCGAAGGTGGCAAGCTGCCACATCTGTGCGAGGACTTCATCGGCACTGCCAAGCGTGCGCTCAATGGAGGCTTTTTGCTGCTGCGCAATTGCCTGCGCAACGTTAGGATTCGCTATTAGCTGACGACCATAGTTTGGGTCACTATAGCCAGCACGTGCAGCGGCTGCCGTGGCGTTATTATCCTTCAGGTATTCAGCAATAAAGTGCTTTACCTTCGCGCTTAGCTTTATAGCCACCAGCTCATCTGCGCTTTTATCATTCTGCGCAGTGCGCACTATCTTTTGCGGGTAAATTTTTGTATTTTGCGCAGCAGTTTTCTTGATATAGCGGCGAGCAGTTACATAATTAAGATTATGTGTCTCGCACCATTCCTTAGGGGATATGCCAGTAGCAGCGTGATCAGACAGGAACCGCTTCTGCAGCTCGCCCCAGTCCGGCTTAGCCATTGTCACCTCTAAACTAAATGAACTTTAGACGTCACTCACAGCTTCAGTGTTTGAAGCAAGGAAGTATTTTTCTCAAAGAAATCTTGAAATGAGGATTTAAGCTTATGAAATATGTATAACTATGATGATGTTCACAAAATCAAGGCCAATCTCGAGTGGATAGTGCATCATGCCTCTGCCCGGTCACATTTGCGCACTGAGCATGACCAATTAGTGATTTCCGATCTAATGGAACTCATCCAGACTTATGAAACTCTTCTGGACCTTGTAAGCAAATTTGGTGCTTCCGCCTTAAATTCGGAAATCATAGCGGGTCTATCAATCACAGAAGAATTCATTGCTAAAGTTAAGCGGAATGAGGGTGCGATGTGAGCGACCAACACATTGTGAGGCGATTGATTTGTGTTTTGAAGCTTCAAACTGGTGGATTGCCGTTTGAAGCTTGGGCTATTTAATTGCCGTACATCCGATTGAAAAGCGCATTTTTCATCGCATCAGAATCAATCGGACCCAGGTTTAACCAGGTCAATGTCTCTTGGTTCTTTTCTGCATTGAAATCAGAAAACACACCATGGATATCACCGTTATCAGGTGAGTAGAGAACAGCAATATTCTGTTCTGGACAACTATGAGGTTTACACCCTGACAGTGCAATATACTTTTTGCCTGCAACTGTAACTTCGGTTGATGGCGTGCTTGTGCCACCGCTTTTTACCCATTCAGGTAATTTGTTTTTACTAATAAGCTGGGAGTAGCTTTTAGAGGTGCTTTTTGCACTGGCGAAGTCAGAGAGATACTGCCCCTCGTCAGCAACAGCACTGAACGAAACCAAAGCTATAGCAGCGATAATCAATTTAACCTTCATGTTATTCCTCGTTCCATAAAAACACTTCAACTCTATACCTTTGCCGTCGCTATGTCAGCCTTATGCATAATCAGAGTATTTAATGATACTGCCCAGCACAAATGGTTAGGTAAGGATTATCTTAATCACTAGCGCTTATGCTTGTTGATTACTGGCTGACTGCCAAGCTCTTCAAGACTCTGATGAGGAGATTGCCAACTCCAGGGAACCATCGATAAAAAAGAGCAAGTAAAACTGAGACTCCTCTTGCCCTCCTGGTTGGGGGGCATTTTTTATCACTTATTCGCGATAAGTATTACCCAGCCTACCAGTTGATGACCTGCGGTTCGTATAGATGTGGTGCCGGGTGCCTCCCGGTGAGCCTTTTGGTTAACCAACCATGACCCGCTTGCTTCAGAAATTCACGATGCCCTCATGAAGAAGAGTCGTCAGGTTAATTAGCCCCGCCGCTGAGGGGGATTCACCACGGTCTAACTGTAACACATGAATGCCGATCGAGTGCGGAGTTGTGAGACTTTGCTACGGTTAAAGTCCAGAGGAGAGACTGTGTCAGAGCCTCATGGATGAGGTTCTATCTTGTATGGCAATTCGCATGCCACGCTTTGTTATGCGTCAAGATGTCGCGCTTTGTCTGCCGATCCAGAACGTCGATGTCGTGATCAGTCAGGTAGATTGGTTTTACCCAGTCACAGGAGGTTTTAACCACCACTGGGATGCTTCCACATTTTACGCTGCTCGCGATAAACGATGCGTAGGTAACCTTTTTGAAGCGCGTTGTATTGAAGCAGGTTGGTAATCCGCCAAGCTGTAGATACAATGGTTTGACATATGTTAACGTCAGGACGACCTGCTCATGATTTTCCTTTATTCTTTTATTGCACTCTCCTCCCTGACAGCATTCGTCTTACTATGCTTTTTTGCAATTTATCAGTTTTCTGTTAAGGGTGACGTTAGCTTCTACGTAATGCTCTTCGCTTTGATATTCCTTTGCGTATCATTTTACGGAGCGGTGGGTTTTACTTACACAAAATTAAAAGATGCCGGAACCATCATAAAAATTATCTAAATATGCTAAGGCCGCATCTCAGATAGTTGTAGAAAAAGCTTATTAAGCCCACCAGCAGCTGAGCTTTGTAATTGCTGCCACTTCCCGGAGTGACCACACTCCTCCCCTTGAGCTGCTGTCGTTTCATCGACACTTAAAATCGGTACGCGTCTGGCGTTCGCGCTGCCCTATCGGAGCATTTCCCATTATTAACCCTCACATCGGTATGCTATACCTGCTCGCCAATACGCGACTCGGGGCAGCATCATGGCTGCTGCATGGCCTTATGGCTGCGGTCAACCCGCTTACTGCTTCAAGGTCTTTAGCCCATCTACTAGTGAAAACAATCTGAGGAAATTCTTAATATCCCACGCTTACGTTTGTTGTTATCTGCCTGGCTGCCAGGCTATACATGACTCTGATGCGGAGAATGCCAACTCCGGGGAACATCAATAAAAAGAGCAACGAAACTGAGACTCCTGTAGCCCTCGCTGAGAGGGCTTTTTTTTCAAAAAAAAGCCAGCTCGGACAGAACTGGCTGGGTCTAGCAGTAAGTAGGTATTACTTCGCACTCATTTCGACGTGTACCCTATTCCTTTAGTCAAGCATTCAGATGCCGGGTGCCTCCCGGTGGACTTGCATCACTTTGCAAACCCGCAACGTTACGTCCAGCAGTGACTGGTTGCCCCTCCGCTCAGGGGGATTCATCTGTATGGCAGAGATATCGAATCACTCGTGCCATTAAAATGTAGCTGACAGACAAAATAAAGTTGTGAGCATTGTTAAAATTCTTCGCTAATCATTCATTCCGTATACCCATCAGGCATTAGAAGAAAGTAGATTTTCGTTCTTTTGAGTTATTTATTTAATACACCTTTTTACTTTTGAGAAATGGATTACATTTACATTCTCTTGTAATGATGACCCCTTTGGTCTCCCTTCCGAATTGCAGGATTTCATTTCGGAAGGGACTTTTTTACTTTCCCGCCTTGATAAATACTCATTGTTTTCTAGACTCTTACACAGACTTTGCTATGTCAGGTAAAGTCGTCGTTCAGGACTACCCGTGTGCTCAAGGATGAGCCACCCTGATTTGTTCAAGCTTTTCCCTGCCATTTAATTATCTCCCCCCAAAGAATTGTCCATTCGTATTATGGAGTACTCAATGTTTGCTACGGTTAAAGTCCAGAGGAGAGACTGTGTCCGAACCTCAGGGATGAGGCTCAATTTTTCCCGCAATTTGCTTTCCATGCTTTGTTATGCGCCAGGATGTCTTTCTTCGTCTGGCGGTCCAGAACGTTGATGTCTTGATCCGTCAAAAAGATTGGCTTCACCCAATCACAGGCGGTATCAACCACCACCGGGACGCTTCCATTCGTTACGCAGCTCGCGATCAACATCGTCGCCAGGCATATGATTAACAGTCTGCTGTACATTGCTGGCCTCTTTCGTTGTTTCTACCCTGCGTTCGGCTGCTGCGACCATTGCCGCTGCGTTATCTTCGGTTCGTTGCTGGTCGGCTTTAACTTCTGCTTTGCTGGTACCGCGAATATGGCCCAGGCCAAAAGCGCCGGCGATAGCAGAAATGACCAGTGCGGCCAGCCCGATTATTGTCTCGATACCCACACTCACCTCATACCAGAACTGATTTCGCCAGGTTAAACAACGCACGGCGTTTTTCCAGCCCGTTGCGGCCACCATTGATTAATAGTGTCACGCGCTCAACGTCGCCGGAATGAAGAAGGCAACCGCGGGAGGCATAGAACCATGCGGCTGAGCGCGCGGCGTATTCATCCTCTTCAAGCAGTTCCGGGTGGGTTACAAGGTCCAGTTTCAACGCCTGGCCACAACTGCGATAGTTACTCAGACCAGTAACCTGTTTCAGCCCGCGACCGCGATATTTCCATCCATCACCGGCAACCTGATTGCCCAGGTGTTCTTTTCCCCACTCACCACCGTATACCAGATTAGCGATCGCTTTCTGGTTTGCCGGTTGCGTTGCCGTTCTGCCAAGTGCAGCGGCTTGCTGTGATGTGATGCGGTGGCTGCCGAACGTCGGCACCAAGTTTTCTGCCGCATAATTAAGATTTTCCACCACACGGGTAAATCTTGAGCTTTCATGCCCCATCTGGGCAATAAACATCGCCTGATCAAGCTGTGTGGTTATGCCGTATTCCTTCATAGCGGCGTCGATATGCGGAAACCAGCGCGCAGCTAACCCGGCGCTGATACCAGCCGCCTTCTGAAATTGTGTTTGGTTCATTAGTCCCTCAGATGATCAACCAGACGTGCAACGTTGCCTTTGACGGCCACCAGCACGGAAAGGAATATGATGTTTGCCGCAATGGTGGCCCATGATGAATGCGGGTAAATCCCACACAGGTACGCCAGCGGTACAGCGCTGTAGGTGACGGTAATCAGCCAGGCTAAACGCGAAATCCATGGCCGATGCCGAGAATCACCTCGGCGATAAAACATCAGGGTAAACACCACACCGGCGCAGAGCAGCGCGTTGATAGTTGCCGATGGATCATTTAGTACCACCTGAACCTCCCCGGCGCGTTATCAGCGCCACCAGCGAGCCGATGTCCTGTTTGTTCAGGAACGTAAGGATTTGAACGGCCAGCGCAGAAACAATCACGGCACCGATGGCATCCAGTGGTTTATCGCTATATTCCGTCCAGGACGCGAGTTTAGAACCAACCAGACCAGAGCCAAGAATGCCGACGATATACGACACGACGAAGTAGGCCAGCCGGCGCAACACACTCAGGTCAGCTGCTGTCGCGATGTAAAATACGGCGCCTGCAAATGCACCAAAAACAACACCGTAGTCTGTCCCGGTCAATAAACCGTAGACACTGGCTCCGGTCAAAGCTAAACCGGCCAGCCCCGTGCCGGAAAATGGATCGGACATCGGCCCCCCCTCATATTGCTGTGAATCCTCTCAGTAAATTTGAGGGGAAATAAAAAAGGCCGCCCTGAGGCAGCCTGTGTTCTTCGAATTATGTTCATAAAGGTGGGGGTATGGGTCCTTCCAGAACGACCGCTTCACCGTTATGGCAAAGATCGTAGCCACGAGTTAGATGCCAGACGCCTCTGATTATTTTTCCTGTAACCATATCTTCGGTTTTACCGTGCGAAAAGTAGGCGATCTGGACACAGTCATTGTGTCTAATCCAATAATATCCCTCTTTCATAATTCACCTCTTAAATTGTTTCATTTAGAAGTGTATATGACGATTCAGAACCTGGTGGTCGACAAAACGTTTATTTGAGGATGAGATGCCGGGTGCTTCCTGGAGACTTATCTCTGCTCGTCAAAGTCGCGTACATACCTGCACATAGCAATTAACAAGACGTTCCACCGCTTAGGTGGGATTCACAACATTCATAACTAAACAGGTACATTCATATGATCAATAGACAAGTAAATCATGCAAAAAAAAGCCTGCTCAAATAGCAGGCATAAATAGCTAAGTTGGCAATAACTGAGGGTGTGGTGCCGGGTGCCTCCCGGTGGAAATGCTTACAGAGTTCATCTCCGCGCGCTGGTTGGACACTCTGGAGAAATGTCCTGCTGAACCGCCCCTCCGCTTAGGGGGATCCACCACAAAAACGCTTTCAGAAACATCCATTACGCAGGATGCTTAAGAAGCATATGTGCAGTATGAAAAATCTGCCACATAATCAGATGAATATATTCATTTCATTGGCACAGACAGTGGGCCTTCAATCACTTCAGCCTCACCGTTGTGGCAAATATCATCACCTCGTGTCAGATGCCAGACACCAGTTATTGTCTGGCCCGTTTCAAGGTCCTCGGTGACACCGGCGGTGTAGTAAGCGACCTGCACTATGCCGTTGTGCTGTATCCAGTAGAAACCTTCTTTCATTGATATCTCCTCATAGTGAGGATTTGATTATATGGCAGCGGTGTGAGTGATGATGTTAGAAATACTAAATCGTTAATTAAGTAATTCTCTGGTCCGCCATCGAGGATTCGAACCCCGAACCACAGAGGTAGAAGCTCCGTGCTCTTTCCAGTTGAGCTAATGGCGGAAAAAAAAAGACCAGCAATGAGATGCTGGTCATGGGTCATGCAGTTTTCTCTGCGATGTAGGTGTATCCCCACCAAGTGTTTTCAGTATCGAGAACATTATCAAATGCCTATTAAAAGATAGTTCCTTTGATGAAACATATGCCAAATAGTTGTGCTTCCCGAAATTTCTAAGAAAATTCTTGGCCCAACCATAAACACAAACACCTTCTAGAGTGAGCTGTTTGTGCAAGAGGTAGGTCATAAAGCAAAAAAGCTGCCTTTGGGCAGCCTAAAGATAAAGAAATTAAAGTTGTGGTGCCGGGTGCCTCCCGGTGACTCTGCGCTAGACCACAGAACCGCGTTCCATAAACCCGACTGGTTTTGCCTAGCCGCCCCACCGCTTAGGGGGATTCACCACCTGAGCACTTTACGCGGCATAACGCTTAAAAGATACATTTTATTTACTATTTACAAAGAAACAAAAATCCCGCCGTAGCGAGGTTCAGAATTTTTAACTATGGATATATAAAGCCCATCGTTAGACTAAAATTACCACAGTTTAGGGAAAAGTAAATAGCTCACGATAAATTCACGCCCTATTTTGTTATCTTCTTGAACTGCGCATCAGCCCAAGCCTCTTCTATGTCAAACTTGGTGATTAGATGATCGTAAAATGGTTTAACAGACTTCTTCCAGGAATCGAGGCTGATTGCATCAGTTATCTGACACACCGCTGCGTATGCCTCGGTAGATGGGATTCGTTCATATCCACGGCCACTACAGCGTTTGCAATCAGCCAGAACCGGGATGCCCTGGTGTTCTGTAAGAGCCTGATTGATGGCTTTCCCGCGTCCATGGCAATCTCTACAGGCACAACTTACAACCTTCTTACCCTTACACTGAGGGCAGAGAACGCGAGCTATCTCCCTGACATGTCTGCGTACCTCGTATTCAGAAGGTCGAATATTTTCGACGCCCATATTCAGGGACAACCTCACGAACTTCTTCTCTTTTGCCGGAGTGTGAGACTTCGTGCTGAAAACCTCCGCATCAACAAACCCTTCCCCATTGCAGCCATCGCACTGCTTCACGCTGGCGGCGCTGCGGGAATAGTCCTCGAACGCGATGGTGGCCAGCTGGTGCATCACCATCGGTTTAATCTCTGCATCAAGCTTCCGCAATGCCGCAACCCGGTCACATTTGGTCAGCGCGTACTGGGCCAACAATTCAATTGCCCTCTCCCGGTCATTATTGCTGATCCCCATCTTCCCGAGAAAAGCGCTATAACCCATGGCGGCCCGTTCCTGCGTCATGCCTATAGCGGCCATAATATCCGTTCCGGTTAATGAGTCTGACGCAGTAGCACGCGGAGAGTCGCTAATCATTGTCGATTTGGCGAAGTGGTATTTGAGGGTATTTTTAAGATTCATGCGGTCTCCAGCTCGGTAATGGTGAGTTCTAATTTCCCGCCCTTAACGACAGGCATCTTCACAACGCGATAGTCGACTACCTGGCAGTCATCCAGCCAGAATTCCGCCTTGGTTAAAGCGTCGAATGCAGCTTTTTGGAGGTTATCCAGATCGCGGCGCCGGCGGTCGGGCATATGACATTCAATTCGGATTTTGAGTGGTGCGGCCGTCCGGATATTAAGCCGGGCGCTTCGAATGGCACTGGCAACCGCGTAGCGATACGCGACGCCTTCAGCGCTAATGTGCGTGCGCCCGCGGTTGTGCCGGTAATACCGGTTGTTGCTCGGCGGCCAGGGCAAAGTGAATTGATATGTCTTCACATTCACCCCCACATCCGGTTTCGCCAGCGTATATCCGGGCGTGCTGGTGTATTTGAGGTCGGAAGGAATGCACTGACAGTCCAGGTCACGTAATCCTGGTTAAGGCTGCGCTCCACTCTCACACCGCGCGCTCTGTAACGCTTAACCAGTTCGTCGGCCTGTTCGGTGCTGCATTCGGTATGATGGAACCAAGAATGTTGCATGCCCATCACCCCGCAAAGCCAAGCAGCTGCGCGGCGACATTTTCGGCCTCATCGCGACTGCGGAATGAACGAGACAGGACCCAGCGCCAAAGAACATCGAGCGCAGCTTTATAAAGTTGCTGGAACTCGAGTTCGTCCATGTTGGCGAATGAGATGCTACGTGGATGCTTTTTTAGTGTGCCGTCAGGTAGCTGAATAGCATCAAAGTGCCCTGCCTCGACGATTACCCATGAGCGGTAAGCATCGAAGGATTTGCACAAGCTAATGCCATTTGTGACGCGCCGGTAAGCAACCTGCTCAAGATACTTCTCGGCAGCGTCGATCAGCGCGCCCTCATTCCCGCCATACGAAGCCAGGAACTTGGCGTAGCCGGTTATCAGCTTCCGCTCGTTACTCGAGATAGCCCCGCCGGCTGGTTCCCAGTATTCAAAACCGAGGCTGAGAAGCGCGAAAAAGCGCCGGTGAAATACAGGGTTTCGTACCCGCCTGAACTCGGCAACAAGAACATCGCCAAGACGGGTTTTGGTTTGCAGGATATCGCTGGTCTCGGGCGTAGCCGGGATCAGTATTCCTGAGTGGTGTTTTATAAGTTGTAATTCTAGCGCCATGGTTATCTCCGTGGCGCATCAGGTATAGGTTGTTCAGGCCTATGAAAGAATAATATCAGACGGTGGTGTAACTCGGTACCCCAGTCGTTTTGCAAATTGCATAAACCCGTTGAGAGTAAAGATTTTTTCCTCGTCGAGTAACGGTCGTAATGAAACTATTCCATTTACTCGATAAACCAGATATCTCCCTTCCGCCGGGAAGCTATAAATAACTGCTTTATCGGCCCTTCTGACCACGTCGTACCATTGATCATCTGCATTAAAGGCTTCTGCACTACACACTATTTCCCCCAGAGCGACGTATTGACGCAATAAACAGTAACCGGGAACAGCCAGGGGAACGCAAACAGCGATACTCTTTGAAACTGCTCCAGTGAAATTCACGCGATTAATAAAACCACTCGTCCGCGCTTTTCCAGTTCTTCTGCACGTTGTGTTCGACCTCTTTCTTGTCGCCCCCGAAATCAGCCAACCCATCATTGCCGGCACGCTTAATCGTAAGCTGGTAATCATCGAACTGCTTACTGAGTCTTTCGAGCAGTTTTGACTCAAGTGCAGGTATAGCCCTATCAGGAAGTTTCTTCATGCGATCAATGGATAACTCGATTTTCATTTTCCCCTCCGCAATGAACAACTGTATGCATATACAGTGCATTTATAAACGTATCTCACGGATTTTGCAACGATTAATGAGTGTTAGGACGACGGAGCGCTTGCAGGCTTGTAGGTATCTGTTTTATGGACGATATAGTAGGAATCTCGGATTTGGCCGTCAAAAATCAATAGTTATGTTGAATAGCTTTAAGTGGAGTTTTGTGCAGTTTCGCTACAAGATTTTGGTTTTGAGGTGAAATTAATAGAATGAAAATTCGGAAAGGCTATTATGGAGCTTGCTGTTATTGAGAAAAAAATTAGTCAGCAAGCTCTGAAACGACATGAAGCATTACCAAAGCGTAATGTGATCCAACCGATTATCGAAATTCACTGAGATGCAGGCACTCTATCATCCTGACGTAAAGCCTCGATCCCGACTTTCTGACCATAAGAAAGTTCAAGTGTATTGCCATCAGGATCAGCGAAGAAGACATAATAACCTACCGGTTCGCCTGCCTGAGCCGGTTCTTTTCGCAAGATGCCCTCCATTCTAGCCATCGCTACCTTATTGTCGATTTCTTCAATGCTTGAACAAGCTACTCCCAAGTGACCAAAATTACCTAAAGGGGTGTCAGTCACAGCATCAACCTGGACAAGGACAAGCGCAAAAGGGCGAGCTCGGTCACTTAACCACGCGACTTTACGTGCCTCCGGAAGATCAGGCTCTCGCCTATGTACGACTTCCATACCAGCATAACGGCTGTAGAAATCAATACTTTTTTCCAAATCTCTAACAACAAACGCAACGTGCGTAAAACCGACATCAATCTCTTTCATTAGGCTAATCCTTTGACTATATCGAGAATCGCCATCTTAAAAACTCAAGCTAACTTGAGGTCAAGTGCCTTTCATTCAATGCTTTTGCTGGATTTCTTGCACGTATCGTTCAATGTCGTTCAGGGTTGCAGCCTATGCTAACTAGCTCCAGCAAAATGAAGATAAGGCCCGCTACGCAAAGAAGAAGAGATAAAGTTAAAGCCACAATGAAAACCATTAGAACCTCCATGTGATAATTTTTACTATCACAATCTTAGAATCAATTTTTACTTTGTCACGTGTGCATACCAAGCAAATTTACGTTGCAGAATCGTGCATTTCTTGCAGGATTAAACCACATTAATTTACTGGTTTTTTTGTGAAGCATTTTACTCTTCATGGACAATTTTAACGGTACCGTACTCGAATTTGTAAATTTTTCAGTTAAATAGCCCAAACTGATCTTTCTTATGCTACTTTAGAAGAAAATCCTTTAAAGTGTGCAACTATGCTTACCACTCTCATCTATCGAAGCCACCTGCGAGCTGATACACCAATTCAATCCATTATTGACATGGTCAGTGAAGCAAATTCCCGAAATGAATGTGCGGGGGTAACTGGTGTTTTACTTTTCAATGGGATTCATTTCTTACAGCTTCTGGAAGGTGATGAAGCAGCTGTAATGCAAATCTATGAAAAGATTTGCCTGGATACACTTCACTTCAACATTGTAGAACTCTTATCCGATTATGCCCCCTATCGACGATTTGGCCGCTCAGGCATGGAATTAATTGATATAAGACTATTCAGTAAAGAAGAGTGTCTGGACAGGGTTCTTCAACGTGGAACAACCCAACATAAAATGCTTTACAACGACAGAGCCTTAAGGTTTTTCCGTACATTTATAGATTCTGCTGAGACAGATAGCTATTATGAACTTCCTGATAGGTTCAGTTGGTTTTTTTCATCCGATCAAATAGATGTATCATCAGTTGATCCCGCCATTATCGAAGATATGTATGCAGTTATAGACCCTCTCGCTGCCCAGATCCATTCTTTTGTCTTGAATGCTAAATCAGATAATGACGTTATAAAAGCCAATAATTTACTTTTTGATTTGGAATCGAAGAAAGATTTGTTAAAAATTGCAGGGGGTTTCATTACCTCTTCACAACGAGTATCAATAACACTCTTGCCTTTAACCTTACTGAGGGTACCGAATGCGATTGAGATTTTGCTCGATTACATCAGAGAAAGTAACTTACACCCAGAACAAGTTATAGTTGAGTTTTCTGAGAGCGAAATAATCCCTGAAATTGATGAGTTCGCGCATTCCGTGCAGATTCTCAAAAGCTGCGGTTTAAGTGTTGCTATTAATGACTTTGGTGTGGGAAATGCAGGTTTATTGTTTCTTTCGAAATTTCAGCCTGAGAAGCTCAAAATACACCCTCAACTAATCCATAATATACATAAGGACGGCTCTAAGCAGGCGATACTGCAAAGTTTAATACGTTGCGGCGAACTTTTAGAGATAAGGATTTGTGCAACAGGTGTCGAACAACCAGAAGAATGGATGTGGCTAGAATCCGCTGGTATATTTTGCTTCCAGGGCAATCTTTTTTCAAAATATGATAAAAATGGATATTTGAAGATCTTCTGGCCAGAATCTAATGAATTCATAGAATGTTAAAAAAAACTTGTAGACTTATTACTTTTTCATAGGCTTAACGCAGTCATAATCGATGGGTGTCAAGCTGGAAGCGGATAAACTAATATATAGTGAAAAGTCAGCGGGCCCGGCGGATGCACAAGCAATGCTTCAGTACTCAGCTAAAATGCGGTAAACGGCGCAGGCTTAGATATTTGGCCTCAATTTCGTTTACGAAGAACCAGTTCATCCCTATACCCTCCTACCAGTTTTCATCCAGTCATATTTGGCTTTTATAGCTCAGCTGGTACCGACCGGTAAGCGATACTTGGGCAGCAAACGCTGCCGCGCCTATACAGTATTGGCTTACCTTTTATCTGAAGTGCTCACGCTTTCATCCTCTTTCCCCTTGCGATGTTAATTCTCTCAACGCATTCTCTTAATGCTTTGACTTGCTCCGAAGATAGCTCAGATTCATCAATTGTGGCTAGAAGTGCGTTGAGGGAGCGCTCAATATCGTTTTTAGTCAATCGTAAACAGATAACCTTAACCCAACGTGGCGAGAACTTGCTGAGGCCGATTGCTCTTGTAATGCGCTGTTTCATGAGATGCCTCTTTACCGCCAGTGGTGGCGATTTGTAACTCGGTTATAACACACGTGAAGAAGACTTATGTGACTATTTCGCCTTAGAAATTTCTAAGGGTCGTTTAGCCAGGGTAACCGGGCTTTCAGTGAACATCTAAATTGGTTTTCCAGCATGTCACAAAAGCGCCTCGTCATTACCCGAAGCGGCTTATCACGCGAAGGTAGTTTTTACGGTCATACACAGGCTGGAATGTCAGCTTTGTGCCAGTAGCGAAAGTAGTTAACAACCATCAGTGTTGTTTAACGGGGAAAGGATCACTACAACCTCTCAAATAAAGCGTTGCTCGATGCAGGTTTATTGACGTCGGGCACAACCGCTTGCCCGTTTCATTTGGTTATTTTTATCTTGCTAGCCTTTTTTCAATACTGCCATAATGCATTGATAACAATATAATAACATCATCTCGGGTCACCACCTTTTGCAGGGAGAAGAATGAAGATGTTGCGATCGCTACAGGCGCTCTGCCTGATGAGCTTTTTTCTGGCGGATGTGCGCGATGGGCTCGGCCCCTTTCTCGGCATTTATCTCACTGAACAGCACTGGCGACCGGATGATATTGGATTTGTGATGACCGCAGGCGGGATTGCGGCGCTGCTGGCGACGGTACCCGCAGGGATTATGATCGATGCCACGCGCAAAAAGCGCCTGCTGCTGCTCGCCTGCTGCGCGCTGGTCACGCTGGCGACGCTCATGCTCTGGTACAGCACCCGTTACAGCATTGCGATGTTTTCGCAGATTGTGTCCGGGCTGGTCGCCGCGCTGATTGGCCCGTTGGTAGCGGGGATCACGCTGGGCCTGACCGGCCAGCGCGGCTTCACGCGGCAGATGGGCCGCAACGAGGCGTTCAACCACGGCGGCAATATGCTGGCGGCCGTGCTGGCAGGCGGCGCGATGTGGCTGTGGGGCATCGGCGCTGTCTTTGTCATGATGACGGGCATGGCGGTTTTCACCGCGCTTAGCGTACTGGCGATCCGCGAGCAGGATATTGATCATGACGCGGCGCGCGGCCTTGAAACCGGCGATAAGGCGCAGGTGGTGCCGCAGCTGTCAGTGCTGATGCGTCATCCTGTGTTGCTGACGACCGGGATCACGCTGCTGCTGTTTCACCTCGGAAACGCTGCGCTGCTGCCAATGCTCAGCATGCGCGTGGCTGCTACCGGCAGCAGCCTGTGGAGCCCTGGAATCTACGCGGCGACGACGGTAGTGATTTCGCAATGCGTGATGATCCCGGTCGCCCTTCTGACCTCCGCGCAGGCGCAGCGCTATGGCTACCGGCGGCTTATTCTGATTGCGCTTATTGTGCTGCCGGTGCGCGCCGCCCTGGCCGCCAGTTTTGCCGGGCCGTTATCCGTTATTCCGGTGCAAATTCTGGATGGCGTTGCCGCTGGGATCCTGGGCGTGGCGGTGCCGGGCTATATTGTTAACGCGCTACGCGGGTCCGGGCACATCAACGCGGGGCAGAGCGTGATTATGCTGATGCAGGGCGCGGGTGCCGCGTTTAGCCCGGCGCTGGCGGGCAGCATCGTCGCGCATTCGTCATGGCGCATGGCATTTGCGACGCTTGGGGGGGGGGGGCGCTTGCGGCATTAATTGTCTGGTGGCGCGCGGCCGGACGGGTATCGGCTACGGCATAATGACCGCCGCAAACCAGCTGCTCAGTATATACTGTTGATATTGCGTTCTTCTTTGTGAGAATGGCTCATGATCGCTTCCGTTCTTATCGCGCTTGTCGCCGTCATACACATACATATTCTCGTGCTTGAGATATTTTTGTGGGACACGAAAACAGGCCGCAAGGCTTTTAATCTCAGCGCTGATTTCGCCCGAGACAGCCGGGTGCTAGCCGCCAATCAGGGGCTGTATAACGGTTTTTTAGCGGCGGGATTGTTCTGGGGGCTGTGGCTGGGCGACGGTGGTCTCCAGTTTAAATTGTTTTTTCTAGTATGCGTGCTGATTGCGGGTCTGTTTGGCGCAATCACCGCCAGCAGGATAATTCTTTATGTGCAGGTGCTGCCCGCACTGCTGGCGTTAATTGCGCTGTGGATGGGACTATAACGGCGCAGGCCGCGCATGTGCCTCATTCAATAATACTTACCTGCGACTGGCTGTTCTACCAGGAGAACAGCACGAGATGCCAGAGCCTTGGCTCTTTGCGGGAAGGGTCGATTAATCTGACGTGTTCCCTGATAATTCACACAGAAGGCTGTTAGCAATGTCCGTTCCTCGCTCAAAGCAGACCATTTAATCCCTACGCCCTCCCATCGGCTTTCATCCGCTCATACTTGGCTTTGAGCAACTCAGCTGGCGTTGGCCCCTTCTGCGTCAGTGGCGCAGCCAGAGCCCGTCGAACAGGCGGAATCGGCTTCCCAGCCAGCACCCGCTTTTCCCACTTATCCAGAATATCTCCGGCTTCACGCTCGAGCTCTTTATGACTGAGTTGCCCATCAGTTCCGCGGCGCCGTAGTTCGAGGCAAATGTGGTAATAAACCGGCTTAGGCCACGGATACAGCTCGCTGCTCGGGTACCGGAACACCAGCTTACGCCACTTCCAGTATTCAGCCATGACGTCACCGGTGGTGATTCCCAGCACGCAGCGCCCTTCCCTGCACCACTTGATGAACTGGCCAGGTGGCGGCAGGAATGGACGCTCCTGACGACGCACCATGCGCATGCCTGCTTCAACCTGCTCCATTGTGGTTATCCCGTTTTCTTTGAACGCCAGCACCCATTGCCGGCGAATCTCGTTCACGTCTTCCTGGCTGCGATTAACCAGGCTTGCCGGGAACGCGGCGGCCAGCTGTACGAATAGCCCATTGATAATCTGCGCCACCTGCTGCGTTTGTTCGCGCTCGGTGTACTGCTCAGGCAAGTTATGGGCCACACGGCGAGCCTGTTCCCTGTCAAAATTGCGAATGCTCTCGGCAAGGTTTTTCATTCCAGTACCCCGTCAATCCAGTCGGTGTTATGCAGGTCGATACCGCTCCGGAAAGGTTTTACCGCCCCGGTTGCGCGCAGCCGTTTGGTGGTGAGCTGATCCCACTGTTTGCGCAGACTCGAAGGGCTCAGGATGTTGTCTTTCCAGAACTCGTCCCTGTTGGCCCACTGGAACAAATCGCAGATTTCGTAGTGCGTGCGCTTGTCCTGGACGCGCATCAGCCTGATGGTGTTTGCCCATTCAGCCCAGTTTGGTTCGGATAGCGAAGCGTTGACGGTGAGAAGCCTGTCGTAAATCCAGCGAGCGGCCTTGAGGTCGTCAGCGGATCCCCATGATTTACCTGCCGGGGTGTATATCCCGGCGGCAGCTTCTGGATGGCGCGAGAGAAACTTTTGAGTTTTCTGGTTTCGGGATTCGTCAGAATTCCGAGACGAGGATCTTTTAATATTGTTCTTGTTATAGTCTTGGGTGTCTACCGTTTCCGGGAAGGTTTTTCCCGTTTTCGGTAACACTTTTCCCGATTTCGGGAAGACTTTTCCCGTTTTCGGTTTGTCTAAAATCCAGGCGGAAAGGTCAGTATTTATACCGACCGTTTTCATCACACCCTGCTTCTGACTGAAGATAATTTTGCGTTCAGCAAGTGATTTGAGCGCATCCGAAACGTGGGAATCACTCAGCCCTGTAAGTTCGGCTATCACCGTGTTCGTCACACGGTCCTGCTTCTTGTTCCAGCCGTAGGTAAGCCAGATCACTGCTTCAAAACACTGCCACTCCCGGCCTGACATTCTCAGACGAGGCTTGAGCTGTTGGATCTCGTTAGCGACCTTGGTATACCCGTTCGACAGGTCGGCCATACGACCTCCCGGTTGTTCGGTTCTGTGGGGGAAATTGATAATTTCAGCTGTGTTTGACATACTTAGCTCCGCAATTACACTCCGTTTTTGCACCTGAAAGCCGTTGGTGTTCGAGCACCGCGGCTTTCGCCTTTTCTGAAGTCTTCACATTGCCCCCAGCATGGTTGTGACCATCGCCAGCAGCGGCGCTGTAAGGTCAGGATCGACTCTGAACATTTCGAAAATCCCCTCGCCTAACTCCCTCAGCTTTTCCTTCTTCGGTGCATCGAGCATCAAAGCTTGCTTCGCCTCACTCACCTCTTTTTCCAACCTGGCCATGCGGTAGGCAAACGAGTCGTTTTTAACGACACGGTCGCGGTATCGAAGCGGTAAGACAGACATGATCGCGGGCACGAGTTGTTCGACGTTCTTTCGGTACGAAGCGGAATCTTCTTTGTTGTCGAGCCAGCGGAACAGCTTCACGTTCCAGACATCTGCCTGGCCAGAGAAATCCACGCCATCAAGTTGGAGTTCTTCCGCCGCTTCTTGGATTTGAAGCGCAACAGCTACGCGCCCTTCTGCCGCAGCCCACGCCCGGACAGCAGAACAAATATCTCGATGATCAACATCCTGCGCTGCCGGTTCGCTTTGATGACACTGGAATATCAGTGAATTAGACGAAGCTCTGCTACTCTGTTGAAATGAAACAGTTTGCATTGTTAGGGCTCCTGTTTAGGTAAACCGTCTGTTGGGTTTGGGTAGAGATCTGGGCGCAACTCGTGCGGAGTTACGCCGGTAACCCCATAAATTTGCAGAACTCGATCTGCCGGGACGACGCCCTGATATCGATTTCGCCAATGACTAACAGTCATGGCGCTTACGGTTAGCAGTTGCGCTAAGCGCGTAGCAGTTCCTGCTTTGGTAATTGCTTTATCAATTGCTTTCATAAATAGCTCCTGTAATAACCACGCAATTAAACATATTGTTTATGTTAGTGTCAACATTTTGAATATTGAGCTAATAAACATTTGGTTTAGAATTCGTCCATGAAAAAAAAAACTCATCAGATTAACCACCCACAAGTTCAGCGGCTTAACGAGATTCTTGAGCTCAAGAAGTTGACCAAATCAGACATGGCCCGTATTTGTGGCGTCAGTGCTCAGTCGGTCAATAACTGGTTCGTACGTGGGACGATTGGTAAAAGCTCAGCGATTAAGCTGGCGGATGCGCTTGGGGTGAGCCTTGAGTGGCTGCTTGGCCAAGATGTTGGCGAGAAAGATGGACTGAAGCCGGACGAACAACGCCTGCTGGAACTTTACCGTCAGCTTCCCGAAGAAGAACAACAGAACATGCTTCGCATCTTCGCGCTTCGCCTGAAAGAGCTAGACGAACTATATGATAAGTATATGAAAGGCCGGATTCGTTCGCAGGATGATTGAGTAATCCTTTCAGCAATGATTCGTAAAGATCTACTATAAGAAATGGCCATAAAGTGGCCTTTTTTTATGCCCCTCTAATAACTAGCACATCCCTTGTACTAAGCGCCCATTTCCCGGACTTCCAGCCTGTATCATTCCGTCGAATTTTTTGCCTCCAAAGAACAAAATTTCACTCTCAATAAGCACCGAATAAACATTTTGTTTATTTAAAATTACTCATTTTGTTGACCTGCACTTAAACTTTGTGTTTAATCTAACTCATCAAGACGCATCACGTTCCACCAAGGCAGGATGCCCACGAAGTAGCCGCCGACGGCATATGAACAGTCGGATGAGGTGGAGAGATTAAAGCGCATCAGGTGTAAACGTTCCGCTGGCCGGCGTTAAGGCAAACGAGGGTGAGAATGATTGATTTCGCACGCAAACCAGGACGGCAACAGGCTGTAAAGCTGAACTTCTTCGAAGTGATTCTTCGCCGCTTATGCTACCTGCTGGCGCAAAAGGGGGATCCAGATGTGTAACTCGACGAAATGCGGGTACTGCGGCAAGCCGGTTGAACCGGAGGAAGTAGTTAAAAGCACCCTTCTCTATCGCAACGGCTCACAGCTGGCGCGCAAAGAAAAAGAATACTGCTCTGAACGTTGTGCTTCGTACGACCAGATGGCCCACGAGGCATAACGTAAAAGCCGCGCAAGGCGGCCCGTACGTCCGGTGCTCCCGACCAAAGTTACACCGGAAAACTACTTAAACAACCAAAGTTCACCCAATGGGCGCTATCTCTGGCCCGGGGATCTTACATCCAAAAAAGAGGATCTCACATGGAATTTTTCTATGTAGTTAAGGCTACGCAGAAATCTGGCAAAGAAGACGCAGTGATTTGGTTCACTGCTAAATCAGAAGCCCGTGCAAACCTACAGCTCGATGTTGAGCTGGAAGATGCCGGTATTGAAACCGGCCGCGGTAAGGATTATGCCAAACCGGTTCGCACCGATTTCCCTGTTTACAACGACCTGCCGGAAGAAAGCACAGTGGATTACACCTGGTGCAAACGCTACGCCCTCCAGGACGATGGACGCTCCTGGCTGCCAAAGGCTGGTACTGAGTCGACTGGTGCCGTGGACGAAACTGCCGCACCGGAAACGACCGTTAAAGTCGAAACTATCGTCGAGAGTGTCCCGCTTGAAAACCGCACTCCAGCGGTCCGTTTTGCTGTCCACCTGATCAGCGACAAATACCAGTCAAACATCACTAAAGAGCAGCAGCTGGCTGCAAGCGAAATGTCTCTGGATGAAGGCAACACCTATCTCCAGAATCTGCTGCTGGCGAAGAACGACATCCCTGAAGTTGCCGAACTCAGCCTGAACGCTGAGTGGAAACTGGTTCAGGCGATTAAGCAGGTCTTCGCGCCAGATGAAGAGCACGAAGTAAAGCTACTTACTGCTTTCATGGCCGACTGGTTGAGAGTAGATGCCGGCGACCGTAATGAGGTAGTGAGAGAGTGGAGGAACGGAAAGCTTACTCTGCTCAAATCAGAAAGAACCAGCGACGCCGATTTTACAACCGATCAGGTTCCAGAACCTGAAAACGGTATTCAGATTGACGAGAATGATGACGAAACCACACGTTATCCGGTCGTTCGTATGCCATTTCGCAAGCAGCTACTCGCTCAGTTCACCGCCGATGAACTGCGCCACCACTTAACCCGCGAAGAATACGAAGGTATCAGCGCGCTGGAAATGGACACAGACAACAGCTATGTCCAGAACCTGCTGCTGGCGGCAGAAAACTGCGAAGAGTTGAAGGGTTACGATACCAAAGACCTGTGGCGCTACACCGACGCCATTCGCAAAGTGTTCAGCCAGGAGAAGCGTCACCAACTCGCTTTGGTTCTCCGATTCACCAGAATCTGGGCTGCGACTGATTACATTGACCGCGGCACCCTGGTGCGCGAATGGGTTGAGGGTAATCGAATTTCTGAAGTAGGTTCTCCTGCACCTTTAGAACCAGAAAAACCAGAAACAACCGAATCCTATAAACGCGCTGTTGCCCAGAACATGGCGAACTTGAGCATTGAGATCGCGATTGCTCAGCTTTACCCAGATGCAGTACCGGGGCAAATCAACCGTACGCAACTCCTGGCCGCCAAAGAACTCGCTGACAAAAAAGATGAGTCGCACGCCAAGGCGCTCAAGGTTCTTAGTAAAACCACCGACATCCTCGACTACGACGCCAACAGTATTTTTGGAGTTACCCGCGCTATTTCATGGTCTGGAGAAGAAAGCACAACCAAACTGCGTAGCCAGGTGCGTGAGTGGTTCACGGCGAACGGCATCTATGAAAGCGGTGAGCGCTCTAAAGGCTATCCAGAATGGAACGAAGACTCCCGCGAGGTTCGTCATTCCACAGTGGAAGAACCAAGTACTCCAAGCCAGACAAAGGTCGCAAGCCTTGGAAGCGGCGTGTTCTTCATCGATGGCCTGATGGATGGAAATACCGAACCGGTCATCAATACCAACTCAAATGAAGTCGAAAAAACGGAAAACACAGCGGAGACCACCAGCGATGTGCAGATGGAAACGGCTAAGCCAGAAAAAGACGAAGATGTTGGTTCGGTACCACCGAGCGAAAGCACTGATGCAGCTAATTCGCAGACAGATTCCGTAGAAGCAGACCAGTTGCACGAAACAACAATTGACGTTCAGGAATCGAACCCAGAAGTGGAGTTCCCTGCATACTTCGAACCTGGCCGCTACGAAGGTCTGCCGAATGATGTTTATCACGCAGCAAACGGCATCAGCTCAACTCAGGTGAAAGATGCCCGTGTGTCGCTGATGTACTTCAATGCGCGCCACGTTGAGAAAACCATCGTCAAAGAGCGCTCTGCGGTGCTGGACATGGGCAACTTGGTACATGCGCTGGCGTTGCAGCCTGAACAACTGGACGCAGAATTCAGCGTTGAACCGGTAATCCCGGAAGGCGCATTCACAACGGCCGCGACCCTGCGCGCCTTTATCGATGAGTACAATGCCAGCCTGCCGGCGCTGCTGTCTGCCGACGACATTAAGGTGTTACTGGAAGAGTACAACGCCACCCTGCCGCCGCAGGTTCCGCTTGGCGCTAACCTGGAAGAAACGGCGCAGAACTATATGGCGCTGCCAGCTGACTTCCAGCGTATTGATGGTGACCAGAAGCAGACGGCGACGGCAATGAAGGCTTGCATCAAAGAGTACAACGCGACCCTGCCGACGCCGGTTAAAACCAGCGGCAGCCGTGACGCGTTGCTGGAGCAATTGGCAATCATCAACCCTGACCTTGTGGCTCAGGAAGCACAGAAACCGGCGCCACTGAAAGTGTCCGGTACCAAAGCAGACATGATCCAGGCCGTGAAGGCAGCCAAACCAGATGCCGTGTTTGCCGACGAGTTGCTAGATGCCTGGCGCGACAACCCGGAAGGGAAAGTACTGGTCACACGCCAGCAACTCAGCACCGCGCTGGATATTCAAAAAGCTCTTCTGGCACACCCGACCGCTGGCATGCTGCTGACCCACCCGAGCCGCGCCGTCGAGGTGAGTTACTTCGGCTTTGATGAGGAGACGGGCCTGGAAGTTCGTGTGCGCCCTGACCTTGAGATCGACTTGGACGGCGTGCGTATTGGTGCTGACCTGAAAACCATCAGCATGTGGAACGTTAAGCAGGAAAGCCTGCGCGCCAGGCTACACCGGGAAATCATTGAACGTGATTATCACCTGAGCGCGGCTATGTACTGCGAAACCGCGGCGCTGGACCAGTTCTTCTGGATTTTCGTCAACAAAGACGAGAACTATCACTGGATCGCCATCATCGAGGCATCCGCAGACCTTCTGGAACTGGGCATGCTCGAGTATCGAAAAGCAATGCGCGCTATAGCAACCGGCTTCGACACAGGGGAATGGCCAGCGCCAATCATCGACAATTACACCGACGAACTGAACGACTTCGACCTGCGCCGCCTTGAAGCGCTGCGCGCTCAGGCTTAAGGGGGATTTATGCAAAATACTAATGTTACGGTTACTGACCAAAACACCGTTGTTAACTCAAACGTGGCTTTGTTCGATTCCCAGTATCTGAACGCCATCAGCACGTTCGCGCAGATCATGGCGCAAGGCACCGCGACTGTTCCTAAACACTTACAGGGTAATCAGGCCGACTGCATGGCGGTAGCAATGCAAGCGGCACAGTGGCAGATGAATCCCTTTGCCGTGGCGCAGAAGACGCACCTGATTAACGGTGTGCTCGGGTATGAAGCTCAACTGGTTAATGCCGTCATTTCACGCAGCGGCGTGCTTGCCAGTCGTTTTGATTATGAGTGGTACGGTCCATGGGAAAAGGTTGTAGGAAAATTCCACATCCGTAAAGGCGATAAAGGCGAGTACCGCGTCCCGGGCTGGACCTTGGCTGACGAAGCCGGGATCGGCATCATTATCCGCGCAACCCTGAAAGGCGAAGACCAGCCGAGAGAACTGGATTTACTGCTGGCTCAGGCCCGTACCCGAAACTCTACCCTGTGGGCTGACGACCCTCGCCAGCAGCTGGCGTACCTGGCTGTCAAACGTTGGGCGAGACTGTTCTGTCCGGATGTGATTCTGGGCGTTTATACCCCCGATGAATTGGATGATCGCCGTGAAGAACGAGAGGTAAACCCTGCCTCAGCGCAGCACGTAAGCCTTGCAGACATTTCAGGTGACAACGTCACTACAACGCAAACGGCTCAGGAATCAGCTCAAAACATCGATGCACTTGCTGATGATTTCCGTGACCGCATCGAGGCGGCTCAGGATGTGGATAGCGCTAAAGCTCTGCGCGCAGATATTGAAACCGTGAAAGCAACGCTGGGTTCTGCCCTGTTCACTGAGCTGAAAAACAAGGCCGTGAAGCGTTATTACCTGGTAGACGCACGCAACAAGGTTGAGGCCGCAATCAATTCCTTGCCACCATCAGATGATCCTGATGCAGCTGCGCGGTTCGCAGAAGTAGAGCGCGTTCTTGCATCGTCGAAACGCCATCTGGGCGACGAGCTGCATGGTCAGTTCAGAATCACCCTGGCGGATATGAAACCGGAATATGTGGGCTAACGAGATCGGGAGGGGAATCCCTCCCTCAAGGAGAAGAAATGCGACTGATTAATCGAGGCAGTAAGCAATCCCCTTTGGCTCGCCAGGCATGTGAAATCGCACTCGCAGCCCACCAGCGAAGATATGGTGACTATGGGCGCAGCAAGATGAAAGAGACCTATACGGTGAGAGTGGAAGGCGTGAAGGTCTGGGTTGAAGTGGTCAACTGCAAGGCAAGCTACGTGGCCACAGCAATGACCGGCATGCGCCGACTGCGTTCCCTGCCCGGCCAGGCAAACTGAAACTGAAATATCAACGATTAAAGACCGGCATATCTATACTCATGCCGGTTACCTGAGGTGAACAATGTCGCAGGTAATTTACGATTCAGAATGGGGCGTTGCTTCAAAACTAAAAGAGAAGACAGGCCTTACAGATCGTCAGATTAAAAGCTATCGCCAAACCTCCTGGGTAGAAGGTGTTCATTTTAAGAGAATCCCATTGGATGGAAGCTGCTCCGAAGAGCGAGGACTTGTCTGGTACAACATCCCAAACATTAACAGGTTTGTGAAGGAGGCATAATGGCTGCAATGCCAACGGGTGTTGAGATCCACAACAATAAGATACGAATAAGTTTCAACTTTCAGGGCGTTAGATGCCGAGAAACATTGAAAGGATGGATCGTAAATGCTTCGAATCTCAAAAAAGCCGGGAATCTAAGGGCCAAAATTGTAAGCGAGATTCAGCTGGGCACTTTTGACTACCGGGGCGTGTTTCCGGAGTCAAAGGTAGCAGCAAAGTTTTATGCATCTAAAAATATTACGACGTTCGCAGAACTTGCAGCAACCTGGCACGAAAACCATAAAATCGATCTCTCCCCCAATGCCACAAGAAGCTATGGGATAGCTGTAAGAACGTTAACAAAACTAATTGGCCCTGAAACACTGGTTGCATCCATCACCAACAGCGACATTCTGGGCTGGAGAAAAGAATTACTGACTGGCGAGACTAACTATGCACCCGAAAAGAGGAGAAATAAAACCGGCCGCGCCGTTAGAACAGTAGATTATTATCTGGCCATCCTGCGACAAATCCTCGACTATGCGGTTAAAAATAAAGTCATTTCATATCAACCATATGTCGGGATAAAAAGGCTTCGTAAAGGGCAAACAAAACCAGACCCACTTCTGAGACATGAGTTTGAGCAGTTGAAAGAGACTGCTCCGCCTCAGCAAAAAAACATGTGGCAATTTTTTGCTTACACCGGCGTTCGGCCCGGTGAGCTTTGCGCTCTTGCCTGGGAGGATATCGATCTTAATTCCGGCGAAGCTAACATAGCGCGCAATCTAACTCAGGAAGGCTTGTTTGGACCACCCAAAACTGAAGCTGGATACCGGAGGATAAAGTTACTTGAGCCGGCTCTGGAGGCTTTGCGAGCTCAAAAGGTGCTAACGGGAGGTTCCCCAAAGGTACCAATCACTTTTCACCACCGGGAGTTCGGAAAAACAGAAACGCAGAAACTGCATTTTGTGTTTATGCCTCGACCTCAGAAAGGCAAGCAGGCAGCCTACTATTCAGTTAGTTCTATTGTGTCACTATGGGATATTACGGTAAGACGATCGGGCATTCGCCGCAGACGCCCCTATCAGTTGCGTCATACATACGCGTGCTGGATGTTGTCGGCAGGTGCTAATCCTGCTTTTATAGCGAATCAGATGGGTCATGAGAATGCAGAGATGGTCTTCCATGTATACTCTGCGTGGATAAATGCTCTCGATAGCGATCAGGTATCATTTTTGAATCAGCGCTTTGGCGGATATGCTAATGCCCCTATAGTGCCCCTGAAGCTAAAAACAATGTAGTTAATTTGTTGATTTTCCGGTGATATTTAATGAAAAAGCTGTTTGTACAGTTTTACCTTCTGCTGTTTGTCTGCTTCCTGGTAATGACGATGCTGGTCGGGTTGGTCTATAAATTCACCGCAGAGCGCGCGGGCAGACAATCTCTGGACGACCTGATGAAAAGCTCCCTCTATCTGATGCGCAGCGAGCTGCGTGAAATTCCCCCGCATGACTGGGCACGCACCTTAAAAGAGCTGGATCTGAATCTGTCGTTTGACCTGCGCATCGAGCCGATGAAGGATTTTGATTTAGCGCCGCCCGCGATGCAGCGCCTGCGCGACGGAGACATCGTGGCGCTGGACGAAAAATACACCTTTATTCAGCGTATTCCCCGCAGCCATTATGTCCTGGCCGTTGGGCCGGTACCCTACCTCTATTACCTGCACCAGATGCGCCTGCTGGATCTCGCCCTGCTGGGCTTCATTGCCATCTCGCTCGCTTTCCCTGTTTTCATCTGGATGCGCCCGCACTGGCAGGACATGCTGAAACTGGAATCCGCCGCGCAGCGTTTTGGGGAAGGTCATTTCACTGAACGCATACACTTCGACAGCGGCTCCAGCTTTGACCGCCTCGGCATTGCCTTTAACCAGATGGCCGATAACATCAACGCCCTGATTGCCAGTAAGAAACAGCTGATCGACGGCATTGCGCATGAACTGCGCACGCCGCTGGTACGCCTGCGGTATCGTCTGGAGATGAGCGAAAACCTGACCGATGCGGAATCCCAGGCGCTCAATCGGGATATTGGCCAGCTAGAAGCGCTGATTGAAGAGCTGCTGACCTATGCCCGCCTCGATCGGCCTCAGACAGAGTTGCACCTGAGTACGCCGGATCTCCCCGCCTGGTTACAGACGCACATTAACGATGTGCAGAGCGTTAATCCTCAGCGAAAACTGCTGACGGCTATTACTCCCGGGGCGTACGGCGCGCTGGACATGCGCCTGATGGAACGCGTGCTGGATAATCTGATGAACAACGCCATGCGCTACAGCGAAACTACACTGCGCATAGGTTTAGATTTACACGGGAGCCAGGCGATTCTGCATGTGGAAGACGATGGTCCCGGCATTGAGCCAGCCGAGCGTGAAAAGGTGTTCGAGCCGTTTGTGCGCCTCGACCCCAGCCGCGACCGCGCTACCGGCGGCTGTGGCCTGGGGCTGGCGATTGTCCGATCCATTGCCCAGGCGATGGGCGGCACGGTTCGCTGCGAAGCGAGCGAGCTGGGAGGGGCCCGTTTCGTCTTTAGCTGGCCGATCTATCACAACATTCCCCTTCCCGTACCTGCCTGACCTAAACCGCACGCTGGCATGGCCCGGCGTGTTGTGCTATACCTCTAGTATGTTGTAACTAATTAGGGGCGATCATGGCGACTTACGATCTCATCGAAAGGCTGAACACCACGTTTCGGGAAATAGAGCAGGCGTTGTTGACCCTGACGGGGCAACTACAGGGCTGCCGCCTGCTGGCCGCCCGCGTCTTTTCCCTGCCCGACGTGGCGAAAGGCGCGGAACACGATCCGCTGAACACCATTGAAGTGACGCAGCATATTGGTAAGGCTGCCCTGGAGCTGACGTTGCAGCACTATCGCCGCCTGTTCATCCAGCAGCAGTCCGAAAATCGCAGCAGTAAGGCCGCCGTTCGCCTGCCCGGCGTCATCTGTCTGCAAACGGATACCGCAACGCGTGAAGAGATTGAGGCGCAGATTACGCATATTAATGCGCTGAAAGCCGCCTTCGAGAAGATCGTGACCGTTGAGTCCGGGCTGGCGCCCGCAGCCCGCTTTGAATGGGTGCATCGCCAGCTTCCGGGGCTGATCACCCTGAACGCTTACCGCTCGCTGACGGTACTGCGCCACCCCGCCACGCTGCGCTTCGGCTGGGCCAACAAGCACATCATTAAAAACTTCACGCGCGATGAGATCCTGGCGCAGCTGGAGAAAAGCCTGAAATCGCCGCGGACGGTCGCCCCGTGGTCGCGGGAACAGTGGATTGAACGGCTGGAGCAGGAGTACCACAGCATTGCCTCCCTGCCGGCTGAGTCGCGTCTTAAGATAAAGCGTCCGGTGAAGGTGCAGCCTATCGCCCGCGTCTGGTATGCCGGGCAGCAAAAGCAGGTGCAGTATGCCTGCCCAACGCCGCTGATTGCGCTCTACGATGCGGATCGGGGTGCGGTAGTGCCGGATATCGGGGAACTGCTGAACTACGATGCCGAAAACGTTCAGCATCGCTATAAACCCCAGGCGCAGCCGCTACAGCTGATTATTCCGCGGCTGCACCTGTATGTGGCGCAGTGATTACTTAAAGCTGCCCACCATCGCTTCCGGGCGGACCCAGGCGTCAAACTCGGCGTCCGTCAGGTAGCCCAGCGCCAGCGCAGAGGCTTTCAGGGTAAGCCCCTCTTTGTGCGCTTTTTTCGCGATTTCGGCCGCTTTGTCATAGCCGATATGGGTGTTCAACGCCGTTACCAGCATTAAGGACTCATTCAGCAGCTGGCTGATTCGCTCACGATTTGGCTCAATGCCCACCGCGCAGTGCTCGTTAAAGCTCTCCATGCCGTCGGCCAGCAGACGAATCGATTGCAGTACGTTGTGGATCACCATCGGGCGATAGACGTTAAGCTCGAAGTTACCCGACGCGCCGCCCATGTTCACCGCCACGTCATTACCCATCACCTGGCAGCACAGCATGGTCATGGCTTCGCACTGCGTTGGGTTCACTTTACCCGGCATAATGGAGCTGCCCGGCTCGTTTTCCGGAATGCTGATCTCGCCGATGCCGCAGCGCGGGCCGGAGGCCAGCCAGCGGACGTCGTTGGCGATTTTCATCAGCGAGGCTGCCAGCCCTTTCAGCGCGCCATGGGTGTGAACCAGCGCATCGCAGGTCGCCAGCGCTTCGAACTTATTCGGGGCGGTAACAAACGCCTGCCCGGTGATCTTCGCCAGCTCGTCGGCCACGCGCACCGCGTACTCGGGATGGGTATTTAACCCGGTGCCAACCGCCGTTCCGCCAAGCGCCAGCTCCGCCAGGTGCGGCAGGCTGTGTTCGATATGCTTAAGGTTGTGCTTCAGCATCGCCACCCAGCCGGAAATTTCCTGGCCGAGCGTCAGCGGCGTAGCGTCCTGAAGATGCGTACGACCAATTTTAACGATGTCGCGGAAAGCCTGCGCTTTCTCATTAAGCGTCGATTTGAGCACGTTGAGCTGCGGAATAAGCTGCTCGCGGACAGCAATGACAGCCGCCACGTGCATGGCCGTCGGGAACACGTCGTTGGAACTCTGGCTTTTGTTCACGTCATCGTTCGGGTGAACCTTACGCTCCATGCCGCGCGCGCCGCCAAGCAGCTCGCTCGCGCGGTTCGCCAGCACCTCGTTCATGTTCATGTTGCTCTGGGTGCCTGAACCGGTCTGCCAGATGGCGAGGGGGAATTCGTCGGGATGCTTGCCCGCCAGCACTTCGTCGGCGGCGTTAATGATGGCGCTGGCCTTATCGGCATCCAGCAGGCCCAAATCCTGGTTTACTTTGGCGGCTGCGCGTTTGGTCAACGCCAGCGCCTGGATGAGCGAGACAGGCATTTTTTCTGTCGAAATGCGGAAATGCTCCAGCGAACGCTGGGTTTGCGCGCCCCATAGCTTGTCGGCCGGGACGTCGATGGCGCCCATAGAGTCTTTCTCGCGGCGATGCATTGTCATTACTTACTCCTTGATAACAAAGATGGGATTGCTCACATGCTTAAGAGATAAGTATTGATGACTTCTGAGAAACGTTATGGCGCTTTGTGCGCTCTTTTTGACGTCGGGTGGCGCTGACGCCTTACCCGACCTACGAGAATGTAGGCCGGGTAAGCGCCACCCGGCAATTTACAGAATTACTTCACACATGCCGAACACTGAGACGACTGGATCTGTTTGAAGAAGTCGTTACCTTTGTCATCCACGAGGATGAACGCCGGGAAGTCTTCCACCTCAATTTTCCAGATCGCTTCCATACCCAGCTCCGGGTACTCCACGCACTCCAGGCTCTTGATACTGCCCTGCGCCAGCACCGCGGCCGGGCCGCCGATGCTGCCGAGGTAGAAGCCGCCGTGCTTGTGGCACGCGTCCGTCACCTGCTGGCTGCGGTTGCCTTTCGCCAGCATGATCATGCTGCCCCCGTTGGCCTGCAACTGGTCAACGTAAGAGTCCATACGGCCCGCCGTGGTGGGGCCTAACGAACCGGAAGCATACCCCTCAGGCGTTTTTGCCGGCCCTGCGTAATAGATCGGGTGATCTTTAATGTACTGCGGCAGCCCTTCACCGTTGTCCAGGCGCTCTTTCAGCTTCGCATGGGCGATGTCGCGGCCCACGATAATTGTCCCATTCAGGGAAAGGCGCGTTGAAACTGGATACTGTGAAAGCTGGGCCAGGATCTCCTTCATTGGGCGGTTGAGGTCAACGCGTACCGCTTCGCCCTCACCCGCTTTACGCAGCGCTTCCGGGATATATTTACCCGGGTTGTTCTCCAGCTTTTCGATCCAGATGCCGTCGCGGTTGATCTTGGCCTTGATGTTACGATCCGCAGAGCACGACACGCCCATGCCCACCGGGCAGGATGCGCCGTGACGCGGGAGTCGGATCACGCGAATGTCATGCGCGAAGTATTTCCCGCCAAACTGCGCGCCCAGCCCCAGATTCTGCGCTTCGGTCAGCAGTTCCTGCTCAAGCTGCACGTCGCGGAACGCCTGGCCATGCTCGTTACCTTCGGTTGGCAGCCCATCGTAGTATTTGGTGGAAGCCAGCTTGACGGTTTTCAGGGTGCTTTCAGCGGACGTACCGCCAATCACAAACGCGATATGGTACGGCGGACAGGCCGCGGTGCCGAGGGTGCGCATCTTCTCGACCAGATAGTTCTTCAGCTTGCCCGGAGTCAGCAGCGCTTTGGTTTCCTGGTAAAGATAGGTTTTGTTGGCTGAACCGCCGCCTTTGGCGATGCAGAGGAATTTATATTCGTCACCGTCGACGCTGTAGAGGTCAATCTGCGCCGGCAGGTTAGTGCCGGTGTTCACCTCTTTGTACATATCCAGCGCCGCGTTTTGCGAGTAGCGCAGGTTATCTTCGGTGTAGGTGTTGTAGACGCCGTGCGCCAGCGCCGCTTCGTCACCGCCGCCGGTCCAGACGCGCTGGCCTTTTTTACCGGTGATAATGGCCGTACCGGTGTCCTGGCAGGTCGGCAGAATGCCTTTCGCCGCGATATCCGAGTTACGCAGGAATTGCAGCGCGACGTATTTGTCGTTCTCGCTGGCTTCCGGGTCGCTCAGGATATCGGCAACCTGCTGCTGATGCGCCGGACGAAGCATAAAGGAAGCATCGTGGAAGGCCTGCTGCGCCAGCAGCGTCAGCGCCTGGGGGTCAACTTTGAGGATCTCCTGCCCTTCAAACTCAGAGACAGAAACGTAATCGCGGGTTAACAGGTAATACTCGGTCCGATCCTGACTGAGGGGGAAAGGATCCTGATAATGGAAGGGTTTATTCGACATTGTTCTCTCACTTACTGCGTCGGTCTGTTTATTCAGGGCAGATGTTCCGCTGCCCGGCTTAAAAGCGAGTCAGCTTATCCTACACAATTTTTTAACAAAAACTGAGACTAGTACGACTTTTTACATCCGCAGGTTACTTCCATCCGGTTTATTGCTTTAATACCCGGAGTTAATTCCACATTTGAATCAGGGCTTGATAATGCAAAAACTCATCAACTCAGTGCAAAACTACGCCTGGGGAAGTAAAACTGCGTTAACGGATCTCTACGGTATCGCCAACCCGGACAATCTGCCGATGGCAGAGCTGTGGATGGGCGCGCACCCGAAGAGCAGCTCAAAAATAGAAGATGCCAGCGGCCAGGTTCGCAGCCTGCGTGACGTCATCGACGCCGACAAGGCCGCGCTGCTCGGCGAAAAAGTGGCAAATCGTTTTGGTGAATTGCCGTTTCTGTTCAAGGTACTGTGCGCCGATCAGCCGCTCTCCATTCAGGTTCATCCAAACAAAAAAGCATCTGAAATCGGGTTTGCCAAAGAAAATGCCGCTGGTATTCCGTTAGACGCGGCAGAACGTAACTACAAAGATCCTAACCACAAGCCGGAACTGGTGTTCGCCCTCACTCCTTTCCTGGCGATGAATGCCTTCCGCGAGTTTTCCGAGATTATTTCTCTGCTGCAACCGGTCGCCGGGGCGCACAAGGCTATCGCCCACTTCCTGGAGAACCCTACCGCGGAAGCCCTGAGCGCGCTGTTTGCCAGCCTGCTGAATATGCAGGGCGAGGAAAAATCCCACGCGCTGGCGGTGCTGAAAGCCGCGCTGAACGGCCAGCAGGGTGAGCCATGGGAGACCATTCGCGTGATTTCCGCGTTTTACCCGGACGACAGCGGCCTCTTCTCTCCGCTGCTGCTGAACGTGGTGAAGCTCAATCCGGGCGAAGCGATGTTCCTGTTCGCTGAAACCCCGCACGCCTACCTGAACGGCGTGGCGCTGGAGGTGATGGCTAACTCCGATAACGTGCTGCGCGCGGGCCTGACGCCTAAATACATCGACATCCCTGAGCTGGTAGCCAACGTGAAGTTCGAGGCGAAACCTGCTGCGGAGCTGCTTACTCAGCCGGTGAAAAATGGCGCAGAGCTGGACTTCCCGATCCCGGTTGACGATTTTGCCTTTTCCCTGCACGACCTCAGCGCAGGCGAAACCGCCATTGCGCAGGAGAGCGCGGCGATCCTGTTATGCGTGGAAGGTGAAGCGACCTTGCATAACGGTAGCGAGCGTCTGGTGCTCAAGCCGGGGGAATCCGCTTTTGTTCCGGCAAACGAGTCGCCTGTCTTGGTAAGCGGCACTGGCCGTCTGGCGCGCGTTTTTAATAAGCTTTAGGGACTTACTGAATTTTTTAACAACTCTTGCTAAGCTAGTAACAGGCGTTGTAACACCAGGCGGTTTTGACCGCCTGGTTTCATTTTAGGGATAATCGCAATGAAAAAATCGGTCGTAGCGGTAGGAGTGATTGTTGCTTTAGGCGTGATCTGGACGGGTGCCTCCTGGTATACCGGGAAACAGCTGGAAAGCCGTCTGGCAGAGATGATGGCGCAGGCAAACAGCGAGATTAAGCGCAGCGCGCCTGAAGCAGGCCTGGAGCTGAGCTACCAGAATTACCAGCGCGGCGTGTTTACCAGCCATATGCAGGTGGTGGTGAAGCCGGTTGCGGGTAATCAGAACGCCTGGCTGAAACCAGGCCAGAGCGTGGTGCTGGATGAGGTGGTCAGCCACGGTCCGTTCCCGCTGGCGCAGTTGAAGAAATTTAACCTGATCCCCTCCATGGCATCAGCCAGAACCGTACTGGTCAATAATGAGGTGACGAAGCCGCTGTTCGATATGGCAAAAAACACATCGCCGTTTGAGATCAATACCCGCATCAGCTATGCCGGCGATACGCATTCCGACATCGACCTGAAAGCGCTAAATTACGAACAAGGCACCGATAAAGTCGCCTTCAGCGGCGGTAATTTCAAGCTTGACGCCGATCGTGACGGTAAGAATGTTTCCCTGACAGGCGATGCTGAAAGCGGCCTGGTGAATTCAGTTAATGAATATAACCAGAAGGTTCAGCTCACCTTTAACAACCTGAAGGCCAGCGGCAACAGCCGCATGACCGATTTTGACGAGCGTATTGGCGACCAGAAGCTGAGCCTCGATAAAATCGCCATTGCGATTGAAGGCAAGGAGATGGCGGTGCTGGAAGGCATGGATCTGGACGGCAAGTCGGACGTGTCCAAAGACGGTAAAAGCATCAACACCCAGCTGGATTACAGCCTGAAAAGCCTGAAGGTTCAAAATCAGGACCTGGGTACCGGCAAGCTGTCACTGAAAATCGGCAACATTGACGGCCAGGCGTGGCACGCATTTAGCCAGAAATACAGCAAAGAGAGCCAGGCTCTGCTGACCGATGCCGCCCTGCAACAGAACCCGCAGGCGTACCAGCAGCAGGCGATGAGTGTGCTGTTTAATAACCTGCCGATCCTGCTGAAAGGCGAGCCGGTAATTACCGTTGCGCCACTGAGCTGGAAAAACGACAAGGGCGAAACCAACTTCAACCTGTCGCTGTTCCTGAAGGATCCGGCAGCCGCTACCGGCGAGCCGCAGACCCTGGCGCAGGAAGTTGACCGCAGCGTGAAGTCGCTCGACAGCAAGCTGACTATCCCGATGGATATGGCGACCGAGTTCATGACGCAGATTGCGAAGCTTGAAGGTTATGGTGAAGAGGATGCAGGCAAACTGGCGAACCAGCAGGTGAAAGGCCTGGCGGCGATGGGCCAGATGTTCCGCATCACGAAAGTGGAAGACAACACCATTTCCACCAGCCTGCAATATGCTAATGGTCAGGTAACGCTCAACGGCGACAAAATGCCGCTGGAAGATTTTGTCGGCATGTTTGGTATGCCGACGCTGGGCATTCCGGCACCGGCTGAACCGGCAGCGCCGCCGGCAGTACCGCAGCAGTAAACGACAAAACCCCTCGCACGAGGGGTTTTTTATTGCCGGGTGGCGGCTGCGCCTTACCCGGCCTACGATTCTGAGCCTGCGTCACTTCACCGTCACTAACCGCGCCGCCACAATCTGATGCCCAGCCTGGACGTCCGCCTTCTCGATCCGCTGCATGATCCTGTCCGCCAGGGTGTACCCCATTTCCCGAGCCGGCGTCGTCGCCCAGACGATGGGGAGATCGTCCAGCGCATTTTCACCCACATCGGCAAACGCCCCCAGCGCCACCTGGTGACCGAAGAAGGTTTCTACCCCGCCCTCACCGCTCTGGCGTCCGGCGCGGATCAAGCCGAACCACGCCCCCATCGCAATCACATCGTTATAGCAAATCACCGCGCTGATTGTCGGGCTGGTGCGGAGCAACGTGCCGATGGCTTCTGCGGCTTTCTTCTGGCTGGATTCGCACTCCACCACCCATTCGCTGTGAAACGGTAGGCCGTATTTGATGAGCGTGGAGCAGTAACCGCCCACCCGCTCGGCACGCGTGAGAGACGAGCTTTTACCACCGAGCCAGGCGATACGCTGATGGCCGCGATGAATAAGATGTTCGGTCAGCATTTGCGCGGCCTGCATGTTATCCGGGCGAAGAGTATCGGCTTCGTCGAGATAGCTGGCGCGCGACGCAAACACCAGCGGTACGCCTTTCTGCGCGGCGCGCTCACAGAGTTCGCTGCCCACGCCGGACGCGCCGGCCACTATCACACCATCCACCCCTTGCGTCAGTAGCATATCCAGCCTGGAGAGCAGTTGCTCCGGTTCGCGCCCACCGTGGAGCAGAAACACCATTCGCCCCTGCGCTTCAAGCGCCTCGGTAAGCCCCGCGGTCAGTTCTGCATAAAACGGCGACGTGAGGTCGCGAACGATCAGCCCTATCACCCCGCTTTGTCCGCCGCGCAGCGCCGACGCCTGGCGATTTCGCACAAAGCCCAGCTGCTCAACGGCCTCGTTGACGCGCTGACCCGTTGCAGGAGAGATGCGCCCCTTTCCGCTCAGTACCAGCGAAACGGTGCTGACGGAAACCCCCGCCGCCAGCGCGACATCGTTGATGGTGATCTTTTTCGCTACAGCCATGTGGTGGCGTGACTCCCTGATAATGAGAACGCTAAAACGTTTTATCAATACGTTATCTTTATACTACCAGTAAAAGCCTGAGAATGTGATTTAGCGCGCACTAAAGTTTGATAAAACGTTTTATCTTCTCGCTGCATCGAGGCCGTTAAATCTCTTTCTACCATTTAAGGAGTCGTTTTATGACGACGAAAGCAGCACAAAAAATATCGCTGTGGGAGTTTTTCCAGCAACTGGGTAAGACCTTTATGCTGCCCGTGGCACTTCTCTCCTTTTGCGGGATCATGCTGGGGATCGGCAGTTCGTTAAGCAGCCACGATGTCATTACCCTGATCCCTTTCCTGGGAAATCCGGTACTTCAGGCGATCTTCATCTGGATGAGCAAGGTCGGATCGTTTGCCTTCAGTTTCCTGCCGGTGATGTTCTGTATCGCCATCCCTCTGGGCCTGGCGCGCGAAAATAAAGGCGTGGCGGCCTTTGCGGGCTTCGTGGGCTATGCGGTCATGAACCTTGCGGTTAACTTCTGGCTGACCGCGAAAGGCATACTGCCGACGACCGACGCGGCCGTACTGAAAGCCAATAACATTCAGAGCGTGATCGGCATTCAGTCCATCGACACCGGGATCCTGGGAGCCGTGATCGCCGGGGTGATCATCTGGATGCTGCACGAGCGCTTTCACAACATCCGTCTGCCCGATGCGCTGGCCTTCTTCGGCGGCACCCGCTTTGTGCCAATTATTACGCTGGTTGTGATGGGGCTGTTTGGCCTGATCATCCCCCTGATTTGGCCCGTTTTTGCGATGGGGATTGCCGGTATTGGCCGCATTATCAACGGCGCGGGTGATTTCGGACCGATGATTTTCGGCACGGGCGAACGTCTGCTGCTGCCGTTCGGCCTACAGCACATTCTGGTTGCCCTGATCCGCTTTACCGAAGCGGGCGGTACCATGGACGTCTGCGGCCACTCCGTGAGCGGCGCGCTGACCATCTTCCAGGCGCAGCTGAGCTGCCCGACCACGCACGGCTTCTCTGAAAGCGCGACCCGTTTCCTGTCACAGGGTAAAATGCCTGCCTTCCTCGGCGGTCTGCCCGGCGCGGCGCTGGCGATGTACCACTGCGCCCGTCCGGAAAACCGTCATAAAATTAAAGGCCTGCTGATTTCCGGCGTGATCGCCTGCGTCGTAGGCGGCACTACCGAGCCTATCGAATTCCTGTTCCTGTTCGTTGCCCCGGTGCTGTACCTCATTCACGCCGTGCTGACCGGCCTGGGCTTCACCGTGATGGCGGTGCTGGGCGTCACCATCGGCAATACCGACGGCAACGTGATCGACTTCGTGGTGTTCGGTATCCTGCACGGCCTGTCCACCAAGTGGTATCTGGTGCCGGTAGTGGCGGCCATCTGGTTTGCGGTGTACTACGGGATCTTCCGCTTCGCCATCACCCGCTTTAACCTGAAAACGCCAGGCCGCGATGCCGATACGGCCACCAGTGTTGAACAGGCGGTAGCCGGAACCGTGGGTAAATCCGGGTATAACACACCGGCTATTCTGGCGGCGCTGGGCGGTGCGGATAACATCACCTCTCTGGATAACTGCATCACCCGCCTGCGCCTGTCGGTGGCAGACATGTCAAAAGTGGACACCAATGCGCTTAAAGCTAACCGGGCTATCGGCGTGGTACAGTTAAATCAACACAATTTGCAGGTCGTCATTGGCCCGCAGGTTCAGTCAGTGAAGGATGAACTGGCAACCCTGATGCGAACCGTCGAAGCCTGATGCCTCGCCCCCCTCGTCATGAGGGGGTTTTACTTTACGGAGCACCGTCATGTTTGATTTTTCTACCGTCGTGGATCGACACGGCACCTGGTGTACCCAGTGGGATTATGTCGCCGACCGTTTTGGCGCTGCCGACCTGCTGCCCTTCACCATCTCTGATATGGATTTTGCCACCGCCCCCTGCATTACCGAAGCGCTGCACCAGCGAATTAACCACGGGGTGTTTGGCTACAGTCGCTGGAAAAATGACGACTTCCTGACCGCCGTGGCGCACTGGTTCCGGCAACGCTTTAACAGTCAGATTGATACCGAAGCCGTGGTGTATGGACCGTCGGTCATTTATATGGTCTCTGAGCTGATCCGCATCTGGTCCTCGCCTGGCGACGGCGTGGTGGTTCATACTCCGGCTTATGATGCGTTTTATAAAGCGGTCGACGGCAACCAGCGTAACGCTGTTTCCGTGCCGATGCAGAAAACGGCGCATGGCTGGGACGGCAATATGGCCGCGCTGGAGGCGGCGCTGGCAAAACCGGAAAACACGATTTTGCTGCTGTGTAGTCCGCAAAACCCGACCGGCAAAGTCTGGACGCGGGACGAGCTGGCCACAATGGCGGCGCTTTGCAGACGATACGATGTGGCGGTAATCAGCGACGAAATTCATATGGATATGGTATGGGGAACGCATCGCCATACGCCCTGGAATGAGGTGGCGAGTGGCAAATGGGCGCTGCTGACCTCGGGATCCAAAAGCTTCAACATTCCGGCGCTGACGGGCGCCTACGGGCTTATCGCCGATAACGACAGCCGTAACGCCTATCTGAATGCATTAAAAGGCCGGGACGGGCTCTCTTCCCCTTCCGTGCTGGCACTGACCGCACACATTGCGGCTTATCGGCAGGGCGAACCCTGGCTGGATGCGCTGCGGGCATATCTTGAAGAAAATCTGCGCTATATTGCTGACGAACTGAATACCGCCTTTCCGGCACTCAGCTGGCAACCGCCTGAGGCCACCTATCTGGCCTGGATCGACCTTAGCCCGCTCGGTATTGACGACAATACGCTGCAAAAGGTGCTGATTGAGCAGCAAAAAGTGGCCATCATGCCGGGATATACCTATGGAGCAGAAGGAAAAGGCTACGTTCGTCTGAACGCGGGTTGCCCCCGTAGTAAGCTTGAACAGGGCGTTCAGCGCCTCATCGCGGGCATCAACACGCTGCTGTAAATTATTTGCGCAACGGAATATTCCCTTGCGCAAATAGCTTTTTACCCCGTTTTGTTTTTATAATATGGCGCACTTTAACCAGCAAAGAGTGCGACCATGATTGATACACGCCTGCCTTTAACCGATATTCACCGCCATCTTGACGGCAACATTCGTGCCCAAACCATTCTCGATCTTGGCCGCCAGTTCAATTTGACGCTTCCTGCTGAAACGCTTGAAACCCTGATCCCCCATGTCCAGGTCACGTCGAACGAGCCGGATCTAGTGAGTTTCCTGAGCAAGCTCGACTGGGGCGTGAAGATGCTGGCCTCGCTCGATGCCTGTCGCCGTGTCGCCTTTGAAAACATCGAAGATGCCGCACGCAACGGCCTGCATTATGTCGAGCTGCGTTTCTCCCCGGGCTATATGGCGATGACCCACAACCTGCCAGTGGCGGGCGTGGTTGAAGCGGTCATTGAAGGCGTGCGTGAAGGCTGCAAAACCTTTGACGTTCAGGCGCGTTTAATCGGCATTATGAGCCGTACCTTCGGTGAAGCGGCCTGTCTTCAGGAGCTGGAGGCGTTACTGGCGCATCGCGACCAGATCACCGCCATCGACCTCGCCGGTGACGAGCTGGGCTTCCCGGGCAGCCTGTTCCTGTCTCATTTCAACCGCGCACGTGATGCCGGCTGGCACATTACCGTTCATGCGGGAGAAGCCGCGGGGCCGGAAAGCATCTGGCAGGCCATTCGTGAACTGGGTGCAGAACGTATCGGTCACGGCGTGAAGGCGATTGAAGATCGTGCGCTGATGGATTTCCTCGCAGAGCAACGTATCGGGGTTGAATCCTGCCTGACCTCCAATATTCAGACCAGTACGGTCGCATCTCTGGCGCAACACCCGCTGAAAACCTTCCTGGAATACGGGGTTCTCGCTTCACTGAACACGGACGATCCGGCCGTTCAGGGCGTGGATATTATTCACGAATACACTGTCGCCGCACCGCAGGCCGGACTGAGCCGCGAGCAGATCCGTCAGGCACAAATCAACGGGCTGGAAATTGCCTTCCTGACGCCAGAAGAGAAACAGGCGCTTCGGGATAAGGTGGCGACCGCATAAACCCTTTGCCGGGTGGCGGCTACGCCTTACCCGGCCTACAAACGTATTTAACACCTATGCCAGACAGAGCGTGGCGCGATGTCTGGCAGATTCGATCCCCAGCTCGATGAGCTCCATAATCTGGATGGCCTGGCTCGCCGGAACCGGATTTTCACCTGAACCGTTCAGCGCGTCACGGATTGCAGCGTAATAGGCCGGGTAATTCCCCGGCAGGGTCAACACCGTTTCCTCAACCAGCGTCTCGCCCTCCGCACGCGTCACCACCCCGTCCCGCATGTCGTAGCCCCAGTCCTCCTGCGGCAAGCGTTCGCCATTTTTGAGGCGCTCTTCCTGGGGATCCAGGCCGAACTTCACGTAGCTGCCGCGCGCCCCGTGAAGGATATAGCGGGCCGATTCCGCAGCCGCAAGCATTGTGCCGTGCAGCACGATGCGGCGCTGCGGATAGCTTAAAATGGCGTGAAAATAGTCGGTTGTCTCCGCGCCCGGCCTGAGCTGCGCTAAATCGACCGTCATGCTCACGGGCAGACCAAACAGATGGACGGCCTGATCGAGCAGATGCGGCGCTAAGTCATACCAGATGCCGCTGCCCGGCCCCGCCTGCTCGCGCCAGCGGTCACGCACCTGCGGACGATAACGATCGAAGTGCGATTCAAAATAGGCAATTTCGCCGAGCGTGCCTTCGCTCAGCAGCGCTTTGACCGTCAGGAAATCGCTGTCCCAGCGCCGGTTGTGAAAGACCGACAATAACCGCCCCAGGCTTCGCGCCAGCGCGTCCAGCTCGCGCGCCTGTGACAACGTCACGGTAAAGGGCTTATCGACGACAACGTGTTTACCCGCCTCCAGCGCCGCTTTCGCCAGCGGGAAGTGGGTGTCGTTAGGGGTAGGGATAACAATAAGGTCAATATTAGGATCGTTAAACAGATGCTTAGGTTCCGTCATCACCGGCACGTTGGGCCAGTCGGCGTGGACTTTGGCTTCATCGCTGCTTGAAATAGCCGCCAGCGCCATGCCCGGCGTGCCGGCAATCAGAGGTGCATGAAAGGTTTTACTTGCGTACCCGTAGCCAATAAGACCGACGCGGATGTTTTCACTCATCGTGTGCCCCCTCGCTGTGCGCTTATTTATCACTGGCCCTGTGCTTATCGCACAGATTAATAATGTGCCCTGAACGTTAAAATAGCATCCCGCGGAAACGTTTTTTTGTAACGCCGCATTAAAGGAGACATATTGCCACCGGGAATCGTTCCCAAAGCGCTTGCTCTGGAGAAAAGGGCGCTGTAACATTTGTAATCTGTATTTATGGATAAATTACAAACACAAATTATGACGTCAATAATTAATCGAATCATTGAATTAGCGGGATGGATTGTCCTTGGGGTTTCGGTCGTGTTGCTTGGCATTGCCAGCCATATCGATAACTACCAGCCGCCGGAGCCCGTCACTGTCGCACAACAAAAGTAAGCCATACCGTCATAAAGCGTGACACATTACGTTATGGTACGTATTGCCAGCCGTAATGAACGGGGTTACCCTTCTCTTCCAGGCATCTGCTGATGCCTGATTCTTCGCAAAGAAAACTCCTAATTTCGTCGCGTTACCCGAGTGGACAGTTTACGTCTTTATTAATCCGTTTATTATTCGAACGCATTACCTTTATGGGTATTACCCTTTTATATGGAAACTTATTAATATGACAGTTCAGGACTATTTATTAAAATTTCGCAAGATCAATTCCCTTGAAAGCCTGGAAAAACTGTTTGACCATCTGAACTACACGCTGTCGGATAATCAGGACATCATCAATATGTACCGCGCTGCTGACCATCGTCGCGCCGAACTCGTCTCCGGCGGTCGTCTGTTCAACGTGGGGGAAGTGCCTAAGTCCGTCTGGCGTTACGTTGTATAAGAAAGTAGCCTTCGGCGCGAAATGTTATATACTCTCCGCCCTGCAAATTTCTGTATAACATTTCGCGCAGACTATGGGAGAGCGTATGACCGCATTGCCTGGAGAACGAATTGGGGGCTGGTTAATCGCCCCGCTGGCATGGCTGCTGGTGGCACTATTAAGCGCATCGCTGGCGCTGTTGCTTTACACCACCGCACTGGTTACGCCTCATGCTATTCAGACGCTGATGTCCCAGAGTGCGCTTAATATTGCAACGTGGTTTGTGTCGTTCGTTTTCGCGATCGCGATGTGGTACTACACGCTGTGGCTGACCATCGCCTTCTTTAAGCGCCGCAAAAACGTGCCGAAACATTATATTATCTGGCTGCTTGTCTCCGTGCTGCTGGCCGTTAAAGCGTTCGCTTTTTCGCCAGTGTCTGACGCGCTGGCGGTTCGCCAGCTCCTGTTTCCGCTGCTGGCAACGGCGCTTCTGGTGCCCTATTTCAAGCGTTCGACGCGCGTTAAGAAGACCTTCGTTAACCCGTAATAACCTTACAGTTAACCTGTTGTGGCCTGTTGTCGTTTATCCGATAATAGGCGGCTATTTTATTTCAGGCTAAATAATGACCGATTACTTACTGCTCTTTGTCGGAACTGTGCTGGTTAATAACTTCGTACTGGTGAAGTTCCTTGGCCTGTGCCCGTTTATGGGCGTCTCCAAAAAGCTGGAGACGGCAATGGGCATGGGGTTGGCCACCACCTTCGTGATGACGATGGCCTCCATTTGCGCATGGCTGATTGACACCTGGATCCTGATCCCACTGGACATGCTCTACCTGCGCACCTTGTCCTTTATCCTGGTCATCGCGGTCGTGGTGCAGTTTACCGAAATGGTTGTGCGAAAAACCAGCCCTGCCCTGTATCGTCTGCTGGGCATCTTTCTGCCGCTCATCACCACTAACTGTGCGGTGCTGGGCGTGGCGCTGCTCAACATCAACCTTGGGCATAATTTCATGCAGTCGGCGCTGTACGGTTTTTCCGCGGCGGTCGGTTTCTCCTTTGTTATGGTCCTGTTCGCGTCGATTCGCGAACGTCTGGCAGCGGCGGATATTCCCGCGCCGTTTCGCGGTAACGCCATCGCCCTGGTGACCGCCGGTTTAATGTCTCTGGCCTTTATGGGCTTTAGTGGTCTGGTGAAGTTGTAATGAGTGCTATCTGGATTGCCATCGCGTCCATCAGCGTACTGGGACTCGTCTTTGGCGTCATTCTGGGTTATGCCTCCCGCCGTTTCGCGGTGGAGGACGATCCGGTTGTTGAAAAAATTGATGAACTTTTACCGCAAAGCCAGTGCGGGCAGTGCGGCTACCCTGGCTGTCGCCCTTACGCTGAGGCGGTGGGCGTGCAGGGAGAAAAGATCAACCGCTGCGCGCCGGGTGGCGAAGCCGTCATGCTTAAAATTGCCGCGCTGCTTAACGTCGATCCGCAGCCTGTCGACGGCGATGAACAGGCGCAGGAGCCCGTCCGTGCTCTTGCTGTGATCGACGAAGCCAACTGCATCGGCTGCACCAAATGTATTCAGGCGTGTCCCGTAGACGCCATTGTGGGCGCTACGCGCGCGATGCACACCGTTGTGGCGGATCTGTGCACCGGCTGTAATCTCTGCGTGGCGCCCTGCCCGACGCAGTGTATAGAACTACGCCCGGTTGAAACGACTACCGAAAACTGGAAGTGGGATCTTCAGACCATTCCGGTTCGCAATATTCCTGTGGAACAACATGCTTAAGTTATTTTCTGCTTTCAGAAAAGAGAAGATCTGGGATTTCGATGGCGGTATTCATCCGCCGGAAATGAAATCGCAGTCTAACGGCACGCCGCTGCGCCAGATCCCGCTGGCGACCCGTTACGTTATGCCACTCAAACAGCACATCGGCGCTGAGGGTGAACTGTGCGTGAAGGAAGGCGATAGCGTTCTTCGCGGTCAGCCGCTGACCTTTGGTCGCGGACGGATGCTGCCGATACATGCCCCGACTTCCGGTAAAGTGGTGTCCATTGCCCCCCATACCGTTGCCCATCCGTCGGCGTTGTCTGAGCTGAGCGTCATCATTGAAGCCGATGGCGAAGACCGCTGGATCGATCGTGACGGCTGGAGCGACTACCGCGCCCGCAGCCGTGAAGAGCTGATTGCACGCATCCATCAGTTCGGCGTGGCGGGTCTCGGGGGCGCTGGCTTCCCGACCGGCGTCAAGCTGCACGGCGGCGGCGATAAAATCGAAACGCTGATTATCAACGCCGCCGAGTGCGAACCGTACATTACCGCCGATGACCGTCTGATGCAGGACTGCGCGGCGCAGGTGGTTGAAGGTATTCGCATCCTTGCGCATATTCTGCAACCCCGTGACGTGCTGATCGGTATTGAGGACAATAAACCGCAGGCCATTTCGATGCTGCGCGCGGTGCTGGCCGACAGCCATGATATTGGTCTGCGCGTGATCCCGACGAAATACCCGTCCGGCGGGGCAAAGCAGCTGACGCAGATCCTGACCGGTAAACAGGTACCCCACGGGGGCCGTTCGTCCGACATCGGCGTGCTGATGCAAAACGTGGGTACCGCTTACGCGGTGAAGCGTGCGGTCATCGACGGTGAGCCGTTGACCGAACGCGTCGTCACGCTGACCGGCGAGTCCGTCTCCCGTCCCGGTAACGTCTGGGCGCGTCTGGGTACGCCGGTACGTCATCTGCTTGAACAGGCGGACTTCTGCCCGGGAAGCGATCAGATGGTCATTATGGGCGGCCCGCTGATGGGCTTTACCCTGCCGTGGCTCGACGTGCCGGTAGTCAAGATTACCAACTGCCTGCTGGCCCCTTCCCCATCGGAGATGGGCGAAACGCAGGAAGAGAAAGGCTGCATCCGCTGTAGCGCCTGCGCGGACGCGTGTCCGGCAGATTTGCTGCCGCAGCAGCTGTACTGGTACAGCAAAGGCCAGCTGCACGATAAAGCTCAGGCGCACAACCTGGCTGACTGCATTGAATGCGGTGCCTGCGCCTGGGTCTGCCCAAGCAATATTCCGCTGGTGCAGTACTTCCGTCAGGAGAAAGCCGAAATCTACGCGATCTCCATGGAAGAAAAACGTGCCGCTGAAGCGAAGGCCCGATTTGAAGCGCGCCAGGCGCGACTGGAGCGCGAGAAACAAGCCCGTCAGGAACGGCATAAGCAGGCCGCCGTGCAGCCTGCGGCCAAAGATCAGGACGCCATTAACGCAGCCCTGGCCCGCGTGCGCGAGAAAAAAGCCACTGCCGCCCAGGCGGTAGCGATCGTGGCGGGACAGAAGCCGGACAACAGCGAAGCGATTGCGGCCCGCGAAGCGCGTAAAGCCGAAGCGCGCGCGCGTCAGGCGGAGAAAGCGCAAAACGCCAAACCGGAAGCCGACATCGACCCGCGTAAAGCGGCGGTGGAGGCGGCTATCGCCCGTGCAAAAGCCCGCAAAGCCGGACAGCAGTCGGTAGTGGTTGAACAGGAAGCGACGGATCCGCGCAAGGCGGCCGTGGAAGCGGCTATTGCCCGCGCCAAAGCACGTAAAGCAGCGCAGAGTCAGCCTGCCGAAGAGGGTGAAGCGCCCGTCGACCCGCGTAAAGCCGCCGTTGAAGCAGCCATCGCCCGCGCGAAAGCACGAAAAGCGGCGCAGCAGGACGACCTGCCTGCGGCCGCTAACGACGATCCACGCAAAGCCGCAGTCGCCGCCGCGATTGCGCGCGTTCAGGCAAAGAAAGCCGCGCAGCAAGCCGTTAACGAGGATTAAATGGTTTTCAGAATTGCAAGTTCCCCGTATACCCATAACCAACGCCAGACCTCGCGTATTATGATGCTGGTGTGCCTGGCCGCGCTGCCAGGTATTGCCGTTCAGTGTTGGTTTTTCGGCTGGGGTACGCTTTTCCAGTTGATTCTGGGTTGTGCCAGCGCCGTTGCAGCAGAAGCCGCGATCCTGAAGCTGCGCAAAATGGACGTCACGCGCATCCTTAGCGATAACTCTGCCCTGTTGACGGGTCTGCTGCTGGCCATCAGCATTCCGCCGTTCGCCCCGTGGTGGATGGTGGTGCTGGGGACGGTATTTGCGGTGATTATCGCTAAACAGCTGTACGGCGGGCTGGGCCATAATCCGTTTAACCCGGCGATGATTGGCTACGTGGTGCTGCTGATCTCCTTCCCGGTACAGATGACCAGCTGGCTGCCGCCGCATGGGATCGCCGCCACCGTGCCCGGCTTTATGGATGCCCTGCACGTTATCTTTACCGGCCATACCGCGCTGGGCGCGGATATGAACGCGCTTCGCATGGGCGTGGACGGTATCAGCCAGGCCACCCCACTCGATACCTTCAAAACCTCCCTGCGCGCTGGTCACAGCGTTGAGCAGGTGATGAAATCCTCCATTTTCAGCGGCGTGCTGGCGGGCGCTGGCTGGCAGTGGGTCAATCTGGCCTACCTCCTGGGCGGCGCCTTCCTGCTGCAACAAAAAGCGATCCGCTGGCATATTCCGGTGAGCTTCCTGGTAACGCTGGCCGTCTGCTCGACGCTCGGCTGGGTTATTTCACCGGATTCACTGGCCAGCCCGCAGCTCCATCTGCTCTCCGGCGCGACCATGCTCGGGGCATTCTTCATTCTGACCGATCCGGTCACCGCCTCCACCACAAACCGTGGCCGTCTGATTTTCGGCGCGCTGGCGGGCCTGATGGTCTGGCTCATTCGCAGCTTTGGCGGCTATCCGGACGGCGTGGCTTTTGCCGTGCTGCTGGCGAATATTACCGTTCCGCTCATCGACTACTACACGCGTCCGCGCGTGTACGGCCATCGCTAAGGGTCACGCCATGCTAAAGACAATGCAAAAACACGGCGTCACGCTGGCGATCTTCGCCGCCGCCCTCACCGGAATGACCGCGCTGGTGAATGAACTGACGAAAAACACCATTGAAGAGCAGGCAATCAAGCAGCAAAAAGCGCTGTTCGATCAGGTGATCCCATCAGATCTTTATGATAACGATCTGCAAAAAAGCTGCTTTGTTGTGCAGGCCCCCCAGCTCGGTAAAGGGGCGCACCGCGTTTATATTGCCCGTAAGGGCGATAGCCCGGTGGGTGCCGTCATGGAAGCCACCGCGCCGGACGGTTACTCCGGCGCGATTCAGCTGCTTGTGGGCAGCGATTTTTCCGGCACCGTGCTGGGCACGCGCGTGACGGAACATCACGAAACGCCGGGCCTTGGCGACAAAATTGAAACCCGCTTAAGCGACTGGATTTTACACTTCGCCGGGAAGATGATTCACGGCGAGGACGATCCCGCTTTCGCGGTGAAAAAAGATGGCGGCGAGTTTGACCAGTTCACCGGCGCCACGATTACGCCTCGCGCGGTGGTTAACGCCGTCAAACGCGCCGGGCTGTATGCCGAAACGCTGCCCGCGCAGATCAATCACCTTTCCGCCTGTGAGGAGTGACCATGAGCCAGGTTAAAGAGGTTATCGTCCAGGGACTCTGGAAAAACAACTCGGCACTCGTACAGCTGCTCGGGTTGTGCCCGCTGCTGGCGGTGACGTCTACCGCCACCAATGCGCTCGGACTGGGGCTGGCGACTACGCTGGTGCTGACCCTGACCAACTTCTCAATTTCTGTTTTGCGCCGCTGGACGCCGTCGGAAATCCGTATTCCGATTTATGTCATGATCATTGCGTCGGTAGTCAGCGTCGTGCAAATGCTGATTAACGCCTACGCATTTGGCCTGTACCAGTCTCTCGGGATCTTCATTCCCCTTATCGTGACCAACTGTATTGTCGTTGGCCGCGCTGAGGCCTTCGCGGTGAAAAACAACCCGGCCATCTCCGCGCTGGATGGGTTTTCGATCGGCATGGGCGCCACTGCCGCCATGTTTGTTCTCGGCTCCGTGCGTGAAATTTTGGGCAACGGCACGCTCTTTGACGGTGCTGACGCGCTGCTTGGCGGCTGGGCGAAGTCGCTGCGTATTGAGGTGTTCCATACGGACACCCCGTTCCTGCTGGCGATGCTGCCCCCGGGAGCCTTCATTGGCCTTGGGATGATGCTGGCGTTAAAATACCTGATTGATGAAAAACGTAAGCGCCGCGCCGCTGAACGCAGCGTACAGGAAGGGATCCCCGAGAAAGCAGCATGAATAAAGAGAAACGCATAGCGATCCTCACGCGCCTGCGCGATGAGAACCCTCATCCAACGACGGAGCTGAATTTTAACTCGCCGTTTGAATTGCTGATCGCGGTGCTGCTCTCCGCGCAGGCCACTGACGTGAGCGTCAACAAAGCAACGGCCCTGCTCTACCCTGTCGCCAATACGCCCCAGGCCATGCTGGAGTTGGGCGTTGAAGGGGTGAAATCCTATATCAAGACCATCGGCCTGTTTAACAGCAAGGCCGAAAACGTCATTAAGACCTGCCGGATCCTGCTGGAGCAGCACGGCGGTGAAGTACCGGAAGATCGCGCTGCGCTGGAAGCGTTGCCGGGCGTCGGGCGGAAAACGGCAAATGTGGTGCTGAACACGGCATTTGGCTGGCCGACGATCGCCGTGGACACCCATATCTTCCGCGTCTCTAACCGCACCCGGTTCGCGCCGGGCAAGAACGTTGAAGAGGTTGAAGAGAAGCTGTTAAAGGTGGTCCCTGCGGAGTTTAAGGTGGACTGCCACCACTGGCTCATCCTTCACGGGCGTTATACCTGCACTGCACGTAAACCACGCTGCGGCTCCTGCATCATCGAAGATCTGTGTGAGTACAAAGAAAAAGTCTATCCCTGAGCGGTCAGCCTTTTTACATGCCTAAGCCCTTAATTGTAATAAGGGTTCTGGTATCGTTTCCGTTGACCGTAAATTGCCCTCTCTTATTACGTTAAGCGTTGTCGATTCTTCGGTCATTTAACACTCAAACAGGTTAATAGTTTTTTCATCACCAAAAATTTCTATACATCTGTGATCGCGATCACTCTGATAACCTGATGTTGGATTTTTGTTGTTAAAACCCTTCCTATCCCTTAGCCAGACAAGATCTCATCGGCTCCACACCGCACATAAGACCAGTCATTTTTCAGAATATGGGCTATATCACTGCCATTTACCCAAAATAGCAGAACATATCGCCATACAGCCATTTAATAGGGCCATTTACAGTGAAAAAAACCAACAATTCTCAACGGATGAAATTTAACGCTGCATAACATTTGCGTGAACCGCTGAATATACCGCCGCAGTTATATGTAACAGATTATTACAAACGTATTGCCAGATGGGGCTGGATAGTGAACATTACCCGCCGTTTCCCCTCCCAATATAACTATAAAGCGGATGGACTACGGTCATCACGCTATGAACACCCCCGTTAATATGGGATGTAAAAAAAGAGGTATATGTGTCGACTGCAAACAATAAACCAACAGAGGAAAGCGTAAGTCTGAACGCTTTCAAACAGCCTAAAGCGTTCTATCTCATTTTCTCTATCGAATTATGGGAGCGTTTTGGCTACTACGGCCTGCAAGGGATTATGGCCGTTTACCTGGTGAAGCAACTGGGTATGTCCGAAGCCGATTCCATCACGCTGTTCTCGTCCTTCAGTGCTCTGGTCTATGGCCTGGTCGCTATCGGCGGCTGGTTAGGCGATAAAGTCCTCGGTACGAAACGCGTGATTATGCTGGGCGCCGTGGTTCTGGCGATTGGCTATGGTCTGGTTGCATGGTCCGGGCACGATGCGGGCGTGGTATATATGGGCATGGCCACCATCGCGGTAGGTAACGGCCTCTTTAAGGCTAACCCGTCCTCCCTGCTTTCTACCTGCTACAACAAAGATGATCCGCGTCTGGACGGTGCATTCACCATGTACTACATGTCCATCAACATCGGTTCATTCTTCTCTATGCTGGCAACCCCATGGCTGGCCGCGAAATTTGGCTGGAGCGTAGCGTTTGCGCTGAGCTTCGTGGGTATGCTGATCACCGTTGTGAACTTCCTGTTCTGCCGTAGCTGGGTTAAAGATTATGGTTCTAAACCAGACTTCGAACCCGTGCATATGGGCAAACTGCTGGCAACCATCGTCGGCATTGTGATCCTGGCCGCTGTTGCCACCTGGCTGCTGCACAACCAGGGTATTGCACGTGCCGTACTGGCCGTGGTTGCGCTGGGTATCGTGATCATCTTCGCTAAAGAAGCCTTCGCGATGCAGGGTGCGGCACGTCGTAAGATGATTGTGGCGTTCATCCTGATGCTGGAAGCGATTATCTTCTTCGTTCTGTACAGCCAGATGCCAACGTCTCTGAACTTCTTCGCTATCCGCAACGTTGAACACTCCATCCTGGGTATCGCGTTCGAGCCGGAGCAGTATCAGGCACTGAACCCGTTCTGGATCATGATTGGTAGCCCGATTCTGGCTGCTATCTATAACAAGATGGGCGACCGTCTGCCGATGCCGCACAAGTTCGCTATCGGTATGGTGCTGTGCTCAGGCGCGTTCCTTGTGCTGCCGCTGGGGACGAAATTCGCGACCGATGCGGGTATCGTTTCTGTTAACTGGCTGATCCTGAGCTATGCGTTGCAGTCTATCGGTGAGCTGATGATCTCCGGTCTGGGCCTGGCAATGGTTGCACAGCTGGTTCCTCAGCGTCTGATGGGCTTCATCATGGGTAGCTGGTTCCTGACTACCGCGGGTGCAGCGATCATTGCAGGTAAGATTGCGAACCTGATGGCGGTACCGGACAACGTTACCGACCCGCTGGTCTCCCTGAACGTCTACGGCACCGTGTTCATGCAAATTGGTATCGCGACAGCCGTGATTGCCGTGCTGATGCTGCTGACCGCACCTAAACTCAATCGTATGACGCAGGACGACGACAAACCCGCTAAAGCGACCAACACCGCGAACGCGTAATGTCATCGGGAAACGACTGAACAGAAGCCGCTAATTGATTAGCGGCTTTTTTTTTATCCGAACGCGCACTAACATAGCGGGAACCTCAGCAAAAAGGAGTTACCGATGAAACTGTTCTATAAACCGGGCGCCTGCTCTCTTGCTTCGCATATCACCCTTCGCGAGAGCGGTAAGGATTTCACGCTGGACGGCGTTGACCTGATGAAAAAGCGCCTGGAAAACGGGGATGACTTTTTTGCGATTAACCCAAAAGGGCAGGTTCCGGCCCTGCTGCTGGATGATGGCACCCTGCTGACCGAAGGCGTGGCAATTATGCAATTCCTGGCGGACAACGTACCGGATCGTCAGCTCCTTGCCCCCACCGGCAGCATTGCGCGCTATAAGACGCTGGAGTGGCTGAACTATATTGCCACCGAACTGCACAAAGGCTTTACGCCTCTGTTCCGCCCGGACACGCCGGAAGAGTACAAACCCACCGTACGCATGCTGCTGGAGAAAAAATTACAGTACATCAACGACGCGCTGAAAGACGACCAGTGGATCGGGGGCTCGCGTTTCACCATCGCCGATGCCTATCTGTTTACCGTTCTGCGCTGGGCGCGCGCGGTTAAGCTGAACATGGACGGGTTAGATCATATTGCGTCATATATGGCGCGCGTGGCGGAGCGTCCTGCGGTGGCTGCGGCGCTGAAAGCGGAAGGACTGAATTAACCGAGTTGCCTGTGTTGCCGGGTGGCGCTGACGCTTACCCGGCCTACGAACTCTGGACGGTTATAACCGTGTGGCGCTGAAATAGTGCTCCGGCTTCGCGATACGATCCTGTGCCGCAACCACCTGTAGCTCATATTCCTGCATCGTCTTCGTCGCAATCATGATTTCATAAACGGCTGCCGTCACGTGCTCCAGCGCGTCGCGCATGCTCGCGCCCTGCAAAAGCTTCACCAGCAGTAAACCGCTGGTCACATCACCGACCCCGACGGGCTGACGTGTACCGAAATCCACCAGCGGTCGACTGATGTGCCAGGCTTCGTCCTTCGTCACCAGCAGCATCTCAAAACGGTCCTGGCTCAATCCTGCGCGTGCCAGGTGTTTAACCAGTACAATCTCTGGCCCCTGCGCGATCAGCTCGCGAGAAGCGCTTACAGCCTCTTCTACGCTGTTAACCGGATGCTCGCTCAGGATCTCCAGTTCAATCAGGTTGGGCGCAATAATATCGCTGGCGGGCAACGCATGACGGACATGAAACTCCGCAACGCCCGGCGCTACGATGCAGCCCTTTTCAGGATGGCCCATCACCGGATCGCAGAAATATTTCGCCGCAGGGTTAGCCGCTTTCACCTGGCGCACGATGCCGAGGATATGCTCCCCCTGCTCCGCCGAGCCCAGATAGCCGCTCAGTACAGCATCGCAGCGTTTAAGCTGGTCGATATCCGCAATGCCCTGAACGATTTCCGTCAGATGCGACGGCGGCATCACGCAGCCGGTCCATTTACCGTACTGGGTATGATTAGAGAACTGGACGGTATTGAGTGGCCAGACGTTGGCCCCGAGGCGGCGCATCGGGAATTCCGCAGCGCTGTTGCCAGCATGTCCAAAAACAACGTGGGACTGAATGGCGAGGATGTTCTTCATCTTGTACTTACCAAACCCTGTCAAAACAAAAGGGGCGTGGTTTCCCACGCCCCTGCATACTTTTAATTACTTCCAGCAGACCAGGCAGTAGTTTTTCTTACCGCGACGCAGCAGCGTGTAGCGACCATACAGACGGTCGTTGTCGGTAAAGGTGTATTCCGGATCGGCCTGTTTCTCACCGTTGATGGTGATCGCGTTAGAGGCGATGGTTTTACGCGCCTGACCGCGAGACGGCTGGAGCTCGGAATCGACCAGCGCCTGCATCAGATCGGCGCCTTTTTCCATCTCCACCATCGGCACACCATCCTGCGCCAGCTGTTCGAAGTCCTCTTCGCTTAAATCGCTCAGGGTGCCGTTGAACAGGCTCGCCGTGATGCGTTTCGCCGCCGCCAGACCTTCTTCACCGTGAACCAGTTTGGTCACTTCGTCCGCCAGCACGTACTGGGCGCGCGGTGCTTTACCGCTGTTCTTGTCTTCTTCTTCCAGCGCATTGATCTCTTCGATATCCATAAAGGTGAAGAACTTCAGGAAGCGATAGACATCGGCATCCGCCGTGTTGATCCAGAACTGGTAGAATTTGTACGGGCTGGTTTTCTTCGGATCGAGCCATACCGCACCGCCTTCGGTCTTACCGAACTTGGTACCGTCTGCTTTGGTGATCAGCGGCACGGTCAGACCAAACACCTGATTCTGATGAAGGCGACGGGTCAGATCGATACCGGAGGTGATGTTTCCCCACTGGTCGGAACCGCCAATTTGCAGAGAGACGCCGTGCAGCTTGTTCAGGCAGGCGAAGTCATAGCCCTGCAACAGGTTGTAGGAGAACTCGGTGAAAGAGATGCCCTGATCGTCACGGTTAAGACGCTGCTTGACCGCTTCTTTGTTAATCATCTGGTTAACAGAGAAGTGTTTACCGATGTCGCGCAGGAACGTCAGCACGTTCATGCCACCAAACCAGTCGTAGTTGTTCGCCGCAATCGCAGCGTTGTCACCACAGTCGAAATCGAGGAACGGTGCAACCTGTTTACGGATCTTGTCCACCCACTCCTGAACGGTGTCTTCAGTATTCAGCTTACGCTCAGCGGCTTTGAAACTGGGGTCGCCAATCAGACCGGTCGCGCCGCCAACCAGCGCGACAGGCTTGTGGCCGGCCATCTGGAAGCGTTTCAGGCATAACAACGGAACAAGATGCCCCAAATGCAAGCTGTCAGCGGTAGGATCGAAGCCGCAATAGAGCGCGATCGGGCCTTGCGCCAGTCGCTCTGCTAACGCTTCTTCGTCCGTCACCTGAGCCACGAGGCCCCGCTCTTGCAATTGTTTAATCAAGTTACTGCTTGCCATCAAATTCTCCATGTATAAACGACTGCACCTTTGCCGGTACACGACTTTTCGCCTGGTGCGAAAGGTACATAGAATAAAGCGCCAGCGCGGTGTGCGCTAGCGCTTAACACAACAAATTTCAGGGTTTACGGCGCCAGTCGGTCTATTTTCCAGCCACCGTTGTCGCGCTGGTATAAAAAGCGGTCGTGGAGACGGTGTTCACCGCCCTGCCAGAACTCCATTTGCTCAACAGGAATGCGGAACCCGCCCCAGAAACTCGGCAGCGGCACTTCACCCTGCTGAAACTTCTGTTTGAGTTCGAGGAATTTACTCTCCAGTACGCCGCGGGCCGAGATTCGGCTGGACTGTTTAGAGACCCAGGCGCCGATCTGACTGTCACGCGGGCGGCTGTGGAAATATTTCACCACGTCGAGCGTAGAGAGGCGCTCCGCCTTGCCGGTGACCATTACCTGACGCTCCAGCATATGCCACGGGAAAAGCAGGCTAATACGTGGATTATTTTCCAGATGGTGAGCTTTACGACTGCCAAGGTTGGTGTAGAACACCAGCCCTTTCTCGTCATAATGCTTGAGCAGTACGATGCGTTGATACGGCTGACCATTTTCATCAACCGTCGCAACCACCATCGCCGTCGGGTCGGCCAGTTTCGCTTCGCAGGCCTGCTTCAGCCAGCGTTCAAAAAGCACCAGCGGTTCAGCGGGAAGATCCTGGCGGCGCAGCCCGCCTTTGGTGTATTCACGGCGCAGATGCGCAATTTGCTGTAGTTCGTCGTTATCTGACATGGCGTTAGCTGAAAGTGAGATTAGGTGGCGCTATTGTGCGCGCCCCCTTTAAAAATCTCAACGCTTCGGATTTTCAAGCTGACAATTGTTCAGCACAATGCGGTCTCGCTTGTAGACGGTGGCGCTGTCACCTTTCGACCAGAAGACATAGATCCCGTCAGAGTAGCGCGCACCGGAGGCCGACATTCCCTGCTTCAGCGTCAACAGTTTATTGTCATAAATAAAGCTGGCTTCCTGACGCGTGTTGTTAAGCTTCACCGTCAGCGGTTTTTCATCACAACGGTATTCCAGCGTATCGGTCTGCATACGCTCGACGAACTGGTTATAGACGCTGCATCCGGTCATAAGAAAAGGCACAGCAATGAGAAGAAGTTTTTTCATGGGCAAATTCCGAAGACTATCCTGGTCCTGGAGGGCGTAGCCGCCCTCCTGTTTTTCCCTATTTTACGGGTTACGTCTGGCGCTGAATTTCAGTTAACTCTGATTATGGCGCGGGTTTGCGGGGAAAATGGCCCCGAGGACGCTCGCCTCCCGCGCACCGGTGACGGACGGTAAATTCCCCGGCAGACCGGCAACCGTGCGCCAGGCAAGCCAGGCGAAGGCCAGGGCTTCCATATCGTCTCCGCTGATCCCGGCTTCATCAGTGGTGGTGACTTCAGTGCCCGGCAGCAGGGCGGCGAGGCGCGCCATCAGGAGCGGGTTGCGGCTTCCGCCCCCGCATACCAGCAGACGCTCGCACCCGCCGCTGAGCAACACCTGTTCAGAAATCGACACGGCGGTAAGCTCGGTCAGCGTGGCCTGAACATCCTGAGGCGCCAGGCCAGGGAAGCGCGCCAGCTGACGTTCAAGCCAGCCGTAGTTGAAATACTCTCGCCCCGTGCTTTTCGGCGCTGGCAGGGCAAAGAAAGGATCGCTTAACAGGGTTTGCAGCAACGGAAGGATCACTTTACCCTGGCTGGCCCACTGCGCGTCTTTGTCGTAGGGTTTACCGCTCTGACGCCAGATCCAGGCATCCATCAGCATATTGCCGGGTCCGGTATCGTATCCACGTACGGGCTGCCCGGGAATGAGCATCGACAGGTTGGCGATCCCGCCAATGTTCAGGACCATTCTGCGCTCCACCGGGTGCGCCAGCAGCGCCTGGTGAAAGGCCGGCACCAGCGGCGCGCCCTGCCCGCCAAGGGCCATATCCCTGCGACGGAAATCGCCCACGACCGTCACGCCGGTTTTTGCCACAATCTGGTTGTTATCGCCAATTTGCATCGTGTGCGGCGCCTCGCCGACCGGTTCATGCCAGACGGTCTGCCCATGGCAGCCTATCGCCACGATATCCTGCGGGTGGAGTCTTTCTTGCTGCATCAGGGCCAGGACCGCATCAGCAAACAGCGCCCCCAGACGCACATCCAGCTGGCCCAGCTGGGAAAGCGTCAGCTGTTGCCCCTGGCAGATATTCAGAATCTCTTCTTTTAACGAGACCGGAATAGGCCAGCTCAGGCTTGCCTGCTGCGCCACCATGTTTTCATCAATGGCAGCCAGAACGACATCCACACCGTCGAGACTGGTACCAGACATCACACCGATATAGCGACCCGATTTCATGCGCTTTCCTTACGTTACGTGGGCTAAGTGCAACCACTCCACCATAAATAACGCTGCTTTGCTATGCGGCGATAATAATTTTTAACAATCTCAGGCCTGTAACGCAGGCGGCTTTTGTTTATGTTCCGTTAAGCCACGTTCCAGTAAAATTTATTTATTCGGCATGCAAAGATAGGAAGTGTGGTCAGGAATGCCATATAATTTAGCCATAACGGATGCCCCGTCCGGGCGTTTTTTGGTGAACAGGAGAGTCAAATGATTTTACGTGTAATGGGCGTTTCGCTGATTGGTTTAACACTGGCGGGTTGTGTGAACGACAATTCACTCTCCGGCGACGTATATAGTGCTTCTGAAGCTAAACAGGTACAGAACGTGACATACGGTACTATCGTTAATGCCCGTCCTGTTCAGATTCAGGGTGGCGATGACACGAACGTTGTGGGCGCTATTGGTGGTGCTGTACTGGGTGGTTTCCTGGGTAACACCATTGGCGGCGGCACCGGTCGCTCTCTGGCTACCGCAGCGGGCGCAGTGGCCGGCGGTGTAGCGGGTCAGGGCGTTCAGGGTGCAATGAACAAAACCCAGGGCGTTGAGCTGGAAATCCGTAAAGACGATGGCAGCACCATTATGGTTGTGCAGAAACAGGGTAACACCCGCTTCTCTGCTGGCCAGCGCGTGGTTCTGGCAAGCAACGGCAGCCAGGTCACCGTCTCCCCGCGTTAATATCCCGCTGGATGCGGTCCCCTCGGGCCGCATCCTTTTACAAAAAATATCATTTTAAAAAATATATTTCTAAAAACACATTCACACGGTGAATGGTTAATTTCATCTGAAATTGTTCCTGCGCAAAGTATCTTTTATTTCTCTCCTTTAGACTCGTCTGATTCTCTTTTTTCCTCTTTTTACTTTTTTTAAAATTCTATGCTTGCGATCTGTCGATTTGTAAAGAACCGCTTTGTTGCCTTCGCACTTGGGTGCATTGTTATCATTGCTCTATTACAAGGTTTTTTTATAAAGCTTGTTGAATGGGTTCCTTCATTCTCTCCGCTATTTTTCCCTACGCTCACGATATTTCTCCTGGTATTCCATCTGTTTATCGCCTGTTTTATGGCAATGAAATACTGGTGCGATAAAAAACGGTTATATCTCGTTCCGATTGCGTTGGCCTTTGCCGGTTCTGCACTGCTGATGGTGGGTACACTGTCCAGCTTTCCGGCCTGGCTGGATCTCTATCAGTTCAACGAGGCGAACTATAATGACGCGATGATCTTTTATATGTTCCGCCACCTCTTAATGGCGGTGCTGATGATGGCCTCAGTATTGCTGTATACGCTGCGCGCTTCCCCCCTTTCACGAAGCGCCCACATCGGCATTGTCGCCGGGTCGACGCTCTTTACGGGCTGCATGCTCGGGCTGGCGTGGTTCTATTCCAGCCATTCCACGATGCTAACCCTGGATCTTGTGGATAATGAAACCCGGAAGTTTATGGTTCTCTGGAGCCAGACCATCAATATCATTTTGGTCATTCTTTGGGTTATCACCTTAATCACCCTGATGGCCGTAACCCGGATAAGAAATTTGTTCTGGATCGGCGGCAATTTTTTATGCGTCTGTTATGTCGTCACGCTGTTAATGCTGTTGTTAGGCGGACACGCGGAAGATGTTTCATGGTATCGTGCACGGTTATTCGAAACCGTCGCGACGTTAATGATTATTTTCATTTTACTTTCCGACGTCTTTAATTTGTATCGTGATTCGCACGTCAAATATCAGCAGTCTTATCAAAATTCAATCCGCGACCCGCTTACCCGTCTTTATAATCGCAGCTATTTTTATGATTCATTAAATTACGCCCTCAGCTCGGCAACGGAGGCACATCCTGTATCGGTGGTGGTAAGCGACCTTGACCGTTTCAAGCGCATCAACGACTGTTACGGGCATTTGCAGGGGGATAAGGTTTTACAGTTTGTCTCTAATCTGCTGACGGATTCTGTGCGCCCCCAGGATATCGCGGCCCGAATCGGCGGTGAAGAGTTTGTGCTGATGCTGACCAATACCCCTTCAGACGCCGCGCGGCAGGTGGCCGAGCGCATTCGCCTCAAGCTGAGCGGGTTTGATAAAGCCAGCAGCGGTGGTCATCTGCCGGAGCCCATTACCATCAGCATGGGCGTATTCACCGCAACGTCGCCAGAAACCAGTGCGGAAACCTGCGTGGAGAGCGCGGATAAAGCCATGTACGAGGCAAAAGAGACGGGGCGAAACCGGGTGGTGGTATTCAGATAATAAGAAAGGCCCTGGATTCACAAGGCCTTTTCTTTCGGTCAGTCGCGGGATTGCAGATCGTGGATATTCTGCTCAAGACGGGCGATGAGTCCGATCAGCATCTCCAGCTCTGCGGGGGAAATACCGGACAGGATCTCCCCTCGCGTCTTACTGATGACGGTTTCCATCTCAGTAATAATCGGGGCCGCTTTTTCCGTCAATTTGATCCGCTTGGCGCGACGGTCGCTGGCGCAGGTTTGTCGGGAGATGAGTCCCTTCTCTTCCAGCTGGTCAAGGGTACGCACCAGTGACGGCTGCTCAATGCCAATCGCTTTTGCCAGTTGGATCTGTGACTGGTCGGGCGGGAGCTGATGAATATTATGCAGCGTAACCCAGTGCGTCTGCGTGAGTTCCAGAGGTTTCAGGCGATGGTCAATCAGAGCACGCCAGATGCGTACCAACCTTGCCAGATCAGAACCTAATGGCGATTCCAATTTCATCTCCTTATAATTAGCTTGCTAAGTGATTATAGTGATTTTAGAATAGTTTGCAGTATTTGTATTGCCAAAACAAATGCAATCACGGTGTTCATCATTCCTGAAACGATGATTTACACTGTACTGTAATGCGCCATCGCATTGAAACATGCCATTGTGGCCCGTACCCCACTGCAAAGGATCGCTGCTTGTGACGTTCTTTTCCCCCTCCGTAGGGTTGCCCCTTCAGGATCTGATTGTTGGCGCATCGGTCTACTTTCCGCCACTCTTTAAAGCCGTGATGGTTGGTTTTGTGATCTGGCTCATTGCGCATCGCCTGCTGCGCGACTGGATGTATTCCGGTGAAATCTGGCACCCGATGTTGATGGATCTCTCCCTGTTTACCCTCTCCGTCTGTCTTGGCCTTGCCGTGTTAACCGTGTGGTGAGAATGTCATTGAAAACGTTAAAATACTTTTCCACTCTTTTCGTTTTAGTCCTGGCGCTGCTGGCCGGCTGGTGGCTCTGGAATTATTACATGCAGTCTCCCTGGACGCGCGATGGTAAGGTTCGTGCAGAACAGGTCAGCATCACGCCTCAGGTATCCGGCAGTATCAGCGCGCTACTGGTGAAGGATAATCAGTTCGTTCACGCAGGCGATGTGTTATTCCGCATCGATGAGACCCCTTTCCACATTGCGGTTCTTAATGCCCAGGCGCAGCTCGCTAAAGCTCAGTCCGATCTGGCAAAAGCCAATAACGAAGCCGACCGTCGCCGACACCTGTCGAGAAACTACATTTCTGCGGAAGATCTCGACACCGCCAATATCAATGTTAAAACCATGCAGGCCAGCCTGAAGGTTGCAGAGGCAACCCTGAAACAGGCCGAGTGGCAGCTGACCCAGACGGTGGTTAAAGCCCCGGTGGATGGATGGGTAACGAGCCTGTCAACCCGCGTAGGTGATTACGCCACCACAGGACAGCCGGTCTTCGCCCTCGTCGATAGCCACTCTTTCTATGTTGTGGGTTATTTTGAAGAGACCAAGCTGCGCCATATTCGCGAGGGCGCACCTGCCCGGATCACACTCTACAGCGGCGCAGAGACGTTACAGGGTCACGTTGGCAGCATAGGCCGGGCGATTTACGATCAGAGCGTCGAAACCGACTCTGGCCTGGTGCCCGACATCAAACCCAACGTGCCGTGGGTGCGTCTGGCTCAGCGAGTCCCTGTTCGCGTCGAGTTTGATCAACTGCCGAAAGACATCACCCTGGTCTCAGGCACAACCTGCACCGTCTCCATCGGGTCGCGGTGATGAACCTGGGGGCTTTCTCCTGGCGCAATACGCCCTGGATAAAAGCGACGCGCCCGCAGTGGCGCTACGCGCTGCGCAACGGCATCGCCATGTGCCTTGCGCTTACGGTTGCCTATTACCTGAATCTGGATGAGCCCTACTGGGCGATGACCTCTGCGGCGGTCGTCAGCTTCCCGACCGTCGGTGGCGTTATCAGTAAAAGCCTCGGGCGCGTGGCGGGTAGCCTGCTGGGAGCGACCGCCGCGTTGCTCCTTGCCGGCCATACCCTGAACGATCCCTGGCTGTTTCTGTTAAGCATGTCGGCATGGCTGGGGCTGTGCACCTGGGCCTGCGCCCATTTTACCAATAACGTTGCCTACGCCTTTCAGCTGGCGGGTTACACCGCGGCCATTATCGCCTTTCCCGTCGTTAACGTGCTGGATACCACCGAGCTGTGGGATATCGCCCAGGCACGCGTGTGTGAAGTAATGGTCGGCATTCTGTGCGGGGGCGTCATGATGATGATCCTGCCCAGCACCTCAGATGGCACCGCGCTCATCACCGCCCTTAAAACGATGCACGCGCGTTTGCTGGAACATGCCAGCCTGCTCTGGCAGCCTGATACTAACGATGATATCCGTATCGCGCATGAAAAAGTTATCGGCCAGATCCTGACCATGAACCTGCTGCGCATCCAGGCTTTCTGGAGCCACTACCGTTTTCGCCGTCAGAACACGCTGCTTAACTATTTGCTGCATCAGCAATTGCGGATGACGAGTGCGATCTCAAGCCTGCGCCGGATGTTGCTGAACTGGCCTGCACCGCCCGCGCATACCCGGGAGGTTATCGAGGCGCTGCTCGCCACCCTTGCGCGTCCGGATGCCGATATCTATACCGTGGCCCGCATTATCGCCCCGCTCGCCCCAACGGATGAATATGACTACCGGCACCGCGCCTTCTGGCAGCGTCTGAACTATTTTTGCCGCCTGTATTTGCGCAGCAGCCGCTGGTTAAAAGCCGTCGAAAATGCTACCCCCGTCACCGAATTTTCCGTTCCCGGTAGCCCTGCTCTGGCACGCCATACGGACGCGATGGAAGCGCTGTGGAGCGGATTTCGCACCTTTTGCGCGCTGATGCTGGTTGGCGCATGGGCCATTACCACCCAGTGGGAAGCGGGGAGCGCGGCGCTCACCCTCGCCGCCATCAGCTGCGTGCTCTATTCCGTGGCGGCCTCCCCGTTCAACTCCCTGACGCTCCTGATGCGCACCCTGGTGCTGCTCTCGCTGTTCAGCTTTGTAGTTAAGTTCGGTTTGATGGTGCAGATAAGCGACCTGTGGCAGTTCCTGCTGTTCCTGTTTCCGCTGTTAACCACCATGCAGCTGCTTAAGCTGCAAATGCCTAAACTGGCCGGCCTGTGGGGACAGCTGATTGTCTTTATGGGCTCCTTTATTTCGGTGACAAATCCGCCGGTGTACGATTACGCCGAGTTCCTCAATGACAACCTGGCGAAGATCCTCGGCGTGGGGCTGGCGTGGCTGGCCTTCGCCGTGTTACGCCCGGGCTCTGACGCGCGTAAAAGCCGCAGGCATATCCGGGAGTTACGCAGAGGTTTCGTGGATCAGCTGAGCCGCAGGCCGCACCTGCGCGAAAGCGAGTATGAATCGCTGGTTTACCATCACGTCAGCCAGCTGAACAACAGCAAGGATTCCCTCTCCCGACGCTGGCTACTGCGCTGGGGCGTGGTGCTGCTGAATTGTTCGCACGTGGTATGGCAGTTACGCGCCTGGGAGACGCGTTCCGACCCGCTGGCGCAGGTTCGTGATAATTGTATTTCCATGCTCCGCGATGTGATGAGCGAGCGCGGGGTTCAGCAACGCCCCCTTAGCGTCACGCTGGTCGAGCTTCAGCGTATTTGCGACGTGCTGGCGCGCCATCATCTGCCAGCGGCCCGCGACCTGGCGTCCATTATCTGGCGGCTGCACTGCTCCCTGTCACAGCTTGAACAGGCGCCGCCACCCGGAACGATTGGCGATCAGATCACGCCACAGGCATAGCGCGCCCCGCCGCCGCCCAGCGGTTTAGGCTGATCGGACATGTTATCGCCGCCCACGTGGATCATCAGCGCTTTGCCTTTGACCTCATCAATCTTTTTCAGCCGTGGCGCAACAACGGGATCGGTAGCTTTACCGTCGTTATTCACCACCAGCACCGGCAGATCGCCGAGGTGCCCCATGCCTTCAGGACCTTCATGCTTGCCGGAGTTATGCGGATCCAGATGTCCCCCTGCGGCTTCCGCCGCAGTTGGTTTGCCCTCTTTCATTGCGGGTTGACAGCTGCCTTTGGCATGGACGTGATAACCGTGCTCACCGGGTGGAAGAGCCTTGAGATCGGGTGCAAATTCCAGCCCTTTATCGGTTTCGGTGATTTTCACCGTCCCGATGGACTGGCCTACTCCCTGAGAAGTGACGAGATTCATTTCAACTTCTTCGCTGGCTGCCTGCGCTCCTGCGCAAACAACCAGCGTGACCACTGCCAGAGCAAAACGCTTCATATGACCTCCACGGGTTATTTTTTGCACCTTAAGTCTATACCAGAGGCGCAGATTTCACCGGAAAGTCAGACTCCGCGTGCTCAGGGTACGTCGTAGCCCAGAGCCGCCTTGCGGATGCGGAACCACTGCTGACGCGACATATCCAGCTCTTCAGCCACCAGCGCCGCGCGTACGCGCTCAATTTTGCCGGAGCCGATAATGGGCAGCGGTTTAGACGGCAGGCGCAGGATCCAGGCGTAAACCACCTGCTCAATGCTTTCCGCATTCAGTTCGCGGGCCACGGTTTCAAGCTCGTTACGCAACGGCTGGAAGGCCTCATCGTTAAACAGGCGACCGCCGCCGAGACAAGACCAGGCCATCGGACGAATGCGTAACTGTTGCAGCTGATCGAGCGTTCCGTCCAGCAGCAGCGGCTGGTGAACAGGCGAGATCTCCACCTGGTTCGTCGCCAGCGTAAACGGCAGACGAGACTGCAACAGCGTAAACTGTGCCGGTGTGAAGTTAGACACGCCGAAATGACGCACTTTACCGCTCTGGTGCAGCGTCAGGAACGCTTCCGCAACCTCATCCGCATCCATCAACGGATCGGGACGGTGGATCAGCAGCAGGTCGATACGATCGGTGGCGAGGTTGACCAGCGACTGCTCGGCGCTTTTAACGATATGCGCGCTGTCGGTGATGTAATGTCCGAGGGCATGCTCCGGTTTTGCCGTGGTGGCAATACCGCATTTGGTCACAATCTCCATACGTTCACGCAGCGCCGGCACCCGCTTCAGCGCTTCGCCAAAGGCAGCCTCGCACTGATAGCCGCCATAAATATCAGCGTGATCGACGGTAGTGATCCCGAGATCGAGATGCTCTTCAATAAAGTTCGCCAGCTGGACGGGAGACATATTCCAGTCCATCAGGCGCCAGTAGCCCATTACAAATCGGGAGAATTCCGGGCCCTGCGGGGCAAGGGTAATACGCTGAACCATAACATTTTCCTCAAGGAAGTCATGTCACCAGTATACGCAATTACCTTGCTAAAACAGTGAGGGTTGCTGAGGTTCTTCGGTTTCTACCGCTTTGTTTGCGCGAATTTTACGCAGCAGTCGCTGTCGACAGAGTCGTAAGACCTCCTGCTTTTGCGCGTCGCTGAAGTTTTGCCAGTTAAAACGTTCATCGCGCGTGCGCATGCACCCGCGGCAGTACCCTTTTTCATCAACCTGACAAATACCCCGGCACGGGCTCTGGACAGGGAAAAATTCCAGTTGCTCTGCCACACCCACCTCCACAACGCCATCATTCCCTACAGTGAAGACCCTAATTGGCCTGCATGCAAGGGTGTTCCCCACAAACGGGGCATTAAGGTTTCGCTAATCTTCGCTTCTTATACTCGTCGCATTGATATAACGAATGGTTGAATCATCATGTGGCTTGCTAAAAAGTTACGCTGTAACGATATAAAATTTACCCTGGCCTGTGCGCTTTTTTTCACCGTGTTAAATGCGCTGTTTATTCAGCGTAGCTGGTCGATTATCGCACCTGCCCGTCTGCACGACGTGCTTTTTGCCGCCAGCGTGCCGCTGGTACTGTTCTGCGGCTGGGTCATTATTTTTAGCCTGCTGAATATTCCCTACATTCGCAAGCCGCTCATGATTGTCCTGACCATAGGATGCGCCGCCGCGACGTATTTTATGTATACCTATGGCGCGGTTATCGATCAGAACATGATGGTGAGCGTATTCGAGACTAACTCTCAGGAAGCGACAGCCCTGGTGACGCCGCAGATGCTCCTGTGGCTGGTCGTGGCGGGTCTGGTTCCTTCCATCGTGTTAGCCCTGACGCGCATTCGAAGCGGAAAATGGTGGTATGCCCTGCTGACGCGTTTCCCCGCCATGCTCGGCGCGCTGCTGGTGATTATCCTGGTCGCGGCGGTATTCTATAAAGACTACGCTTCGCTGTTCCGCAATAATAAAAGCATCGTGAAAATGGTCACGCCGGCGAATTACGTCAGCGCCATAGTGAAGTACAGCGAAATGCGCTGGTTTGCCGGCGACCAGACGCTGGTCCGCATCGGCGAGGATGCCCATAAAGGCGCGCTGATTTCCGGCCAGCACAAGAAAACCGTGCTGGTTCTGGTGGTGGGCGAAGCCTCCCGCGCCGCAAACTACTCGTTAAATGGTTACCCGCGTGAAACCAACCCCGAGCTGAAAAAGCAGGATGTCATCAACTTCCCACAGGCAACCTCCTGCGGCACGGAAACCGCCGTTTCCGTCCCCTGCATGTTCTCCGGCATGACGCGAAAAAAATATGATGCTGACCTCGCCCACCATCAGGAAGGTCTGCTTGACGTGCTTAACCACGCCGGATTCAACCTGCTATGGCGCGACAATGACGGCGGGTGCAAAGGTGCCTGTAACCGCGTGCCGCATACGGACATGACGCAGTGGAAACTGGATCGGTTCTGTAAGGACAAATCCTGTCTGGACGATGTCAACCTGTACCGTCTGGATAACGTGCTGGATGGTCTGAAGCAGGACACGGTTCTAGTTATTCACCTGATGGGAAGCCATGGCCCGGCCTATTACAACCGTTACCCGGACAGCTTCCGGAAATTCACGCCGACGTGCGATACCAATGAAATTCAGGATTGCGATCATCAGTCGCTGATCAATACCTATGACAACTCGATTCTGTATACCGACAGCGTCCTCAGCCGAACCATCGACGCGCTGAAAGCCCGGCAGGCCAGTATGAATACGGCGCTGATTTACCTCTCCGATCACGGTGAGTCCCTCGGCGAAAGCGGTATTTATCTGCACGGCACGCCGTATATGCTGGCCCCGGAGCAGCAAACGCATATTCCGTTCATGTTCTGGCTCTCCCCGGATTACGTGAAAAACTTTGGCGTAAACCCGGACTGCCTGCGCATCCATGCTGCAAAAGATGCGGTTTCGCAGGATAATTTGTTCGCTACCGTGCTGGGCATGATGGACGTGAAATCAACGGTTTACCAACCACAGCTGGATATTTTGTCGCAATGTCGACGCCAGGCTGACTTGCATTAGACCGAACGGTCTATTAGAGTGAAGGCATGAGCAGACACACAGAACACGATACGCGCGAACATTTACTGGCTACCGGCGAGCGCCTTTGCATGCATCGCGGGTTTACCGGTATGGGGCTGAGCGAGTTGTTAAAAACCGCTGAAGTCCCTAAGGGATCGTTTTATCACTATTTTCGATCCAAAGAAGCGTTTGGCGTGGCCATGCTGGAGCGGCACTACACCAGCTATCATCAGCGCCTGGCAACCCACTTCGCCTGCGGTGAAGGGAATTACCGGGATCGTATTCTGAACTACTATCAGGAAACGCTGACGCAGTTCTGTCAGCAGGGCATCATCAGCGGTTGCCTGACGGTAAAACTGTCTGCCGAAGTGTGCGATCTTTCCGAAGACATGCGCACCGCCATGGATAAAGGGGCCAGCGGCGTTATCGCTCTGCTGGCTCAGGCGCTGGATAAAGGCCGCGATGAACAAACGCTCGGCTTTTCCGGCGATCCGCTCACGCAGGCACAGGTGCTCTATTCCCTCTGGCTAGGCGCCAACCTGCAAGCAAAAATTTCTCGCAGTGCCGTGCCGCTCGAAAGCGCGCTGGCGCATGTGAAACGTTGTATTACGGCGCCCGGCGCGTAGCCGGCGTTTTTATTTACCCTTTTACTAGTCGACTGGTCTACTCAGGAGCCGTTATGTCCGCTGAAAAGCTATTTACCCCACTGAAAGTCGGTGCCGTTACCGCCCCAAACCGCGTGTTTATGGCCCCACTCACCCGTCTGCGCAGCATCGAGCCGGGCGACATCCCAACGCCATTGATGGGTGAATATTACCGTCAGCGCGCCAGCTCTGGCCTGATCATCTCCGAAGCCACGCAGATTTCTGCCCAGGCCAAAGGCTACGCCGGTGCGCCGGGTCTGCACAGCCCGGAACAGATCGCCGCGTGGAAAAAAATCACCGCAGGCGTGCACGCTGAAGATGGCCGTATCGCGGTTCAGCTGTGGCACACCGGTCGTATCTCGCACAGCAGCATCCAGCCTGGCGGTCAGGCGCCGGTTTCTGCCTCTGCCCTGAACGCGAATACCCGTACTTCCCTGCGCGATGAAAACGGTAACGCGATCCGCGTCGACACTACCACGCCGCGCGCGCTGGAGCTGGACGAGATCCCGGGTATCGTGAACGATTTCCGCCAGGCCGTTGCCAACGCCCGTGAAGCAGGCTTTGACCTGGTCGAGCTGCACTCTGCGCACGGTTACCTGCTGCATCAGTTCCTGTCACCGTCCTCCAACCAGCGTACCGACCAGTACGGCGGCAGCGTCGAAAACCGTGCGCGTCTGGTGCTTGAAGTGGTAGACGCCGTTTGTAACGAGTGGAGCGCTGACCGTATTGGTATTCGTGTCTCCCCGATCGGTACCTTCCAGAACGTCGACAACGGTCCGAACGAAGAAGCGGACGCGCTGTATCTGATTGAAGAGCTGGCGAAACGCGGTATCGCATATCTGCACATGTCCGAGCCGGACTGGGCTGGCGGTAAGCCTTACACCGAAGCCTTCCGCCAGAAAGTGCGCGAGCGCTTCCACGGCGTGATTATCGGGGCGGGTGCCTATACGGCAGAAAAAGCCGAAGACCTGATCGGGAAAGGCCTGATCGACGCCGTGGCCTTTGGCCGCGATTACATTGCAAACCCGGATCTGGTGACCCGTTTGCAGAAGAAAGCCGAACTGAACCCGCAGCGCCCTGAAAGCTTCTACGGTGGCGGCGCGGAAGGTTATACCGACTACCCTTCACTCTAATCCCGCTTTGTACGTTGATAGCGGCGACATTTCGCCGCTATACTAAAACATCGTTTCTGTTCAAAAAGATAATCCATTTCATTGGTTAATGAGGAAATTATGCGCCTACTTCACACCATGCTGCGCGTTGGCGACCTGCAACGTTCTGTCGATTTCTACACTAACGTTCTGGGCATGAAGCTGCTGCGCACCAGCGAAAACCCGGAATATAAATACTCTCTGGCTTTTGTGGGTTATGGCCCGGAGTCAGATGAAGCGGTCATTGAGCTGACCTATAACTGGGGCGTGGACAGCTACGAGCTGGGCACGGCTTACGGCCACATCGCACTGGAAGTGGATAACGCGGCGGAAGCCTGCGAACGTATCCGCAGCAACGGCGGTAACGTCACCCGCGAAGCCGGTCCGGTTAAAGGCGGCACCACCGTGATTGCGTTTGTTGAAGATCCGGACGGTTATAAAATCGAGCTGATCGAAGCCAAAGACGCTGGTCGCGGTCTGGGCAACTGATCCCACAGGGCGCACTATGCGCCCGTTGTTTTGCTGCATCCCCTCTCAAAATTTGCCATAATGCGCACTGCTTTTTCCCCCTTGTAAGAGACCCTGATGTCCGATAACGCTCAATTTACCGGTCTGTGCGACCGTTTTCGTGGTTTTTATCCCGTTGTCATTGATGTAGAAACAGCCGGATTTAACGCTAAAACCGATGCGCTGCTTGAGATTGCCGCCATCACGCTGAAGATGGATGAACAGGGCTGGCTTGTACCGGACACCACGCTGCATTTCCACGTTGAACCCTTTGAAGGGGCAAACTTACAGCCAGAGGCGCTGGCCTTTAACGGAATCGACCCGACAAACCCGCTGCGCGGGGCGGTAAGCGAGTACGAGGCGCTGCACGCCATTTTCAAAATGGTGCGTAAAGGCATGAAAGAAAATGACTGTAGCCGCGCCATCATGGTGGCCCACAACGCGACGTTCGATCACAGCTTCACCATGGCTGCCGCCGAGCGCGCCTCGCTGAAACGCAACCCATTCCATCCGTTTGTGACCTTCGACACCGCTGCGCTGAGCGGCCTGGCGCTGGGGCAAACCGTGCTGTCCAAAGCCTGCATCACAGCGGGTATCGCGTTTGACGGCATTCAGGCCCATTCCGCGCTGTACGATACAGAGCGCACGGCGGAGCTGTTCTGCGAGATCGTCAACCGCTGGAAACGACTGGGCGGCTGGCCCCTGCCGATGGGCGACGAGGCCGATATTCAGTCATAAGACGGGTAAGCGACAGCGCCACGCGAAAAAAAAAGCGACCAGCATAATGTGGTCGCTTTTTTATATCCGCAGAAAACTTACTCTGCGTCCGGCTCTTCGGTTTTATACTTCGCCGCAGTCTCTTTGATCAGCTGCTGCAATTCGCCACGCTGATACATTTCAATCAGGATGTCGCATCCGCCAACCAGTTCACCGTCAACCCACAGCTGTGGGAAGGTCGGCCAGTTTGCGTATTTTGGCAGCTCGGCGCGAATATCCGGGTTTTGCAGGATATCAACGTAAGCAAAACGCTCACCACAGGCAGACAGCGCCTGAACAGCTTGCGCGGAGAAGCCGCAGCTTGGCAGCTTCGGGGAACCTTTCATGTACAGGAGAATCGGGTTTTCAGCGATCTGGCGCTGAATTTTTTCAATAGTGGTGCTCATGTCTTGCTTCCTTTAACTTCTGTTACGGCATCAGTCTGACATTGTAGCGGTTCAGGCCGACATCGGAAAATAACATTTTTGTCACGTCTCATTATTTTATCGCTTATCGCATAAAGTTGCATTGCAAATGACGCTTAACGCCACGCACCGTGCGGTTTTGCTTAAGGAGCGAACACGCGTGCAACAGAATGGTGAATTTTTTTGCACTTGCTAACGAAACACAATTTTTGAATGAAAAATGCTATTAACTTATTCTGATTTTATGGATTAGAATCGACAGGTTTTGTAAATCTCACGCGGGTATGCTTTATTGGCCTGCACTTATCAGGGGACTGCCCAGTGGCGCGGATAACTAAAATCTCGATGACGCTCTGTGCTTTACTGTTTACCACACTCTCATTGACGCCAGCGGCGAACGCCTCCGAACAGGCGCGGCATTCTGCTGTACAAAAAACGCATCTGGCAAAAGCCACAGAACGTAAGAAAAAAACCACCAGCAAAACCGTTAAAAAGAAAACCACCGCTCAGACCAAAAAGACCGCCTCCAGCAAAACCAAAACCCTCCGTTCCGGCACGCACATAACCACCCGTAAAACCGCCAGCCTTGTGAGTGAAAAATGCACCGTGCGCAAAGGGCATAAAACAAAATGCGCTAAAGTGACGAAGCTGGCTGACGGGCATAAAGCGCGTATGCAGAAAGCGCAAAAAACGGCGATGAATAAGCTGATGGGGCAAATTGGTAAACCGTATCGCTGGGGGGGCACCTCTCCCCGCACCGGTTTTGACTGTAGCGGGCTGGTCTATTATGCCTATAAAGATTTGGTGAAGTTCCGCATTCCTCGTACCGCCAATGAAATGTACCACCTGCGCGACGCCGCGCCTGTAAACCGGGGCGAACTGCAAAATGGCGACCTGGTGTTCTTCCGCACTCAGGGACGCGGCACGGCCGATCACGTTGGGGTGTACGTGGGTAACGGTAAGTTTATCCAGTCACCGCGTAGCGGACGGGACATTCAGATCACCTCCCTCAGCGAAGATTACTGGGTGCGCCACTATGTGGGTGCGCGCCGCGTGATGACGCCAAAAACCGTCCGCTAAACTCTGCCCTGTCGCCCGTGCGGCAGGGTAAGTTCCTCTTTTGCATACCCTTTCAATTTGCTATTCTGTCCTTGTTGTCTGTAGGGTTATTGGCAACGTATAAAACAATAAGGAGAGAAGCAATGTCGTTCGAATTACCTGCACTACCGTATGCAAAAGACGCCCTGGCCCCGCACATTTCCGCGGAAACCCTGGAGTACCATTACGGCAAACATCACCAGACCTATGTCACCAACCTGAACAACCTGATTAAAGGCACCGATTTTGAAGGCAAAACGCTGGAAGAGATCGTGCGCAATTCAGACGGCGGCGTTTTCAACAATGCTGCTCAGGTGTGGAACCACACCTTCTACTGGCACTGCCTGGCACCGAATGCAGGCGGGGAACCTACCGGTGACCTGGCCGCAGCGATTAACGCCGCGTTCGGCAGCTTCGCGGATTTCAAAGCGAAGTTTACTGACGCCGCCGTTAAAAACTTTGGCTCCGGCTGGACCTGGCTGGTGAAAGAGGCCGATGGCAAACTGGCTATCGTTTCCACCTCTAATGCGGGTACCCCGCTGACCACCAGCGCAACGCCGCTGATGACCGTGGACGTATGGGAACACGCCTATTACATTGATTATCGTAATGCGCGCCCGAACTACCTGGAGCACTTCTGGGCACTGGTTAACTGGGAATTTGTTGCGAAGAACTTCGCCGCGTAAGGGACACGCAGAAGGGGAAACCCTTCTGCGTTTTTGTTTATTCCGCCGTACACACCGCTTCTGGCTGTTTACGCCCGGACATCAGCACCAGCAGCAGGCCGAGTGCGGCAATGATCGCCCCCATCACCGGCACAAAGCTGTAACCTAAACCACCGGAAATCACCGCCCCGCCCGCTGCGGCTCCCAGCGCATTGCCCAGGTTAAACGCACCGATATTCACGGATGATGAGAGCCCCGGCGCCTCATGCGCAACACGCATCACGCGCATCTGCAACGGCGGCACCACGGCAAAGGTTGCGGCGCCCCACACCACCATGGCAACCGCGGCACCCACTTCGTTACGCGCCAGCCACGGGATCGCCACCATGATGACGATCAGCAGCGTTAAGAAGCCTTTCAGCGTCCCACTCACGGAGCGGTCGGCAAATTTCCCGCCGAGATAGTTGCCAATCGAGAACCCGACACCAATCAGCACCAGCATCGCGGTAACAAAGAGTGGCGTTGCGTGGGTAATGTCGTGCAGCACCGGGGAGATATAGGTGTAGAGCGTAAACATCGCCCCCGCCCCCAGTACCGTGGTGAGCAGCGCGGAAAGCACCTGGGGACGCATCAGCACCGCCAGCTCTTTACGTACTTCCGGACGTTCACCCGCACTTCCTTTCGGCAGTGAGAAGAACAGCGCGACCATCGCGACCACGCCCAGCATCGCCGTGGCGAGGAAAGACATACGCCAGCCGATAGCTTCTCCCAGCCAGGTGGCGGCGGGAACACCGCCGATATTGGCGATGGTGAGACCCATAAACATGGTGGCTACCGCGCTGGCCTGCTTATGTTTTGGCACCACGCTGGCGGCAACAACCGAGCCCAGCCCGAAGAAGGCGCCATGGTTCAGGCTGGTCAGAATACGGGAAAGCATCAGGGTGGTGTAATCCGGTGAAATCGCGGAAAGCACGTTGCCCAGGGTGAAAATCGCCATCAGGAAAATCAGCGCATTGCGGCGCGCGCGGTGCGAAAGCAGCAGCGTCATCAGCGGCGCACCCACCATCACGCCGATCGCGTAGGCGCTAATCAACATACCGGCCGCAGGGATAGAGACGTCCACGCCCCGGGCGATAACAGGCAATAACCCCATCGGGGAGAATTCAGTGGTGCCAATCCCAAAGGCGCCAATCGCCAGGGCCAGCAGGGGAAAATTGATTTTCATGAATAAACTCCGGATACCGTGCCGTTATCCGGCACAGAACTAAGAAGTCAAAAGCATGACATCAATCACAAAAAATGAGAAGTTAACATTTTGGCAAAAGATTTTTGCCGGAAAGATAACAATAGCGGCAAGCGAGGGAGAAAATTCTCCCTCCACCTAAATCAGTGCAGCGCAGCGGTTAAACCACCCGCAACAATCAGGGCAAGAACAACAATGGTGGTAAACAGCGAAAACTTCAGATCGGTACTCATCAATTTTTCTCCTTTTATTCACCCTACGAAAAGTGAGCCTGCTCATTTTTACACAGTTCAGGTCAAAAATCTTCCAGGATTTAAGCGGATATCCACTTTACCTCTTCCCCTTTTCATCAAGATAGGACAAAATTCCACGCTAAATTTATTAGCGTACCGGCCACTGACCCCCTCCTGACGTCCTGTGTCGTTTTCCCGGCGTGTCGCAACTCAAGATTGCGTAATAAGGGTGAGAGAAGGCAAACGTTTACCTTCAATGGTTTCAGGAGCTTAGGATATGGTCTGGAGTGACATTTAATGGCAACAATTAAAGACGTAGCAAAACGCGCAAACGTTTCCACTACAACCGTATCACATGTTATTAACAAAACGCGTTTTGTCGCTGAAGAGACGCGTAATGCCGTCTGGGCAGCGATCAAAGAACTGCACTACTCGCCAAGTGCGGTCGCGCGTAGCCTGAAGGTTAATCACACCAAATCGATTGGCCTGCTGGCCACCAGCAGTGAAGCGGCCTACTTTGCTGAAATTATCGAAGCCGTTGAAAAAAACTGCTTCCAGAAGGGCTATACCCTGATTCTGGGTAACGCGTGGAACAACATTGAGAAACAGCGCGCTTATCTGTCGATGATGGCGCAAAAGCGCGTCGACGGCCTGCTGGTGATGTGTTCTGAATACCCAGAGTCGGTCCTTTCCATGCTCGAAGAGTATCGCCACATTCCGATGGTGGTGATGGACTGGGGCGAAGCGCGCGCCGACTTCACCGACTCCGTTATCGATAACGCCTTTGAAGGCGGCTACATGGCGGGGCGTTACCTGGTGGAACGCGGTCACCGTGAAATTGGCGTGATCCCGGGCCCGCTGGAGCGAAATACCGGTGCTGGCCGCCTGGCCGGTTTCATGAAGGCGATGGAAGAGGCGCTGATTACCGTGCCGGAAAACTGGATTGTTCAGGGCGATTTCGAGCCGGAGTCGGGCTATCGCGCCATGCAGCAGATCGTCTCCCAGCCGCATCGCCCTACCGCTGTGTTCTGCGGCGGCGATATCATGGCCATGGGCGCCCTCTGTGCGGCGGATGAACTCGGCCTGCGCGTCCCGCAGGATATCTCGGTGATCGGCTATGATAACGTGCGCAACGCCCGCTTCTTTACGCCGGCGCTGACTACCATTCACCAGCCGAAAGATTCGCTGGGTGAAACCGCCTTCAATATGCTGATGGACAGGATCGTCAACAAGCGTGAACAGTCCCAGTCCATTGAAGTGCACCCGCGCCTGATTGAACGCCGTTCCGTTGCGGACGGTCCGTTCCGCGACTACCGTCGTTAATCCTTTTACGGGGCCAGCTACGCTGGTCCCCGTAACCACTCCCGGTTCAGCGTTTCGCTGTCTCCCAGATAATCCAGCAGCCAGGCCATGGCCGGCGATACGTCGTTTTGCTGCCACGTCAGACAGCACGCGGCGTCCGGGAAGGGGTTTTCCAGCGTCAGGGCCACCCACTCCCCCGCGTCGATGCGCGGACGCGCAAAATGCACCGGCACCATGCCAACGCACAGCCCCGCGCTCAGGCAGGTGGCTGACGACTCCCAGTCCGGCGCGACCACGCGGCGCTGATTATCCAGCAGCCAGGTAATGCGCTTCGGCAGCGAACGGGACGTATCTTCCAGCACCAGCGAGGGCCAGTTGCGCAAGGTGTCATCGCTCAGCGGCCCTTCCAGCGCCGCCAGCGGGTGATCGCGCGCGACCACGCAGGTCCAGCTCAGCATGCCCATGTCGCGAAACGCGTAGCGCCCCCCAACCGGGATCGCCTGGGTGGCGCCAATCGCCATCTCTGCCCTGCCGTCTGCCAGCGCATCCCAGACGCCGTTAAACACCTCCTGAGAAACGCGCAGTTCGACGTCGGAAAAATGACGATAGAAATCGACGATCATCTGCCGGGTGCGTTCCGGCTTAACAATGTTATCCACCGCGATGGAAAGATGCCCGCGCCAGCCGTTGGCGATCTGCTGGCACTGCTCGCGGGTGATCTGCATTTTTTTGATAACAGACCGCCCCTCTTTCAAAAACCACGCGCCGGCAGGCGTGAGCTCCACATCGCGATGGCGCCGCTCAAACAGCGGGACCGCCAGCCACGCTTCCAGCTGACGCACCGTATAGCTGATGGCCGAGGGAACGCGATGCAGCTCCTGGGCGGCACCGGTAAAGCTGCCGTTACGCGCCACGGCATCGACCACTTCAAGAGAATAATCTGACCACATCTTTTGCCTGCAAAATTTTTGAATTCACCCGCCAAATATTAGCGTTTCACAAGCCGCTTTGCACCTCCTACACTCTGCGCCAACGTACACCTGCCTCCTCAGGAGAATAAACAGTGCAACCCAGGAAAGGATTTTTAGTCTGGCTCGGCGGCTTAAGCGTGCTGGGCTTTTTGGCGACCGATATGTATCTGCCCGCGTTCGCCGCGATGCAGGAAGATTTGCAAACCCCTGCCGCCGCCATCAGCGCCAGCCTGAGTTTGTTCCTCGCAGGCTTTGCTTTTGCGCAACTGCTCTGGGGGCCGCTCTCGGATCGTTTTGGCCGTAAACCCGTCCTGTTACTGGGACTGGCAATTTTTGCCGTAGGCTGTCTGGGCATGCTGTGGGTCCGCGATGCCGCCTGGCTCCTCGTGCTGCGCTTCATCCAGGCCGTCGGCGTCTGTGCCGCAGCGGTCACCTGGCAGGCGCTGGTAACCGATTATTATCCGGCTTCACGCACTAACCGCATTTTCGCCACCATTATGCCGCTGGTCGGCCTGTCGCCGGCGCTCGCCCCGCTGCTGGGCAGCTGGATCCTGGCGCATTTCGACTGGCAGGCCATTTTCGCCACGCTGTTTGCCATCACGCTGGTGCTGATGCTGCCCGCGTTCGGGCTCAAGCCTGCGCGTAACAAAGAGACGCATCCAGACGCGCAGCCAGTGACCTTTACCTCTTTACTGCGGGCAAAAGCCTATCGCGGTAACGTGCTGATTTATGCCGCCTGCTCTGCCAGCTTCTTTGCCTGGCTGACCGGTTCGCCGTTCATTCTGCATGACATGGGCTACAGCCCGGCGGCTATCGGCCTGAGCTACGTTCCACAGACCATCGCCTTCCTGGTGGGTGGCTATGGCTGTCGCGCCGCACTGCAAAAATGGGAAGGCCAACAGATGCTGCCCTGGCTGCTGGTGTTGTATGCGTTAAGCGTGATTGCGACCTGGGCCGTAGGCTTTATTCCCGGCGCCGGGCTTGCTGAAATTTTGATTCCGTTCTGCGTTATGGCGATCGCTAACGGGGCCATTTACCCTATCGTTGTGGCGCAGGCGTTACGTCCGTTCCCGCAGGCGACGGGCCGCGCTGCTGCGCTGCAAAATACCCTGCAACTTGGCCTCTGCTTCCTGGCAAGCCTCGTGGTCTCAGCGCTGATTGCCACCCCGCTGCTCACCACCACCAGCGTAATGCTGGTCACCGTTGCGCTGGCAGGTCTGGGGTATCGCATGCAGTCCTCCGCGCGTCGCGAGCAGAATGACAACGCGCAAACCGAAACGTCTCATGCCTGATTGCGCGGGAAATTATGTTAAAAACCAGTGATTAGGTTGCTAACAATTTTCTGTTGAATCACCCATTTTTGAGGCCTATACTGAAATTGGTTCGATAAATACGATAAATATTAAGCGTTAACGGGAGCCGGAGCGCTCCCGTTTTACCATGGAAGGCATTTCGGCAAGGGTTATCTCCCTTCCTCTGTTCTACGTCGGATATTAGCCTCGCGGGCATTTACCGTGAGATTTCTCACAAACCAAAAAAGCGTCTACGCTGTTTTAAGGTTCTGATCACAGCAAGGTGATGGAGAAGCTATGAGTTCATCGTGTATAGAAGAAGTCAGCGTTCCGGACGATAACTGGTCCCGGATCGTCAGTGAACTGTTGGGACGTGCGGGCATTACGATTAATGGCTCATCGCCCTCCGATCCCCAGATTAAACATCCCGATTTTTTCAAACGCGTTTTGCAGGAGGGATCGTTAGGGCTGGGTGAAAGCTATATGGACGGCTGGTGGGAGTGTGAACGGCTGGATATGTTCTTCTCCAGCGTATTACGCGCCGGTCTGGAAAATCAGCTCCCCCGTCACTTTAAAGATACGCTACGTATCGCCTCCGCCCGCCTGTTCAATCTGCAAAGTAAAAAGCGCGCGTGGATCGTCGGCAAAGAGCATTACGATCTGGGCAACGACCTTTTCAGCCGCATGCTCGACCCGTTAATGCAGTACTCCTGCGGATACTGGAAAAAAGCGACGACCCTGGAAGAGGCGCAGCAGGATAAGCTACAGCTGATCTGCGATAAATTGCAGTTGCAGCCCGGCATGCGCGTGCTGGATATCGGCTGTGGCTGGGGCGGCCTTGCCTGGTTTATGGCGAAGCATTACGGCGTGAGCGTCGTCGGGGTCACGATTTCGGCTGAACAGCAGAAGATGGCGCAGGCGCGTTGCCTGGGGCTGGATGTCGATATTCGGCTTCAGGATTACCGCGACCTGAACGAGCAGTTCGACCGCATTGTTTCCGTTGGCATGTTCGAGCACGTCGGGCCCAAGAACTACAGGACCTATTTCGAGGTCGCTGACCGGAACCTGAAGCCTGACGGTATTTTCCTGCTACACACCATCGGCTCTAAGCGCACCGACAACAACGTGGATCCCTGGATTAATAAATATATCTTCCCGAATGGCTGTTTACCCTCTGTTCGCCAGATTGCCAACGCCAGCGAACCGCATTTCATTGTGGAAGACTGGCATAATTTTGGCGCAGATTACGACACCACGCTGATGGCGTGGCACGAACGTTTCCATGCCGCATGGCCTGAAATCGCCGACAACTATTCGGAACGATTCAAACGTATGTTCAGCTATTATCTCAATGCCTGTGCCGGGGCTTTTCGCGCGCGGGATATACAGCTATGGCAGGTGGTGTTTAGTCGCGGGATTGAGCACGGCCTGCGCGTGGCCCGCTAAAAAAATAACCCCGGTTGCCCGGGGTTATTTTTTATTCTTCTTCCACGGCCTTTATTATCGCCGCCTCTTTCGCCGCCAGCACGCGCTCAACGGTATCCACGACCGCCTGGGTTTGCGGATCAATTTCGATATTCACCCGCTGCCCCAGTTTTTTTGAACCAAGCGTGGTACGTTGCAACGTTTCTGGAATTAAATGCACGCAAAAACGGGTTGGCGTCACTTCACCTACGGTCAGGCTAATCCCATCAATGCCAATAAATCCTTTATAAAGGATGTATTTCATTAAGGTGGGATCCTGCACCTTAAACCAGATTTGACGGTTATTTTCCGAAGTCACGATTTTCGCCACTTCGGCGGTGGTCATAATATGGCCCGACATGAGGTGCCCGCCAATCTCATCGCTGAATTTCGCCGCCCGCTCAACGTTGACGGTATCCCCCACTTCCAGCTCGCCCAGGTTAGTGATGCGCAGCGTCTCTTTCATTAAATCAAAAGCGATCTGGTTACCGTTAATTTCGGTCACCGTCAGGCAGCAGCCGTTATGCGCTATCGACGCCCCGGTTTCAATGCCGTCGAGCATATATTCAGGCAGCTCGACCACGTGAGTGCGGAAATTCGGTTTTTCATCAATGGACACCACTTTGGCAGTGCCCTGCACAATACCAGTAAACATGCTACAGCTCCTGTTCATTCCGAACGGCGATGACACCGTATAATCCCACCACAATAACAGTTGAAAAAACAGGTTGCCAGTGATGCGCAATTTCTGGCGATTTTTTCACTAGATAATTAGTTAAACCCCGCTACAATAGCTGGCATCCCTCTGTTTTTTCTTCTTGCTGCCAGTTACGGCGGCCTTTTTAGTCTCTCAAATAACTACAATACAAAGGTGTTCACGTGCAGAAGTATATGATCGAAGCGCGTCAGTTATTGGCACTGGCAATACCGGTGATCGTCGCGCAGGTAGCCCAAACCGCAATGGGATTTGTGGATACGGTAATGGCCGGTGGTTACAGCGCCACCGATATGGCCGCCGTGGCGATCGGAACCTCAATCTGGCTCCCGGCCATTCTGTTTGGTCACGGCCTGCTGCTGGCGCTGACGCCCGTTATCGCACAGCTTAACGGCTCCGGTCGACGTGACCGCGTGGCCCATCAGGTTCGCCAGGGCTTCTGGCTGGCCGGAGGCGTCTCCGTCCTGATTATGATCGTCCTGTGGAACGCCGGGTATATTATCCGCGCCATGCATAATATCGATCCGGCGCTGGCAGATAAGGCGGTCGGTTATCTGCGCGCCCTGCTCTGGGGCGCCCCCGGCTATTTGTTCTTTCAGGTAGCACGTAACCAGTGTGAAGGGCTGGCAAAAACCAAACCGGGCATGGTGATGGGCTTTATCGGCTTGCTGGTGAATATTCCCGTGAACTATATCTTCATTTACGGTCATTTTGGCATGCCGGAGCTCGGTGGCGTGGGCTGCGGCGTTGCGACGGCAGCGGTGTACTGGGTGATGTTCGGAAGCATGCTCACCTACATTAAGCATGCGCGATCCATGCGCGACATTCGCAACGACACTGCCTTTAGCACGCCTGACTGGTCGATGTTGACCCGCCTGACCCAGCTGGGTCTGCCCATTGCGCTGGCGCTGTTCTTTGAAGTGACGCTGTTTGCCGTTGTCGCCCTGCTGGTTTCGCCGCTAGGGATTATTGATGTGGCAGGCCACCAGATCGCCCTGAACTTCAGCTCTTTGATGTTTGTTCTGCCGATGTCGCTGGCGGCTGCGGTGACGATTCGCGTGGGCTTCCGTCTGGGGCAAGGCTCTACGCTGGATGCGCAAACGGCTGCCCGCACCGGGCTGGGCGTCGGCGTCTGCATGGCGGTCTGTACCGCCCTCTTTACCGTGCTGTTGCGTGAGCAAATTGCCCTGCTCTATAACGACAATCCGGAGGTAGTGACTCTGGCCTCGCACCTGATGCTGCTGGCGGCCATTTATCAGATCTCTGACTCCATCCAGGTGATTGGCAGCGGCGTGCTGCGTGGGTATAAAGATACGCGTTCCATCTTCTTTATCACCTTCATTGCCTACTGGGTGCTGGGCCTGCCGAGTGGTTACATTCTGGCGCTCACGGATTTGGTGGTGGATCGCATGGGGCCAGCCGGGTTCTGGATGGGCTTTATCATCGGCTTAACGTCTGCGGCCATTATGATGATGCTGCGCATGCGCTTCCTGCAACGTCAGCCCTCTACGGTTATTTTGCAGCGCGCTGCACGTTGATGACCCTGTAGCCGCCGGCTGGCGGCTACTTTCTCTTCACTTTGCGCGGTAATGAAGCAATCGCGTGAAATCAGAGAGAAAAATGCATTTTCCCTCTTGCCACCTTGGTGCTGTGCCGCTAATATTCGTCCCCGTTGTCACCGACAACACAATGCGTTCATAGCTCAGTTGGTTAGAGCACCACCTTGACATGGTGGGGGTCGTTGGTTCGAGTCCAATTGAACGCACCATTCTGCGTCCGTAGCTCAGTTGGTTAGAGCACCACCTTGACATGGTGGGGGTCGGTGGTTCGAGTCCACTCGGACGCACCATTTCAGTCCTGAAATGGTGCAAAAATCCTCTTCTTAACGTCTTAATTTTTCCCTTCATTGAATGACTTAACCTTTCTCCTGCTACGCTTATTCTATGGTTCAGAAACGCAGGAACGCTTTCGATGAAAAAAATTGCCATTATCGGCTCAGGCCCAACAGGGATTTACACCTTCTACTCACTTCTTACCAACGCAGCGCCCCTTTCGATCACCGTGTTTGAGAAAGCAGATCAGCCCGGCGTCGGTATGCCTTACAGCGATGAAGATAACTCCCGACTGATGCTGGCGAACATCGCCAGTATTGAAATCCCGCCCATTTTTATCACCTATCTCGACTGGCTTAAGCAGCAAAATGCAGCCCATCTTGCCCGCTATAGCGTCGACAAAGACAAACTGCACGACCGGCAGTTTTTGCCCCGTATTCTGCTGGGTGAATATTTCCACGACCGTTTTCTCGCCGTCGTTGCCGAGGCAAAAAAGGCAGGATTTCAGGTCGAAGTTCATCCCAACGCAGAAGTAACGGATATCAAAGCAGATGCAGACGGCGTGGCCCTGTCAGTGAACGATGCGCCTTTCTCCAGAAGATTTGACCTTGCCGTGGTCGCCACCGGTCACGTCTGGCCTGATGAAGATGAAGCCACCCGCGCCTGGTACCCGAGCCCATGGTCGGGGCTGATGGACGCAGAGATCCGAGCCTACGAGGTGGGGATCATGGGGACGTCCCTCAGCGGGCTGGACGCCGCGATGGCGGTTGTGATGCAGCACGGTCGGTTTACCGGCGAGCAGTTCGTTGTCAATAAAGGCAGCGAGGGGTTAAAAATCACGCTGATGTCCCGCACGGGCGTTCTCCCGGAAGCCGACTTTTACTGCCCTATTCCTTATGAACCGCTGTCGGTGTTAACGGCATCTGTGGCGGAAAGCGAGATCGCTAAAGGCCCGGACGGGCTGCTTGACCGCATTTTTGCGCTGATGGTGAAAGAGCTTGAGCTGGCCGATCCGCAGTGGTGCCAGGCGATATCGCTCAGCACGCTGAATGCCGACACCCTTCGTGAGGTCTGGTTTGAGGATCGTAAAAATCATGGTCCTTTCACCTGGGCCGAAGCGAATTTGAAAGAAGTGGAGCACAACAAGCGCGACAAACGCACCGTTGCCTGGCGCTATACCGTGCTTCGTCTGCATGAGGTGGTTCAGGTGATTGTCCCTTCACTTAACGAACAGGACAGAGAGCGGTTTAAGTCGGGGCTGGAGCGCGTATTTATCGATAACTATGCCGCTATTCCACCGCAGTCTATCCGCCGGTTACTGGCGCTCCGAGAGGCAGGGATCATCAGCGTGGTCGCCCTCGGTGATGATTACGACCTGGATATCGGCAGCGATCAAACCGTCATCACCACGCAAGAAAAGAGTTATCGCTTCGATGTCTTTATTGATGCGCGCGGGCAAAAACCGCTCAAAAATAAGGATATTCCCTTCCCGACGCTGCGCAAACAGCTTGAGGAAACGGGCGATGAGATACCGGACGTGGGGGAAGACTACACGTTGCTGTCACCTGCATCTCTGCGCGGACGTATCGCGTTTGGGGCGATCCCCTGGCTGATGCACGACCATCCGTTTGTTCAGGGTTTGTCAGAGTGCGCTGAAATTGGTAAGGCGATGGCGAAAGCGGCGGGAAATCCTGCGTCGGGCGTGCGGCGGAAATTACCTTTCATGGAGTTTTAACCGGGCTTCCCTGCCCTACGGTGTCGGATTACTCGAAGAAGACTTCCGGGTTTTCCGACAGCGATACAAAGCTTTTGGTGTTCTTATCCAGGGCAAGGATTTTGCCGCTTTCAATATCATACACCCAGCCGTGCAGGCGGATGGCGTTGTTGCGCAGGCCTACCGCCACCGACGGATGGGTCTTGATGTTGCTCAGCTGCGCAAAGACGTTCTCCTGCACCATCGCATTCACTTTATCGACTGGCGTATCCCAGGTTTTCTTCTCCACCACCGCTTTCGCCGCATCAGAATAGCGCAGCCAGTGTGAAACGGCCGGCATGGGCTCCAGATCCGCGTTGTCGGCAATCGCCTTCATCGCGCCGCAGTTTGAGTGACCGCAGATTACGATATCGGTCACGCCGAGGGCCACCACCGCGTATTCGATGGTCGCTGAGACGCCGCCAGGCTCCGGCCCGAACGGTGGCACAATGTTGCCAGCGTTTCGAATGACAAAGAGCTGTCCTGGCTCCTGTTGCGTAACCAGTTCCGGAACCAGACGGCTGTCGGAGCAGGAGATGAACAGCGCTTTGGGATTCTGACTGGACGCTAAACTACGAAAAAGCTCTTTACGTTGCGGGAAAATCTCTTTTTGAAAGCTGAGAAAACCTTCAATGATATGTTGCATAGCCATTTCTCTTTTATCTGTTTTAGTTTAGGTATGATCGCGATCACACTCGTAAAATTTAACCACCGTGCCTTATCGGAGACAAGCAATATATTTCTGGCCCGACCGCTGTACGATCTCATCCGCGTTCGTCAGGATGTTCTGCCCTTCAAAGGCCCCGTACAGGCGCTGGTACTTTTTCCCCGCCAGTCGGCCAGTCACCGACTCGACGGTGCGGGCAGGCAGCGGGAGCATATTCGGATAACTCCACATAAACGACACGGCGTCTTTACCGGGCGTGACCTGCAAAATATCACCGGCCAGCAGTACCCCGTCGCCTGACTGCCAGTGCAGCGCCGTGCCGCCTGCGAAATGCCCGCCCAGTCGCAACAGCGTTACCGACGGCATAATTTCCAGAGTGTCCTCCTCCCAGAAGCGTATCGCCGGACTGTCACGCATTACCCACTGCCGATCGCTGGCGTGCAGGTAGATCGGCGCGTTAAACGCGGCGGCCCACTCCTGCATGGTGGTGTAGTAATGAGGGTGCGAAATCGCAATCGCGCCGATCCCGCCGAGCGCGTCAATTAACGCTCTGGTGGCCGGGTCAAGGTTCGCGATGCAGTCCCACAGGATATTGCCCTGCGGCGTGCGCAGCAGGATGGCGCGCTGGTTAATGGCAAAAGAGGGGACGGTTTTGATGCTGAACAGCTGCGGCTCCAGCTGTTGCCATTTGTTGGTATGCGTGGCCGTAAGACTGTCGAAATCCGTCCACGCCTGGCCCGTTACCGGAACATACTGGCGTTCATCGTCGCAAATCGGGCAGCGTTTGGGGTGTTCATCGTAAGCGGTACCGCAGGTTTTACACAGCGTAATCATCAGCGTTCCTCAGCAATAAAGCACTGAGTATGGCAGGGATTATCCATATGTGCTGCGGGGTGCATCGCCCGCTTTTTTTGACTTATACTGTGCCAGTATCAAAAACTGAATAACGCAGGTGGCACATGGAAATTGATCTCGATAACTTAGTCTTTAACGGGCTGGATGAAGCAGAAGAGCGCAACGCGGAACGCCTCGACGACGCGGATAAAAAAGCCCAGGCGATTGTCGCCGATGACGACTGCGGCGATGCCTGCAAGATCTGACGAGAAAGCACCGGAAGCCCCGGTGCTTTTTTTAAGCATGAGGTTTTCACCCGCTATCAGTTCTCCGGCGTTTTGCTAAACCCGGTGAGCATCAGGATCAGACTTTGCGGAGATGATGCCGTCTCAAACTGATAGTGGTTTCCCTGACGATCGCCGCCGATATACCACGAAATTTCGGTTTTCCCTTCTGCCAGCGCCTTGCGTACCGCTTTATCGACATCCACCATCCGGTATTCGCGGGCGTGGTTCAGGTACAGCACCGCATCCGATCGGTAGTTGCAGGACGGTCGCGCGTGCCAGTTCACGCTGGCCGGATCCCAGTCGTTGCTCGCCGGATAGAAAAAGATTTGATCCCCGCCGTTGGTTTCCACTTTCCCGCCATAGATACGTACGCGGTACTTAAACTGGGCAGGATCCTGTCCGGCAGGCAGCGGAGGAATGTTGAACTTCACCAGCGACAAGGTTTCGCTGTTTTTCGTCCTTCCGCCGTTCTGCCAGTTATCCTGCACCAGTAAGGCCTGAGGATCGGGCTGTGACAGTGTGGGTTCCAGGCTGCTTAGCCAGACGTTGGCCTTCGCTTTTGAATATCCGTACGGGACGGTGGTGCCGCAATCCAGCCCGCGGTTCATACACAGGTCGGTCATAAAGCGCGCGGCATCTTCCGTCCAGCCGTTCATGAAGTCAGCATGCGCTGTATAGAGGCTTCCCCACAGCTCCTCGCGCTCATTACCGTGCATGATGGGGTCGAGTGAAAGCTGCGCTTTGCTGGTGTCCAGAGTGCTAATCGTCGGGAGCACGTACGCGATATTCATGTTCACCGTCGGGATCTTAATCGGGAAGGCGGACGGACACTGCCCTTTCGTGTCGTAGGTGGCGTTAACCAGACCGTGGGCAGGCTTCAGGTGTACCCCATCCCAGCAGTTGGGGAACTGAATGCCGATATTAAACTGCACGGCATCCTTCGCCTTACGTAAGCCGCAGACTTCACCCGTTTTGCTGGTGTAGCCCTTGCCGTTGGCGCATAAAAAGGTGATATGGGGATTGGGCGCGGTGCCGTGATGATCGCCGGCCAGCAGCGACAGCCCCGCCGGGAACGGGTGCAGCGGCCAGGCGTCAACGTTCGATGCCTGATAATAGGTTTTTTGGTAGGCGGGTTTCACCACCGTTCCGTCCGGCAACCTCAGCGACGGCGCCCAGTAGGCCGAGCTGTCTGCTTTATTATCGCAGGTCGTCTTTTCTTGCGTACGCAGCGATTCGCGGCTGGAGTAAGCGTCCGTTTGCACGTTACCAAAAAAATCGTGCAGCATGGCCTCGTTGGGCATGCCGTACATCATAATGGCATCATCGCCAAGGGTGTGGGAATAGCCGCAAACCACGTGCGCCTGTGGCGCAGCGTGCGCCGCCTGCATGGCAAGCAGTAGCGCGGTGGCAGAGAGTGTGGGGGTGAGTACTGTCCGTTTCATTATTATCTCCATCTGAGAAAGGAGATAGTGGTAACAAAACGGCTATCAATTACCGAGGATTTACCTGCGTACTTTTCCGCTCATCCCCGCTTTACAGCAGGCAGGCACAGCTCATTCCAGTACATTTCACGCGTCCGGCGCAGTTCAGCGTGTCGTTTTAACATAGAACCACTCCGGATCAATGTTGGCTACGTCCACGCCGTACAGGCTGGCGACAGGCAGTATTGACTCAAGAACACGTTGCGCGCTGTTCTCCGCATTCGCTGGTTGGGTGGCAAAAAACCGCCGTAACGTGCCGATCCATTTTTTCATCGTCATTACCCCTCTCGCTTAACCTGAACTCAGTTAAACACGCCTTCATCATGAAGAGGAAATAACAATACTGACTGTTGATATGCAGGATTTGAGAAACTCCCAAGGCGCCGGCGCGCTAGCCGGCCAGCGCTTTAACGACCGTTTCCATCGCTTTGGTGGTCAACTCGCTGCGCTTAACGCGCTGGTTCGCCAGCGCGGTACGCAGTACGCCCGCAATGACAATATGTTTCGGCTCTTGCCCTAAATCACGCATTTCGAGAACGACCTTGCCTACCACCCGACACATCTCCTGGTACAGCGCTTCGTCTTTGGTCACATTGCCCATTGCCATCACTCCGATGCCTTAAACCGTCAGCTTAAAGCATTCGTCGGCTGGATACAAAAAAGAAGCCCGGCGTATTGCTCGCCGGGCTTCGTCTGGAAAATCAGGCGATTAGTTGTTTACCGGGATGACCGCACCTTTGTATTTGGTACGGATCCAGTCCTGAATCTCTTTAGAATGCAGCACGTTCACCAGCGCGACGATATCTTTCTTCTTCTCGTCACCGCGATGGACGGTAATGATGTTGGCGTACGGGTTATTCTCACCGCTTTCAACCGCAATCGGATCGTGCACCGGATCCAGGCCCGCGTCGATGGCGTAGTTAGCGTTAATCACCACCGCGGCACCTTCGTCGTTGTTGTACATCTGCGGCAGCAGGGACGCTTCCACATTCGGGGTAAATTCCAGCTTTTTCGGGTTTTCCACGATATCGCTGATGCGCGCGGTCACTTTATCGATGCCAGGCTTCAGCTTGATCACCCCCTCCTTTTCGAAGATGGAGAGAATACGTCCTTCCTCGGAAACCGCATCACGCATGATGATTTTGCCGCCTTCCGGCAGATCCTTCAGGGATTTGTATTTTTTCGAATAGATACCGATCGGCTCAATGTGGATAGCGCCCGCACTGACAAAATCATAATCCTTATCGCCCGCGTGATCTTTCAGCACGCTGTTCAGATAAGGGATGTGCTGGAAGTAGTTGGCGTCGATGTCACGCCCCGCCAGCGCGGTGTTGGGCAGAATGTAGTCCTGGAACGGCTTAATCTCCAGATCGATACCCTGCTTTGCCAGAATCGGCTTAGCCTGCTCCAGAATTTCCGCGTGCGGCGTGTTGGACGCCCCCACGGTCAGCGTATCCGCCCAGGCGGCAAAGCTCAGGGCGCTCAGGGTGGCTGCGGCGATCAGTGTCAGTGTCTTTTTCATGATGTGGTTCCTGTGTTTATTTATTAGCGTTTATCTAACAGTGAAGTAATGACATCGCCGCAGAACTGGATAATGAACACGATGATCAGAATGGTCACCGTTGCCACCAGCGTGACGTCACCATGGTTGCGCTGGAATCCTTCCAGATAAGCCAGATTTCCCAAACCGCCGGCGCCTATCACCCCCGCCATTGCGCTGTAGCTCACCAGCGCAATCAGCGTTACCGTCATGCCTGAAACCAGTGCGGGTGAGGATTCCGGCAGTAAAACCCGAAACACTAACGTGCTCAGCCGTGCGCCCATCGAACGCGTGGCTTCGATAACCCCTTTGTCCACTTCACGCAGGGCGATCTCGACCAGACGGGCGTAAAACGGTGCGGCGCCTACAATCAGCGCGGGGAGCGCGGCGTTAGCGCCAAGAATGGTCCCGACGACGGTCTTGGTGAACGGGATCAGCAGCACGATGAGAATGATGAACGGAATGGAGCGGAACACGTTCACCACAATTGACATCACGCTGTAGACCGTGCGGTTTTGAAATAACCCGCCGCGGGCGGTTAAAAACAGCGCCAGACCAAGCCCGATTCCCAGAACAAACGTCGCCACGCCCGAAAGCGCGGTCATGTAGAGCGTCTCCTGAGTTGCAGCCCACAGCTGATCCCACTTCAGGTGCGGAAAAAGTTCTTCAGCCATGCTTAATAACCTCGCCTTCAATATCGCTTTGCTTCAGATCGGCGAGGATATTGTTCAGTTGTTCATCCGATGCCACCACCTGTACCCAGAGCTGCCCGAAAACACCGTGGGCGGTTTGCGTCATTTTGCCGTGCAGGATATTAAACGGCAGGCCGTAGCGCAGGGTCAGTTCCCCGACGATCGGCCTGTGCGTGCTGTGCCCGGTAAAGGTGAGTTTGATGACCGTGCCCTCCAGCCCGGTTGCCAGTTCCGTATTGAAGGTTTCATCTTCGGCGTACTGGCTCACCTGTCGGACAAACTGCTGGGTGATCGGCTGCTGCGGATGCGTAAAGACGCTCAGCACGTCCCCCTCCTCCACCACTTTCCCGTTCTCCATTACCGCCACGCGGTCGCAGATTTTGCGCACCACGTGCATTTCGTGCGTGATCAGCACGATGGTCAGGTTAAAGCGACGGTTAATGTCCAGGAGCAGATCGAGGATCTGATCGGTCGTTTGCGGATCCAGCGCGGAGGTGGCTTCGTCACACAGCAGCACGTCGGGATGATTGGCCAGCGCGCGGGCGATGCCCACACGCTGTTTTTGCCCGCCGCTCAGCTGCGACGGAAAAGCATTCTCGCGCCCCCTCAGGCCGACCAGATCCACCAGCTCGGCGACGCGTGCCTCAATTTTCGCTTTCGGTACACCGGCAATTTGCATTGAAAAGGCGATGTTTTCCTTCACCGTGCGCGACCAGAGCAGATTGAAGTGCTGGAACACCATGCTGATTTTCAGGCGTGCCTGACGCAGCGCTTCTCCTTTTGCGGCGGAGATATCCTGTCCGTTAATGGTGACGCGTCCGGCGCTGGGCTTTTCCAGGCCGTTCAGCAGACGGATCAGGGTGCTTTTCCCGGCTCCGCTGTAACCGATAATCCCGTAAATCTGTCCCTGCTCGATCGTCAAATTAACGTTATCAACGGCTGTCAGCGCCACCTTTCCATTGTCAAAAACTTTCGAAATATTGCTGAGTACAATCATTCTTATTCGTTATCCGTGCCGCATATAGCGGTTTAGCAGTATGGATGTCCAAAAGATAGTAAACAGCCGTTATCAGCTTTTAAATGACCAAAAAGGAATGTCTTATAACGCGATGAAATAAGTCGCGACCTGGCGGCAGAAAAGCGCTTAGATGAATATCAGCAATACATATCCGACAGCTGCATATCAGCGCCTTCTCACCCGCCTGAATGGGTTGTTTTTTCAGCATTTTGCGCGCATATAGACATCCTCACTTCCGGACAACTTTACGTCTCGCTGTCTTTCCATCTGAAAACACGACGAATATTCCTTTCCGTTCTAATACCCAGTGAAACGTTCTTTATTGAGAAAATTTCAGGATCCTATTATCCGGTCATTCCCCTTTTACAGGACATGACCATGATGCTTTACCACTCCGTCACCGAACTGATTGGCCGCACGCCGCTGATCCAGCTGCACAAACTGGATACCGGTCCCTGCTCGCTGTTTCTGAAGCTGGAAAATCAAAATCCCGGCGGTTCGATCAAAGACCGCGTCGCGCTGTCGATGATTAACGAAGCCGAACGCTCGGGGCAACTGCGGCCCGGCGGGACCATTATCGAAGCCACGGCGGGGAACACTGGGCTGGGGCTGGCGCTGATCGCCGCGCAGAAAGGCTATTCGCTGATTCTGGTGGTGCCGGACAAAATGAGCCGCGAAAAGATTTTCCACCTCCGGGCGCTGGGTGCGCAGGTGGTGTTGACCCGTTCCGATGTCAATAAGGGGCATCCGGCCTATTACCAGGATTACGCCCGGCGGCTGGCGAACAAACTGCCCGGCGCGTTTTACATCGACCAGTTCAACAATGAGGCTAACCCGCTGGCGCACCGCACGACCACCGCGCCGGAACTGTTTGAGCAGCTTGACGGCCAGATCGATGCCATCGTCGTCGGCGTCGGATCCGGCGGTACGCTGGGCGGATTACAGGCGTGGTTCGCCGAGCACTCACCGCAGACGGAATTCGTGCTTGCCGATCCGGCCGGGTCAGTGCTGGCGGATCAGGTTGAGACCGGACGCTATCACGATGCCGGATCGTGGCTGGTTGAGGGGATTGGCGAAGACTTTATTCCTCCTCTGGCTCACATCGAAGGGGTTAAACGCGCCTGGCGCATTACCGATCGCGAAGCCTTCACCACCGCCCGCGAGCTGCTTAAAACGGAAGGGATCCTGGCGGGCTCCTCCAGCGGCACGCTGCTGGCGGCGGCGCTGAAATATTGTCAGGCGCAGACCACGCCAAAACGCGTGGTCACCTTCGCCTGCGACAGCGGCAATAAATACCTCTCGAAGATGTTCAACGACGACTGGATGCGCCAGCAGGGGCTGATCGCGCGTCCACAGGCAGGGGATCTCTCCGACTACATTGCCCTGCGCCACGATGAAGGCGCTACGGTGACTGCCGCCCCGGACGACACGCTTTCCACCGTGCTGGCCCGCATGCGGCTGTACGACATCTCCCAGCTGCCGGTGCTCGATAACGATAAGGTCGTCGGCATCATCGACGAATGGGACCTGCTGCGACACATCGGGGGGGATGCCGATCGCTTCTCACTCCCCGTGACGGCGGCCATGACGCGTCAGGTGGAATACCTGGACAGGCAGGCCCCGGAGAGCGCCCTGCACGCCATCTTTGACCGTGGCCTGGTAGCCATTATCTATGACAACGACCGTTTTCTGGGTCTGATCACCCGCAGCGACGTTCTCACCGCCTGGCGTAACCGCCTGGAGAAATAAAAGGAGCAAAAGATGAAAAACCTGGCAACCCTCAGCGTTCACAGCGGCGAGTTTAACGACCCGCACGGCGCCGTCATGCCGCCGATTTACGCCACCTCGACGTTTGCGCAACCGTCTCCGGGTGAGCATACCGGCTATGAATATTCCCGAAGCGGCAACCCCACCCGCCACGCGCTGGAGACCGCGATAGCCGAGCTGGAGGGCGGCATGCGCGGGTACGCCTTCGCATCAGGGCTGGCGGCCATTTCCACCGTGCTCGAATTGCTGGATAAAGACAGCCATATCGTCGCCATTGACGACGTGTACGGCGGTACGTATCGCCTGATCGAAAACGTGCGTAAGCGCAGCACCGGGCTACAGGTGAGCTGGGTTAAGCCGGACGATGTAGCCGGTCTTGAGGCCGCCATTCGCCCGGACACCCGCATGATCTGGGTGGAGACGCCGACAAATCCGCTGCTGAAGCTGGCCGATCTGGCGGCCATCGCGGAAATTGCCCGGCGTCATAATGCGATCAGCGTGGCGGACAATACCTTCGCCTCTCCGGTCATTCACCGGCCGCTGGAGGCAGGGTTTGACATCGTGGTGCACTCCGCCACCAAATATCTCAACGGTCATTCAGACGTGGTTGCCGGGCTGGCTGTTGTCGGGGCAAACAAGGACCTGGCGGATCGCCTGGGCTATCTGCAAAACGCAGTTGGAGGCGTTCTGGATCCGTTCAGCAGCTTTCTGACCCTGCGGGGTATTCGCACCCTCTCACTGCGCGTAGAAAAGCACAGCGCCAACGCGCTGGCGATTGCGCAATGGCTGGAGGCGCATCCGCAGGTTGAAAGCGTGTACTATCCCGGGCTGGCGTCGCATCCGCAGCATGCGCTTGCCCGTCGCCAGATGGCGCTGCCGGGCGGCATGATCTCCGTCGTCTTAAAAGGCGATGCGCAACGCGCGACTGACGTTATCCGCCACCTTACGCTTTTTACCCTGGCCGAGAGCCTGGGCGGCGTGGAGAGTCTGGTGAGCCAGCCCTACAGCATGACCCACGCCTCGATCCCGCTGACGCAGCGCCTTGCCAACGGCATTGTGCCGCAGCTGATCCGCCTGTCGGTGGGCATTGAAGATGCGAGCGATCTGATCGCCGACCTTCAGCAGGCGCTGGAAAAATGAGCAAAAAACGGCGGGCGTTGCGCCTGCCGTCATAAGATGACATTAGGCCTTAACGCATTGATAACAAACTTATGTGAATCTGCACAGATTGTTTTTGAAACACTGTTTCCATTTTCCTTTTTGCTGCAAATCAGCGTATAATGCGCGCCAAATCCCTGGTGAATGGTTTCAGCGCTTGGAATACAAAAAACAACGTACAACTTCTCCTCTCCTCCGTTGGGCTGGCACTCAGGAACACTTTCTTCTGCACGCTCATTTGATGTCACCTATTCTTAGTGCGTGTCATATACTCTTTCGCAACACAGGTTTGACTCCGCGGCGGTGCGCCCCCGGAGCGAGATTTCCATATCCTTCCCAACTTAAAGACTAAGACTGTCATGAAAAAGACGAAAATTGTTTGTACTATCGGCCCGAAAACCGAATCCGAAGAGATGCTGAGCAAAATGCTGGATGCCGGCATGAACGTGATGCGTCTGAACTTCTCCCACGGTGACTATGCTGAACACGGTCAGCGTATCCAGAACTTGCGCAACGTGATGAGCAAAACCGGTAAAAAAGCCGCGATCCTGCTCGACACCAAAGGTCCTGAAATCCGTACCATCAAACTGGAAGGCGGTAACGACGTTTCTCTGAAAGCGGGCCAGACCTTCACCTTCACCACCGACAAATCCGTTGTGGGTAACAACGAAATTGTTGCCGTGACCTACGAAGGTTTCACCAGCGATCTGTCCGTTGGCAACACCGTGCTGGTGGATGACGGCCTGATCGGCATGGAAGTAACCGCGATCGAAGGTAACAAAGTTATCTGTAAAGTTCTGAACAACGGCGACCTGGGCGAAAACAAAGGCGTTAACCTGCCGGGTGTGTCCATTGCTCTGCCAGCGCTGGCTGAAAAAGACAAACAAGACCTGATCTTCGGTTGCGAACAAGGCGTTGACTTCGTTGCTGCGTCCTTTATCCGTAAACGTTCTGACGTGGTTGAGATCCGTGAGCACCTGAAAGCGCACGGCGGCGAGAACATTCAGATCATCTCCAAAATCGAAAACCAGGAAGGCCTGAACAACTTCGACGAAATCCTCGAAGTGTCTGACGGCATCATGGTTGCGCGTGGCGACCTGGGCGTTGAAATCCCGGTTGAAGAAGTGATCTTCGCGCAGAAGATGATGATCGAGAAATGCGTTCGCGCGCGTAAAGTGGTTATCACCGCAACGCAGATGCTGGACTCCATGATCAAAAACCCACGTCCTACCCGCGCGGAAGCGGGCGACGTGGCGAACGCCATCCTCGACGGTACCGATGCCGTTATGCTGTCTGGCGAATCTGCGAAAGGGAAATACCCTCTGGAAGCGGTCAGCATCATGGCGACCATCTGCGAACGTACCGACCGCGTGATGAAAAGCCGTCTGGATTACAACAACGACAGCCGTAAACTGCGCATCACCGAAGCCGTGTGCCGTGGTGCGGTAGAAACCGCTGAAAAACTGGAAGCCCCGCTGATTGTTGTGGCAACCCAGGGCGGTAAATCTGCGCGTGCCGTGCGTAAATACTTCCCGGATGCAACCATCCTGGCCCTGACCACGAACGAAACCACCGCGCGTCAGCTGGTGCTGAGCAAAGGCGTGATCCCACACCTGGTCAAAGAGATTGCGTCTACCGATGATTTCTATCGTCTGGGTAAAGAAGTGGCGCTGGAACTGGTTGATTGTGGTCTGGCACAGAAAGGCGACGTTGTGGTTATGGTTTCTGGCGCGCTGGTACCAAGCGGCACAACCAACACCGCATCTGTTCACGTGCTGTAATAATTCCCGAACAAATTATATTTTTGTTAAAAAGCGTCCTTCGGGGCGCTTTTTTTATTCCCGCCTTTAACCAGAACTATTCAAAAAGCAAATCGGGTTTTTCTATTTAATCGCGATTTATCTAAGATGAATCCGATGAAAAATGCCTTTTTTAACATAGCTTTTTCGTCAAAATTGCCGATTTCGTTGCTTCTTTGAGCGAACGATCAAAAATAGGCGTAATCCCATCAAAAAAATATTCTCAACCCAAAAAACTTTGTGTAATACTTGTAACGCTACATGGAGATTAACTCAATCTAGAGGGTATTAATAATGAATCGTACTAAACTGGTACTGGGCGCGGTAATCCTGGGTTCTACTCTGCTGGCAGGTTGCTCCAGCAACGCTAAAATCGATCAGCTGTCTTCTGACGTTCAGACTCTGAACGCTAAAGTTGACCAGCTGAGCAACGACGTGAACGCAATGCGTTCCGACGTTCAGGCTGCTAAAGACGACGCAGCTCGCGCTAACCAGCGTCTGGACAACCAGGCTACTAAATACCGTAAGTAATAGTACCTGTTAATAAAATGGCGCACATTGTGCGCCATTTTTTTTGCCGGCGTCAAACCCTTACTGAATCACCTTCTCTCCCTCGCCTTCCGCCACCGCCGCTGAGACACGACTGTTTTGAACAGACAGGACAGAACTGCTGGCTGCCGAACCGTTGCCTGCTGAAACGGCAACCGGGATCCCCGCCCTGCGCGCCAGCGCTTTATCAATGAGCGTTTTATCGCTGCCTGATTCCGCTGCAAAGGCGGTAAACGCCGCAGAGTGCGCAAATGGCACCGTCTGTGGGTTTTCGCCCTCAGCCTGCGCCAGCGGCCTGTGTACCTCGATATAGCGTTTGCCGTCCGGCTCCACAGAGAACTTCACCGGCTCATTGATAATCTGAACCCGCGTGCCGACGCGCGCTTTTTCAAACAACGCTTTGATATCCGGCGCGTTCATCCGCATACAGCCCGAGCTGACCCGCAGCCCCACGCTGTCCGGTGCGCTGGTTCCGTGGATAAGATATTCCCCATTGCCGATGCCCAGACGCAGCGCATAGCGCCCCAGCGGGTTATTAGGCCCGGCGGGTACCACAGCCGGCAGTTTTATGCCCTGGGCCAGTGAGCGCGCTCTGATGCCCGCTGGCGGGGTCCAGGTGGGATTAGGAATCTTCTGGCTCACACGGGTGGTGCTGACCGGCGTTTCCAGCCCAAGCTGACCGATACCCAGCGGATAGACCTGAACGATATTTTCACCTGGCGGATAGAAGTAAAGACGCAGCTCCGCCAGATTCACCACAATGCCTTCACGATCGGTGTCCGGCAGCAGCATCTGGGAAGGAATGGTAATGACCGTTCCTGGCGCAGGGTTCACCGGTGCAATGGTATTATTGGTTTCAAGAATAAGCTGTGCTGCGGTATTAAACCGACGAGCGATAGCCTGGAGCTTATTGTCGCCTTCCTGAATGGTGTATGTCTGGTTTTGCCCAATCAGGCGGCTGCCTGCGGGCGGTAAAGGGTAATCAACCGCCCTGGCTGAATTAACAGCACTGAGCGAACCAAGGAGTAATAGAGTTATTAGAGACGCGCGCTTCATGCTGAGATTCCTTATTCACTGACTGAACGTCAGAAAGCTGAAAAACCAGCGAGGTGGAAACCACCCCGCGAAACAGAATGAATGCTGTTCAGTTAGTTTAGCTAAGGATTGCGGCTTTGGCGCGAATGGCGCGGATCATCGCTTCCAGCCCCTGGGATCGGGACGGGGTGAGGTGTTGGGTTAAGGCCATTTTTTCAAACCACGGACGGACGTCAAAGGCGACAATATCCTGCGCCGACATCCGGTGATAGAGAATAAATACGACGGCAATAAGCCCCTTCACAATGGCGGCATCGCTGTCGCCCTGCAATTCGATTACGCCATCATCCGTCTGCTGCATCAGGATCCAGACCTGGCTCTGGCAGCCCTGAATGATGTTGTTCGGGTTATGCGCCTCTTCGCTGAGCGGCGGCAGGCGCTGCCCCAGCTCGATAATATAAAGGTATTTCTCTTCCCAGTTTGCGCAACGTCCAAAGTTGCGCAGCAGTTTATCTCTGTCCGGCAAATCTGCCATCTCTCGCCTCTCCGTTAGCCAAGCAGCTGGTGAATACGTTTTAGTCCCGCCACCAGTCTGTCGACCTCTTCCGTTGTGTTGTACATCACCAGCGATGCGCGGCACATGGCCGGTACCTGATAATACGCCATCAGCGGCATCGCGCAGTGATGCCCGGTACGTACGGCGACGCCGTAATTATCCAGGAAACTGCCCACATCATAGGCGTGATGCTTGCCGAGGTTAAAGGCTATCACACCCAGACGGTCAGCAGGGCCGTATAAGGTCAGTTCCGGGACGCTGGCAAGCTCCTGCAAGGCGTACTGCATCAGCAGCTGTTCGTACGCCTGAATCGCCGCCAGCCCCGTTTCAGAGACGTAGCTAATGGCGGCGCCCAGCCCGATGATCCCGCCGGTGTTTGGCGTACCCGCCTCGAAGCGCCACGGGGCCCGGGCGTACGTGGTTCCTTCCGTCAGGCTGACGGTGGCGATCATCGAGCCGCCCCCTTCCCACGGCGGCATGGCCTGAAGAATATCCTCCTTCACATACAGCACGCCGATGCCCGTCGGGCCATAAAGCTTGTGCCCGGAGAAAACGTAAAAATCGCAGTCCAGGGCCTGAACGTCAACCGCATGGTGCATGACTGCCTGGGCGCCATCAATCAGCACTTTTGCACCGGCCTGATGGGCTTTGTCGATAATCAGCGCCACCGGATTTTCCGTCCCCAGCACGTTTGAAACGTGGGTAACGGCCACCAGCCGCGTCCTGTCGTCCAGCAGGGCGTCCAGCTGTTCAAGCTGGAGCGTGCCGTCTTCATTCAGGGGAACAACCCGCAGCTGGGCCCCTGCGCGCTCACAGAGCATCTGCCAGGGCACGATGTTGGCATGGTGCTCCATCTGGGTGATGATGATGTTATCCCCCGCGTGCACCTGTGCATTGCCCCAGCTGTTGGCCACCAGGTTGATCCCTTCGGTGGTTCCACGCACGAACACCAGCTCTTCCGGCAAACGCGCGTTGAGGAAGCCCGCGACCTGGGTACGCACGTTTTCCATGCGCTGGGTCGCCTCGGCGCTCAAGGTGTGGATCCCGCGATGTACCGCCGCGTAGCCGTGGCGGTAAAATTCAGCTTCCGCATCCACCACCTGATTCGGTTTTTGCGCGCTGGCCGCGCTGTCGAGATAGGCCAGCGGCAGACCGTTCACTTCACGGGTCAGTACTGGAAAATCGGCCCGGACTTTCTCTACGGGAAATGTCATGCTTCGCCTCCAGGCAGCCGCTGACCGATACGGGCCAGCACCTGCTGTTTAAGTCCGCCGTCGGGCAGCGCTTCCGTCAGCTCAGCCGCAAAGGCGTAAATAATCATCTTCTGCGCGGCCTGCTGGTCTATCCCGCGCGAGCGCAGGTAGAACATCTGCTCGTCGTCAATACGCCCGACCGTCGCGCCGTGGCTGCACTTCACGTCGTCCGCGTAGATTTCCAGCTGCGGCTTGGTGTCCACCTCTGCCAGACGTCCCAGCAGAAGGTTGTTGTTGGTCATCTGCCCGTCAGTTTTGATGGCGTGCTGCGCCACCTTGATCTGGCCGTTAAACACCGCACGACCTTTGTCGCTGACGATAGTTTTATGCAGCTGACGGCTGTTGCAGTAGCCTTTGTTGTGCTCAAGCCAGGTGCGCGTGTCGCACACTTCTGCCTTCACCGGCATCGCCAGACTGTTCATGCGCAGCGTGGTGTTCTCACCGTTCAGCTGGGTACTGGTGTTGTGGCGTAACACCGCGCCGCCAAGCAGGAAGCTGTGGCTGTACGCCGCGGCATCCTGGCCCAGCAGAATATCGTTGTGGGCGAAGTGGTGACTGAGCGGATTCTCAAACGCCAGCTTGATATGGTGCAGCTGGGCGTTGGCCGCCACGTTCATCGTCAGACGCGAGCCGGTAAAATGACGGGTGTCGTTCAGACTAACGTAATGCTCAATCATCGTCGCTTCCGCCCCTTCTGCCAGCTCGAGATGGTGGCGATAGTGGGCGGTGTTGATCTCGTCGCCCTCAACGCCCTGCGTGATATGCATCAGCAGCAGCGGTTTCGCCGGGCGCTGGTTACGCTTAACACGAATATGGGTGACAGACTGCGACAGGCTCTCCGTGAGGTGCAGAAAGACTTCAGGCTGGACCGGAGCGCTCAACGACTGGCGCTCGTCGTTAATGGCGATATCGAACCCGCTCTCCTCCACGCTGTCGCTGAGTTCCTCCCGGAACTGCCCGTCAACAAACACCAGACGCACGGCATCCACACTCAGCGCCAGCGCATCGCGCTGGCCAGGGCTAACCTGGGCCAGGCGCGTGACAAACTCGCCGTTAAGCAGACCGTCCAGCGGGGTATACTTCCAGTTCTCATGCTTACGCGTCGGTAAACCGAGACGCAGCAGCTGCTGGAGATGGTGCTGAGCCTGTTCTGAACGCGAATCACCCTGCGCTTCAAACAGCCGGTGCCACTGCTGGAGTGCATTACTGCTGTTCGGTAAGCCAGCCATAACCCTGCTCCTCCAGTTGTTTAACCAGGGTAAAATCACCGGATTTCACAATGCGTCCCTGGTAAAGCACGTGGACATAGTCCGGTTTGATGTAGTCCAGAATTCGCTGGTAGTGCGTCACGATAATAAATGAGCGGTTCCCGTCACGCAGGGAGTTCACCCCGTCAGCGACGATCTTCAGGGCGTCGATATCCAGACCGGAGTCGGTCTCGTCGAGAATGCACAGCTCAGGCTCAAGCACCGCCATTTGCAGAATATCGTTACGTTTTTTCTCACCGCCGGAGAAACCCACGTTTACCGAGCGGGTGAGCAGATCTTCCGGCATTTTCAGCAGCTTGATTTTCTCTTCCATCAAATCCTGGAAGTCAAAGCGATCCAGCGCCTCAAGTCCGCGATACTTGCGCACCGCGTTCAGCGCGGTTTGCAGGAAGAACTGGTTGCTGACGCCCGGAATTTCCACCGGATACTGGAAGGCCATAAAGATGCCCTCACCGGCACGCTCTTCCGGCGACATCTCCAGCAGATCTTTGCCGTTAAACTCAACGGAGCCGCTTATGACTTCATAGTCCTCGCGTCCTGCCAGCGTCGCTGAAAGCGTACTTTTCCCGGAGCCGTTTGGCCCCATGATGGCGTGAACTTCACCCGGCTTGACGTCAAAATTGAGGCCACGCAGGATCGCTTTCTCTTCCACGCTGACCTGTAAATCTTTAATGCTTAACATGTGCTTTCCTTAACCGACGCTGTGTTCAAGACTAATGGCGAGGAGTTTCTGGGCTTCAACGGCAAATTCCAGCGGCAGTTCGGAGAACACGTCCTTACAGAAGCCGTTAACAATCATTGAAATCGCATCTTCTTCACTGATCCCGCGTTGCAGGCAGTAGAAAAGCTGATCTTCACCGATGCGTGACGTGGTCGCCTCGTGCTCCAGCTGGGCGCTGTTATTGCGGCACTCGACGTACGGGAAGGTATGTGCCCCGCAGTCGGCGCCAATCAGCATGGAATCGCACTGGGTGAAGTTACGCGCGTTGGTGGCCGTCGGCATGATTTTCACCAGCCCGCGATAGCTGTTCTGGCTGTGTCCGGCGGAGATCCCTTTCGAGATGATGGTCGATTTGGTGTTTTTACCGATGTGGATCATCTTGGTGCCGGTATCGGCCTGCTGATGACCGCTGGTCAGCGCCACGGAGTAAAATTCCCCGATGGAGTTATCCCCGCGCAGGATGCAGCTCGGGTATTTCCAGGTAATGGCGGAGCCGGTTTCTGACTGCGTCCAGGACATTTTGCTGTTTTCGCCTTCGCACAGCGCGCGCTTGGTGACGAAGTTCAGAATACCGCCGGTATTGCCGTCGCCCGGGAACCAGTTCTGCACCGTGGAGTATTTCACTTCCGCGTCTTTGTGGATGATCACCTCAACCACCGCCGCGTGCAGCTGGTAGCTGTCGCGCACCGGCGCGGAACAGCCTTCGATATAGCTGACGTAGCTGCCCTCATCCGCCACCAGAATGGTGCGTTCAAACTGCCCGGTTTTTTCTGCGTTGATGCGGAAATAGGTCGAGAGCTCCATCGGGCAGCGTACGCCTTTCGGCACGTAGATAAAGGTGCCGTCTGACGCCACCGCCGCATTCAGTGCCGCAAAAAAGTTATCGTTACTGGGTACCACGGTGCCGATGTATTTTTTCACCAGCTCAGGGTGATCGTGAATGGCTTCACCAAAGGAGCAGAAAATAATTCCCTGCTCCGCCAGCTTTTCACGGTAGGTGGTCGCCACCGAGACGGAGTCAAAAATGGCGTCTACCGCCACCTCTTTACCCTCGCGCACGGGCACGCCGAGCTGATTGAACGCCTCTTCCACCTCTTTGCTCAGGAAGCTGTTCTCTGCACCGGTTTGCTGTACCGCGCCGGGCTGCGAGGCACAGGTGTCATCACAGCTGCCGCAGGACGGCGCGGAGTAGTAGCTGTAATCCTGATAGTTCAGCTTATCGTAGTGCGCTTTCAGCCAGTGGGGCTCTTCCATCTCCTGCCACGCACGAAACGCGCTCAGGCGAAACGCCAGCATCCATTCAGGCTCGTTACGTTTGGCCGAAATGGCGCGCACGACATCTTCACTGATGCCTTTCGCCAGCTCATCGGTTTGCAGCTGCGTGAAGAACCCCTCTTTGTAGTTGAGGTTTCCGCCGCTCCAGGTGTTTACATCACTCGTTGCTTCAGTATTACGAGACATAGTGCCGCCTATACCCCAAAGCTTTCGCCGCAGCCACATTCGTTCTGGGCTTTCGGGTTATGAAATTTGAATAACTGGTTTAAACCTTCACGAACGTAGTCGACTTCGGTTCCATCGATAAACGGCATAGCCTGTAGCGCGACGTAGAGCTTAGCGCCGTCGGTTTCAAAGACCAGGTCATCCTTTTCAGGTTCGGTAACGGTGTCCAGCACGTAGCCAAAGCCCGCGCAGCCCGTCTGCTTAACGCCTAAACGTACGCCGAGGATGTCGGGATTTTTAGCCACCAGCTCATGAATGTGCGCCGCCGCCGCGGGCGTAAGCGTTAAGCCACGCCAGGCAAAATCGGCCGGATTGAAGGTTTCTGAATGCAATTCCATAGGTCCACCTCATCTGATAAGCCACCAGGGCATAACACCATGTTAGTGATAACGATTATCACTTCAACCCCCTGACAGCAGGGGCTTTGGGCTAAACCGCCCTTTTTGGCTACTTTCTTTAAGCATAGACCCTGTGACGGGATGCGGATGGGATGGTGATATTTGTTCAATACATTGATAAATAATGCATTTCAGAGGAAAGACGGTAAAGCGTGGGGCAATGATAAAAATTGCATTGAAAATACCTATTTTTGAGATAGATTTTTTATTTTCATGAATGCAGTCGATTATTAAAAAATCAGCCGCTTAATTCATCATAGCGAAAGACAATAGCGGGAATAAAAAATGTTCGTACGTACCGGGCATAAAGATGTTTAATGGATAAATTAATCATTATTTATCAAACTGATAGTGGTTAAACTCCGATCACGATTAATTACATAAACTCGTCACTTTTCGGCGTAATGTTTCCCTTATTAACCTATTAATCAGTAAGGGATTACATTATGTCGAGCGCCCATAAAGCCGCAGGATATGCTCGTCAGCATGCTGGCCAGCATAGCCAGAAAAGATGCGCAGAATTCGTTTCAAAAGCCATTCGCGCCGGCGGTGCTAATCTACAGAACACGCATTATGCTAAGGATATGAAAAGCAATTTAATTCTGGCGGGCTTCCACCAGGTTTACGGTGAGCCTGTTGAGGGTGATGTGGCGGTGATCCAGCCCACAGCCCACCATCCCTATGGCCACGCATGCATCTATGGCGGGAACGGCGTCTGGTACTCTGATTTTGTTCAGAGAACAATGTATCCGGGAAAAGAATACCGGGAAGTAAAGCCAGCGTATGCAATTTACAGACATGACTGATATGAAAAAAATAATTCTGGCGGGCCTGCTTCTGCCCACTCTCGTATCAGGTGCACAGACGTTACCTCCTGAAGCATCCGCTGCCCTTCAGTTTAATAAGTGGTACATCTCGCAAATTATTAGCGGGAAAGAGCCTCAGAAAAACTATGACGCGCTAAGACCCTATGTCACCCGCGAAACCATCAGCAAACTCAAAGCGATGGATAAGCTTGATCCAGATGAATACGACGTGCCTGACGTCGATATGTTCATTAAAGCTCAGGGATATGAAGATGACTGGGGCGTAGTCAGTGCGCGGGCGCTGGATTACGATGCCGCCTGCATGCAGGTCTACATTTCATTCGGCAAAAAGCGGGATCACACCGTGATTGACTGCATGGTCAAGGAAGATGGCGAGTGGAAAGTTGAATCCGTGGCCAGCATGAATATTTCAGACAACCTGACGATGGAGTAAACCGACGATATGACAGAGGTACTGATGCCATGCATCTTCGCGGATACCCCTGTCGTATCGCCAGAAAGCAAAAAATCCGCGCTGGTGGTTTACCGTCGGACCCCTTAACTTCAGTGATGGAACGCGACGGCAAAGCCCTGTTCACGCCAGTGGTCGAGCTGTTGCTGCTGGCGAGGCGTTGGCTCTTTACCGGTCCAGACGAAAATTTTTTGCCCCGGGAAGAGTTCCGGACGCGGAGAATCAATCGGCTCGGCCAGCACGTCGATATGCCAGCCCTTGTAGGCCAGACGGGCCGCTTCCAGCCACAAATGCGTACGGTCGTCGCACTCCCACCCTATCAGCAGCGCGTCTTTACCGGCTTTTTTGCGCGATTCCACCAGGCTTGTAACGGCAAACTCAATCAGGACGCCATCAAGCAGGCTCGCCATATGGCGCACCGTATTCTGGTCCTGGTTCATTCGCTGTCGTACAGGGGTGATGATGTTATCAATCAGAACATCCATCGCATGATCGCGACGGAACTCACCGATTTTGGCGCGCAGCTTTGCCGGATTGGCGTAGCGCAGAACGGTTAACATCTCTTCCTGAAACGATGCCCAGTTCCCCTGAGTCATCACTTCTGTATTTTCAAGAAGCGCTTTTACTTTGCCGACCGAAACACCCGTTTTCATCAGGCGTTTGATCTCTTCGATACGCAGGATATCTTCATCGTCAAACTGACGATGACCCCCTTCGCTGCGCTGCGGCTTCAACAATCCATAACGGCGCTGCCAGGCACGCAGCGTAACGGGGTTGATACCGCATCGTTCGGCCACTTCGCCGATACTGTAATAGGCCATTAACTCCCTCACGCACAATACTTCCATACCTAACCAAACCAACCTTATCAGATTGTACAATATATTTGTATAACTAACTCCGGGTTCGGAGGCAAGTGAATGCCCAGAGAACCCCTCACTCATTAATGTATTGTTGTATAAATTTAGCCAAACGTACAGGTAACTCTTAAGAGTTACGTACAGGATTTCTATAAATCGTACTTTTTCTCTGGCCAGGCAATCGCTGGAATGCCCCCCAGACGCGGGCTGGCGAACAGGTTTCCCTGGAACTGAGAAATCCCGGCAGATTCCAGCCACATCCACTCTTCGGCCAGCTCTACGCCGACTGCGCAGAACAGAATTTCCAGGGACGCGCAGCATTTGATGATCGCCTGAATGATAGCCTGACGCGGGCCGCTTTTGTGCACGTTGGCAATCAAATCACGATTAATCTTAATTCTGTCCGGCTGGAACTGGGCCAGCAGTTGCAGACCGGCGAATCCGGCCCCAAAGTGATCGATAGCCACGCTAATGCCGGCGCTTTTGAGCTGTCTGACCGCGCTGGTGAACTCCTCAAAGCGCGAGATCGCCTCGCTCTCGGTGAACTCGACCACAATTTGCTCCGGCACAAAACCGTTCGCCTCTATTGCCGTAAGTAAAAAATCGACGGCACCGGGAACATTGACCAGCGTCATCGGCAGCAGATTGATGGACAACGTTTGATTCCCCAGGCCCAGCGCGCAGGCCATCGACAGAGCCACCTGCTTGCTCTTTAAATCCGATTCGTACAGCGCCTCACGCGGCTGGTTAGCAAAATACTCTTCCGGCGACTCCCCGGACGGCGTGCGGAGCAGGGCTTCCCATGAGACCACCTGCTGCATAAACGGATCGACGATAGGTTGAAATGCGAAACTACAGTCAGCCCCCTTTGCCACAACCGTCGGCTGCGAAGATAACGGCGTGTTTTCGGTGACAAATTCCCAGGAATCTGCCGAAGGCAGCTCAAAATAGTTCGCTTTTTCAGTGGCTTCAACGAACGTGCGGAAAAATTGCAGGGCGCGATCGTTATACGTCAGCTGATAGCGGGTGGTGCCTTTATCGAGAACCTGTTGCAGCACTTCGTCCGTGTCGTACTGACGAAGGTCAAAAAGCTCCATCCCGGCGTTGCCAAAGCGCCGGGAAGGACCGTGATCGCTCAATAATTCAACCACGTTGTGATGCCGTGGGTCGCGGCAGATGAGCTGATAGATCTCATTTACGTTCTCAGCGGGCCCTTCAAGTAATTGAAAAAAGTGTGTGCCGTTAAACAGCAAAATCCCCGTTACATCTAACTGGCGATTTCTACAATTTGCAGCATCGACCATGTCTTCCAGCGCTTTAACTGGAACGTCCTCGCAGATATGACTGCGGTAAATAATGGTTGTGAGCATGCTAATCCTGGAGATTGAAGGGGTGACCACGAAAACGCGTGGGGAGAACTCTGTTATAGCACATTTATTGCCCAACAAATAATTTACATCTCAACGATTTACGCGGCGTCTTTACGCTATTTGCTGGCTTGTACAACTCTGCGACGCCGCTTCGGATTGTACAATATATTCTGTAAATTCCGCATAAAATTTAACATGCGTAACAATATGATAAATAAGATTTTTATAAAATATAGTATAAAATTCTTAAAAAATTGTACATTTTAAATGTACAGATTTGAAAATTATGTATACCTTAAATGTAACGTTACTGATTACAGAATTTTACAGGAGCGAAACATGCAGCAGAAAGGTTACGTCGCAGACTCAGCAACCGCCATTGCGCAGTACTTCGAAAAAGCCGCGCTTCCAACCCAGCAGGAAACCCTGGGCCAGGTTGTTGTTGAAATTCTTAGCGATGGGCGAAATCTGAATCGCAAATCGCTCTGCACAAAACTGTTAAGTCGCCTCGAAAAGGCTAAAGGCCCGGAAGAGGAACGCCATTATCACCTGCTTCTTGGTCTGCTCTTCGAACGTTAATGTTATGAAAGGCAGTGATGCAGATAGCCTGATCGACCAGCTTATTGGAGAAGCCGCGCTTTCACTCTTGAAGGGGCGCGCTCCCGTGACGACCGAGGGGTTGGTTCAGCATCTGCGTAACATGCAAGCACGTGAAACGGATCCCCAGCGGCGGGAGACACTGGCGACGGTGATAGCTGAAATCAGCTCTGGCATGGTCGCTTTTACAGGTCGCAGAACCGCACAAGGACGAACACAGAGAGAGGGATCTCTTAAGAATAATCGAGACAATGTAGTGCCGTTATTTGGTCATGGAAAACCTTCCAGTCCCAAGAAGATACATTGACTACAACTTCACAGCTACGGTGAGAACAAATGAGACAAAATATTCAGCTTCAACCCGAATACCACTCTGCCTTTTTAGATAGCGCGCTGTCGGAGTATTTCCGTCATGCGGGCGATCGCTTTGCTGAAGAGTCTGCCATTTTTTCGACTGCGGTTCGTTGTGTTCTCGCTTCCGAAGGTCATCTGACCAACAAAGCGATCATTCTCTGGCTGATCCAGACGCTGGAAACCACCGACGACGTCGTCAAGGCGGATGTGATCCGCAAGACGCTGGAGATTGTTGTCGGTTATACCATGGACGATCTTTAAGGCCTCCCCCTTCCCCCATAAACGGATAGCGTGCCAGGCGCGCTATCCGCTGCCCTTTCAGGTTACTGGTTGTGCATAACTGTTATCCAGGTAGTCCCGAAGCAGGTTGGGCCGGCTCTTTTTCTCTATTAACTTTCTCAGCAAGACGATCAACTCGTAATCGCTACGCAGATTAAATTTCTGCATCATCATATACTTATGGGTAAAAACCGTTTTCTCGCTCATATTCAGCGCGTGAGCGGTCTGCACAACCGACAGCCCTCTGTAGAAATTGACCATAATACGCACCTGCTGTCGGGATAACCCCTTATGCTGGCAGTCGAAACAGCTCTTTTTATTCCACGTGTAACCCGGTAATTGCGTCCTGAACCACGCGATAAACAGTACGCCGCTAATATGATCGAGCGATGCACGGCGAGGCAGAAAAATGATGTCCTGAAAGCAGGAGGGTAATGCCGAAAAACGCAGATCATCCTCGACGAGGCCTATCACAATCCCTTTTTGCCGGGCCAGTAACTCGGGAAAACAGGTCAGCGTTTCACCCTGACATAATGAAAGCACAATGATATCGGCCTGACTGACGTTTTCATGGGTGAGGTCAAGATTAAACGTGATGGAGCGATGAAAGTTATACTTAAAAAAATTCTCGAAAAAGTACTGAAGCCCAGCCTGAAAAAACAGATCCGTTTCCTGAATCAGAATATTCAACATCGTTCATCCCCACGTCGTTAATAAATGCTTATCACCGGAGTTCAGTTGTACTGCATCGTCATCACCACAACTGCACTGATGCTTCCCGGCGTGGCGCCACCCGTCACGGATTTCACCCAAGCCTTCATAGCCATTGTCGCGGTTCTGTCGGCGGCAACAGTTTGCGTAATGCTGGTGCCAGTTCCCTTTAGCGTACCCGTTTCAGTCTCGCTCATGGCTATCGCCACGCGGGTCGCCGAGCCGCTGTTCATATAGTAATCCGCGCCAGCAACGGGATCGGCGTTTCCAGTAAAGGAGACCGTAACGCTGCTCGTGCCTGGCGGACACTGTGTAAACAGCAGGCTAAAAGGCACGGGATCGGAGATAGACCCCGGCGTGGCCATATTGGATGCCTGAATATTACCAAGGTTAATATCCAGATTGTTATTACCTCCATTAAAGATACAAGGGGAAGCAACAATATTTCCGGTAACGCTGACGTTAACACTGTCTGCCGCAAATAATTTACAGCTGATTAAGGTGGCGGCGAGTGCTACCGTGCGCAGAGTATTCATCGTTATATCCATTACTGGTACGTTAAATCAAGGATTGCTGATGCGTTGGCTTTACCTGTCGACACCGTGGGCTGGGTTTGATAATAACGGGCGGTTATTGGAAAGGTTTCCTGACCACCAGCAGATTGTTTCAGAACAATTCGGTTATTTAACTCTAGCGGAGCCCCATTATATAATAATTGTACACCGACACCTTTTGCCACATCCGAATTCCCCTGGCCAGTCAGAGCTAATACGCTTGTAGCACCTACGTCAGGGTTTTGCGCGCCTTGTAACATGACGTTTATATTAGCGTTTTTATCGCAATCAAGGCCTAAATTCTGCGTATTTTGAGCGCCTGATGGAACAGTACCTACTGTACTTCCAAAATTCGATGCTGAAATATCGCCTAAAGGAAAACTTAAATTAGGGGTTGTGATGGAACACGCTAATTGGGTAACCTGATTACCAGTATAGTTAACCGTTAATGATTGTATTCTATCATCTCCATAGGCCTTACCCAGTACTCCAGAGCCGATAACTCCTGAAGTAATGTCGCCAGTCTTAATTAAAGTCACTTCCAGCGGAGCAACAACCGTTTTTGTCGGCGATATTACTGAATACTGCCTAACCTTTGGGAAGTACCAATTTGTAGACGTAAACCTCAGGCTTATCCCTACACCAGGAACATTCGTATTATAATAGTTGGTTATTGTCGAAGGAGTACTGAACATACTCATTTCATAAACAATCGACCCTGTCCCTATGCAATAATCAATATCACCCGTTCCATTTGTGATAAAACTACTTATAACGGTTCCGACTGGCGCATCACGTTGAACGTGTACCGCAGGCTGCTGTATATTAAACGGTTGCGCGGGTTCAAAACCATCTCCCTGATAGACACAATCTGCTTCAGCAGGTGCAGAACATAACCATAACAGTGAAATAATTATAAATTGCCAATGCAGCCTGTGTTTATTTTCATAGCACATAATTACTCCTCAACTGCAATTAAAGGCAACGACAGGGATAGTAGTAAGTTTATCTTGTTCATTAATTCTATAGTTAACCCGACATTGCTCTGAATCATCACTACCCCATTTAACTAACAACGTTCCGTTTGGGTTTAATCCAGTCAAATAGACCTGCCCTTTATCCCCAACGATAAAGCTGTTCTCGCTATTCCCTTTGGCAGTAGCGATAGCGCCAAACGGTACAGGCTGTCCACCGCGGTGTTGAAGCGTCATCAACACCCGCATCCCCACATTTGCTACATAATCCACTCTTACCACCGCACCCCGGGTCGGTATCACTGTTTTATTGGTCAGTTCCAGTTCCACGTTATCAGGAAGCGTATCGGTCATCAGCGCCACGTCGTTCTTACGGTACGGCGTCAGGTTGCTCACCGTTGTGTAACCCCGCCAGTCGGTTTTTGCCCCGCTCTGATTCTGGATACTCACCCCTGCCGCCCCGGGTGCTTTGACCAGCACATTGGTCTCGCCCAATGGTTGCGAGAAGGTCACCCCGTCGGCGTGGGCAATTATTCCACCCTGTAATCCATAGTTCAGACGATCGCTGCCTTTGTCATAACCGTAACCAGCATAGACTTCACCATACGTGCCTTTAAAATCAACGCTGGCGTTTCCGGTATAACCCACGGCATTGTTTCCATGGCCTTGCTGCACATTCCAGCTAAAAGCATTGTTCTCAAGTGCCGTGCCGTTCAATCCAATACTGTGCGTTGTACCGTTGGCCTTGCTGGCGTTTATGCTGTAGTTAACCCACGTACGCGGTAAGAAAGCCTCTAATGGAATGCTTACGTTTAATGCGATCTGCTGATCCTTATCGTAGCGGGTCGTACGGCTATAGCTGTCGGTACTGCCATTTTTACTGTAGGTATAGGTGATGCCGTAGTTCACGCTCTGCCAGGCGTTGTTATAGCCAGCGCTATAAGACGCAATGGTTTTATCTGAATTCCAGTAATCTTCACGCACGGCGCTTAACGTAAGCGCACCCAGGTTCTGACCGATATTCTGGCTCATCGTCAGCTCAGCGCGGTTGCGACGGCGATTCTGTAATGCGCTACTGTCACTATAGGAATCCAGTACTTCCTGCATGCCGTAGTAGCCGCTGGTAGAATAACGGTAGCCTGCAATGGCGAAACTGGTTCCCGTCTCAATAAAGTTCTTGCTGTAGCGAATACGCCAGGACTGCCCGCTGTTTCTCTGCATGTTCCGTGGCGTTGACCACGCCTGGGTAACATCCGCAGACAAGGCACCAATGTCACCCAGGTTTTTACCAATACCGGCAGCCAGAGAATGATATTTACTCGACTCCTGGAAACCGCCGTACAGGGTCAGGCCATACGGCAAGCCGTAGATCCCAGTTAACTGAGTGAAGAGGGATTTATCTGCGTCGTTGTTATACGAGCGGTACTGGCCTCCGGTTATGGCAAACTTAAAGCGCCCTTCTCGCTGTAATACGGGCAAGGAAGCAAAGGCCACGCTAAAGTGCTGCTCGCTGCCGTCACTCTCTTTTACGGTGACATCGAGATCGCCCGCACTTCCAGTTGGATAGATGTCAGTAACTTCGAAGGCCCCCGGAGCCACGTCGCTCTGGTAAATCTGGTAGCCATTTTGGCGAATGATCACCTGTGCGTTGGTACGCGCAATACCACGCACCACTGGGGCGTAACCTTTTAATGAGTCCGGCATCATGTCGTCGTCAGAGGCAAGTTGCACGCCGCGGAAGGGAATACTGTCGTACACGTCAGCCTGAGAGGCACTGTCACCGGTAGTGAGCTGCGCTTTTAGTGGAATGATCGCCCGCTGACCGTAGATGTAGACATTAGCCCATTTTCCGTTACCGGTACTATCGCGGGTCCAGGTGGCATAGTTGCGGAGCCGCCATGGACCGACGTTAATTCCGGAACGCAGGTTGGCGTACAGGCTGTTAGCGTTACTGCTGTTGCTGTCATGTCCCCGGTAATTCGAACCGCTTAGGCTGTAGTTAAGCAGCGCCGCGGTGATCCCTTCATCCCACATTTCTGGCGGCACGTATCCGCGTGCCTGCGCTGACAGCGCCGCCTGTGGAATACTGATCACCAGCTGCTGTGCACTGAAAACGAGCTCGGTGGAAGCCTGAGGGATCGCCGATAGATTCGCACAATCCCCCCCCGAAGCCAGTTCGGGGAATAGCCCGGTTTTGATTCCCCAGCTTGTCAGCTGTGCCACGCTCAGGCAGGGTTGCAAAGTCGTCTCGCCTTCTGCATTTTTTACCGCGTCGAATTTGATCTCACGCGTATCGACATTCTGCCCGCCGATAATAACATCAACCCGATAGGTGCCGGGCAGCTGGGAACCGGACTCAAACGCAGAGAGGTCAGCACCCTTCATGCCTGGATTATCAAGTTCAATCAATTCCGGGTTAAAATATTCATTTGCATAAGCAGTTGGAGTGAGCGCAGTAGCGATTAAACAAGCAAGGGTCGCCAGTTTAAATAAAACCGCCTGCTTATTAATAATATTCACAACGTTGCTCCATCCGGACTAAATAAATGTGCTCTGTCTCGGTGCCTGTCAGAGGTTGGCGTTATGTACCTTTCCGACACCGCCGTAATCGTTTATAATTTTGAAAGTTACCGCCCCACCGGTAATCCCTTTCGGCAAATCAAACCGCGCGCTTGCCCCTGGAAGTACATAGGTTACGTCCTCAAGTTTTTTACCATTGACGCTGATTTCATTGAAATTCATTACGACTTTCGTTGGGTTAACTACCTGGATCTGATTCCCGCTACGCTGCCAGGTTAAGTTATCTGCCAGTTCCTCAGGAATGACACCTTTCAGCGCAGCCGGACGGTAAATCAATTTAATGCGGGTTTTCACCGCTATTTGCAGAGTGTTATTTTTTCGCGACGCCGCTGGAATAGATTTAATGTTTAGCCAATAAAGTGACTCTTTATCCTGCGCAACTGAACCAGCTAATACGATACGTTCCACGTTCTGCTGCCCTTTATCCAGGCGATATAACGGCGGTGTAATAATAAAAGGCGTTTTCTCAGTAATTCCATTTTGCGATTCCACCCACGACTGAATTAAATATGGCGATGAGTCAGGGTTAGTGACGCTGATAGAAGATTCTTTTTTATTGCCATCATAAATAACACGCGTTCCTCCAATAATCACGCCGGCATTTACCTCTGAAACACCGACAAAAAGAAACACGCAAGCAATGAAACTTTTACTCAGAAAATGCATTTTATTCCTCAATAACAAAGGGGCCGACCAGACAGGCCCCCAAAGGTTTCCGTCAGAAAAAATCAGTTGTAGACGACGGAGAAATTAGCCACAGAATTTGCAGGGCCAGCTGTTACCGCTGATGCCGTTGAAATATACTGCGCATAAAATTCAAGTGTATTATCCATCGTACTGCTGAGCGCGTAGGTATAGGCGTTGCTGCCGTGCAGAGGCAGGTCGGCTTTATCTGCCGTCATCAGGTTAATCGCCACCCCTGTGGCCGCGCCTGCCACTGACGTATCCACCGCCAGCAGTCTGGTATTGATTGAATCCGGCGTGCCGTCAAAACGGACTCTGGCATTGGTAACCGATACTGGGCAGTTTTTCAAAATAATATTGAATTGTGTCGCAGCCGTTCTGTCACCCGCTGCCGAAAATTCCGTTTTATTATAATCGCCCAATACCACGACCTGATTCTGAGATGCCACATCGACGTCGCAGGCAGAATCCAGAATATTACCGTTAAAATTAACGGTACCGGCCGCTGCGAATGCATTCGTCATGGTTAATGCTGAACTTGCCGCTAACATTGCAATCATCAATTTTTTATTCATAATTTTATGTCCTGTATTACTTTATTTATTACCGAAATTCAGTTGCAGAAATAAAACCCCTTCCGACAAGACAAAATTTATACAATTCCTTTTATGCACACAATCAATTTCATGGTCTAGCTGTAGACCCTCTTTTAACAAATACAAAACATATTCATCTGGAAATACCTTAAGAATAATGGCCGTGGTCTACTTTTAGACCTGAGTTAAAAAAGTTTGGAATTCAATTAATTAACGCATGGAAATAGTTAAGTCTATAATTAGACACGTCGCAAATGTTCCCTGACTTACTGTTTTTTAAGATAATTCTGTATGCCGATGAAAAAAATAACCGCATCAGTGAGTGAGGTCTCAAATGAATACCCGATTCGCACCCGAGTCAGAAATTGATAAGTCAACAGCACTTGGTGCTAAGCCTTTTAAGCACATTGAAAAAATAATCGATAATGTTCTGCCGCATGCGGAGAGATGCATTATGGCTAAAGGGGAAGTTATCCATTATTACTCAGGGGATACCCGTCTGTGTTTTTTACTGTTACACGGCAGCGTGGCCTTGCACCGCCGTGGTGACGGCATTGTTTTAAATTCTGAATCCGCGCCGTTTATACTCGGCGTGAGCAGCCAGTTTTCTTCTGAACATCTGTACGTCAGAGCACTGGAAACCTCAGAAGTGGCTCGCGTTTCGCTGGCGTGTTTCAATCATGTTATTGCCCAGCAGAATTTATGGGAGCATTTCTCAAACCTGCTGATCTATACCGCATCGCGCGTCTACGAGCATTGTGCCCAGATATCGCAAATGTCGGCTTATGACATCATCCGCTTTCAGCTGGTAGAACTGATGCAGGAGCCGGAAGCCATAAGACAAAACATAACCGCCGCGGCCTACATCAAAAGCCGCACCTACCTTTCACGCAGCGGTATTATGCGGATCCTGGCGGAGTTGCGGACGGGGAAATACATCACCATGGAGCGCGGCGTGCTTATCGAGATCCATCACTTACCCCGTAAGTACTGAGGCCGTATTTATCTCTGGAGAAGGTGGAAAAGAAGAGCGACACTATAGTAAGTACAGTCTCTTTCCAGGTTAACGCTATGTTTTCTGACAAACCATCGCATCGCGGCTCTCCCTACGCCCAGGAGCTCATTTCTCATTTACAGCCGCACTGCACAATGCGCAAATCCGAGTCTGGCGAGCAGCTCGATCTCCAGGTTAACGGGCAGAGCATGTGTTATTTAATTCTTGAGGGCACGATCGCCATCTACAGAAGAAGCGACGACATGATGCTTACGACGGCGCGCAGTCCCGCCCTGTTTGGCCTCGCTAACCTGTCGGACATTTATTTTAACGATTATCTCAGAACGGTGACGCCTTGCCTGATCGGTGTGCTCACAACCGACCGCGTGGCTGACATTATCAAAGAGAAGGCGCTGTGGGGGCTGCTTTCTCAACATCTTATGTTTGTCTATAACCGCCTCTATCACAACGTCATGCCGAAAGGCGCGCCAACGGCCTACGAGATGATTCGACAGCAGCTCATGCTGCTCATGCAGGAAGATGACAGCTACCGGTGCAGCGTGACGGCGGAAAAGTATATCAGGGATAAAACCCAGCTTTCCCGAAGCGGCGTAATGCGGATACTTGCTGACCTGAAAACGGGCGGGTTTATCGTAATGGAAGAAGGCCGGCTCATTAAAATTAACAAACTACCGGCTAAATACTGAGTTTCGGGCACAAAAAAGGCCGCGCTTGCGGCCTTTTCTTCACTGCTTAATGGACGTGAACGCCCAACCGCCAGGCAAAGTAGATCTCTTCTTTCAGCTCGTTTGAAGAGAGCGCCAGCAAATCCGTAAATTCCAGCTCAAGCTGTTTCAGCTTCTTCAGGTACTGCGCTGGAGACAGATTGCTTTTATCGCGACGTAAATATTCGATTGCCAGTCGTGTTGGGGTTATTTCAGTATCCATGATGTCCTCGCTTATGTTCAAAACGTGACCAGTATATCACAACCGGACGGCTATTTTTTGACCAAAAACAAGACATCTGGAAACTTTACACAACGGCCGTCGTCAGCCTGGACGAACAGCACAGGCGAGCCTGCTCGTCCAGAATATCGATCTGCCACACCTGATGACGGCCTCCGGCGTGCAGCGCGCGGCAAACGCCGCGCACGCGCCCGCTGCGAACGGCGCGGATGTGGTTGGCATTAACCTCCAGCCCGACCACCTTCTGCTCCCCTTCCGTGCACAGGTAGCCTGCGACTGAGCCGAGCGTTTCAGCCAGCACGACGGACGCGCCGCCGTGCAACAGGCCAAACGGCTGATGCGTACGGCTGTCTACCGGCATCGTCGCCTCCAGTTCGTTATCGCCAATGCGCGTGAACTGGATATCCAGTAAGCCGACCATGTTTCCTTCACCCATGGCATTTAATGCCTCCAGCGTGACCGCACGTTTCCAGATCATCCCATAATCTCCAGTAAAGCCTGCAATGGATGGCGCACACCGTTACCTTCCACCCGCTTCACCTGGCTGCGACAGGAGTACCCCGTTGCCAGACAGCGGTTGCGCGGCAGGCGCTGCATTGCCTGATGCCACGACAGCTCATAAATGCCGAGGGAATTGGCGTGGTTTTTGACTTCATGACCGTAGGTGCCAGCCATACCGCAGCAGCCCACGTTGACGCTTTCCAGCTTCGCACCAAAGCGGGCGAAGATAGACGCCCACTGGGCAGGCGCCGTCGGCAGCGCGGTCACTTCAGTGCAGTGCCCAAACAGATACCAGGATTCTCCACTGGCCTCCTGAGCGTCCGTTTGCTTCAGCACCGCAGGCAGCCACTCATGGACCAGTAAGACCTGAAAATCACCGCGCTTATCGCCGAGCGTCTGCTTATATTCGTCGCGATAGCAGAGCACCAGCGCCGGATCGACGCCAACCATCGGCATGCCGAGCTGCGCCACGCGGTTCAGGAAGTCTGAAGTTTTCTGCGCGGTTTTCGCAAAGCGGGTCAGGAAGCCTTTGATATGCTGCGCTTTACCGTTCGGCGAGAACGGCAGCACCACCGGCTGGTAGCCCATTTTCTCCGCCAGACGCACAAAATCCGCCACCACCTGCGCATCGTAGTAGCTGGTAAACGGATCCTGCACCACCAGCACCGTCTTCGCTTTCTGCTCCGGCGAAAGTGCCTCCAGCTGTTCCAGGGTCATATTCGCCGAGCGGTGCCCCACCAGCCGACGCTGCAACGAGGGAACAGAGAGCAGCGGCAGATCGACCATCCCGATATGTTTTTCGGAAAGCTTGCGCACCAGCGGCTGGTTGATAAAGAAGTTAAAGGTTTTTGGCGCACGGGCCATCAGCGGCGCGTAGCTCTCGACCGTCGCCACCAGATGGTCGCGCATTGGGCGCAGATAACGCGTGTGGTACAGCTGGAGGAAGCGTGAACGGAACTCCGGCACGTCGATTTTAATCGGGCACTGGGTTGAACACGCCTTGCACGCCAGGCAGCCGGACATCGCCTCCTTCACCTCGTGGGAGAAATCATATTCGCCTTTATTCGCATGCCAGCTGTTGCGGGTGCGTTCGATAAGCCCGCGCAGGCTGGCGCGTTTTTCCGGCAGCTCCTGCTCCAGCTTGAGCGGGTCAACGCCGCGATCGGCCAGCAGGCGCAGCCATTCTCGCACCAGCGTCGCGCGTCCCTTCGGGGAGTGGATGCGGTTGCTGGTAATTTTCATCGACGGACACATCGGGCTTTTCACATCGAAGTTGAAGCACAGCCCGTTGCCGTTACACTCCATCGCGCCGCGCCAGGAAGCGCGCACCGCAATCGGAATTTGGCGATCATAGGTGCCGCGCTTAACGGCATCCACCTGCAACATCGGCGCATCTACGCCCTCCGGCGGGCAGATTTTTCCCGGGTTGAGGCGGTTATCAGGATCGAACGCGGCCTTCACCTTACGCAGCTCGGCGTAGAGCTGTTCGCCAAAAAAGGCCGGGCTGTACTCGGCGCGGAACCCCTTGCCGTGCTCGCCCCACAGCAAACCGCCGTATTTGGCCGTCAGGGCCACAACCTCGTCGGAGATCTCCTTCATCAGGATCTCCTGCTGCGGATCGCACATGTCCAGCGCCGGGCGCACGTGCAGCACGCCCGCGTCAACGTGCCCGAACATGCCATAGCTCAGGCCATGACCGTCGAGCAGCGCGCGAAACTCAACGATGTAGTCAGCCAGATGCTCCGGCGGCACGCAGGTATCTTCCGCAAAGGGAATTGGCTTCGCCGCCCCTTTTGCGTTGCCGAGCAGCCCCACCGCCTTTTTACGCATCGCGTAGATGCGCTCGATGCCGGAGAGATCGTTACACAGCTGCCAGCCAATGACGCCGCCCTTTCCCTGCGCAATCAGCTCGTCCAGCCGCAGGCAGAGTGTGCTCACCTGGCTCTCAATGAGCTCTGCGTCGTCCCCGGCAAACTCAACGATGTTCAGGCCGAGCATCTCTTTATCCGGCACGTCGGTAATCAGCTCGCTCACCGAGTGCCAGACGATATCTTCCCGGGCCAGATTCAGCACCTTAGAGTCGACGGTTTCCACCGACAGCGCCCGCGCTTCCACCATAAACGGGGCATTACGCAGCGCGGAGTCAAAGGAGTTGTATTTGACGTTCACCAGACGGCGCACCTTCGGCAGCGGGGTGATATCCAGACGCGCTTCGGTGATAAAGGCCAGCGTACCTTCTGATCCGGTCAGTACGCGGGTAAGATCGAACTGGCTCATGTCGTCGTTGAAGACATGTCGCAGATCGTAACCCGTCAGGAAGCGGTTTAGCTTCGGGAATTTGTCGAGGATCAGTTCGCGATTTTCGCGACAGCGCTCCAGCACGGTGCGATAAATCCGTCCGCTGGTGGTGCTCTCCTTTGCCAGCGTTTCGGCCAGTTCGACCGGCATCGGCTGGGTGTCGAGAATATCGCCCCCCAGCAGCACCGCCCGCACCCCCATCACGTGATCGGAGGTTTTACCGTAGACCAGCGAGCCCTGCCCGGAGGCATCGGTATTGATCATCCCGCCAAGGGTCGCGCGGTTGCTGGTGGACAGTTCTGGCGCAAAAAAATAGCCGTACGGTTTTAAAAACTGATTGAGCTGGTCCTTGATCACCCCCGCTTCCACGCGCACCCACCCCTCTTCCGGGTTGATCTCAATGATGCGGTTCATATAGCGAGACATATCAATGATGATGCCCTGGTTCAGCGCCTGCCCGTTGGTGCCCGTACCGCCGCCGCGCGGGGTAAAGACCAGAGAGGTGAAGCGCTCCTGCGATGCCAGGCGGGCGATAAGCGCCACGTCCGCGGTAGAGCGCGGGAAAACGACGGCATCGGGAAGAAGCTGGTAGATACTGTTATCGGTCGCCATCGTCAGCCTGTCGGCATAATCGGTGGCGGTATCACCTGTAAAACCCTGTTGCTCCAGTGCCTGCAAAAAATTAAGCACCAGCTGAACGACGCCAGGTGCCTGAGAAATCTGTGGGATCATGACTATCGTCCCTAATGAGAGTGGTGGGAATCGTTTGCGTTGTATCACAACTTTTTATCACATTTTTTTCTTATACGCTCAGCAGAATTACAGGCAGAATTCGCCTGTCAAAAATCGCTGAGATCATTAATGATTAAAGAGATGCGGTTTACGTTCTCGCCAGTCAGACTGGCGTTCTTTTAAGGAAAGTTTTATTTATGGTCAACCTTCGCCAGCCCAGGGATGTTGCGCAAATTTTACTGTCGGTGCTGTTCCTGGCCCTCATGATTATTGCGTGTCTGTGGATTGTTCGGCCTTTCGTGCTCGGCTTTGCCTGGGCCGCTACCGTTGTTGTCGCCACCTGGCCTTTACTCTTACGCTTGCAGAAACTGCTGTTTGGTCGTCGCGGCCTCGCCGTAATGGTGATGACGCTGCTGCTGTTCCTGCTGTTTATTATTCCCATTGCACTGCTGGTGAATAGCCTGGTAGACAGCAGCGGCCCGGTTATTCGCGCGGTCACCAGCGGTGACATGACGCTGCCGGATCTCGCGTGGCTGAACAGCATTCCGGTCGTGGGCGCTAAACTGTACAGCGGCTGGCACAGCCTGCTGGAGATGGGCGGCAGCGCACTGATGGCGAAAGTGCGTCCGTACATCGGCACGACCACCACCTGGTTTGTGGGTCAGGCCGCCCACGTTGGCCGCTTTATGATGCACTGTGCGCTGATGCTGCTCTTCAGCGCCCTGCTCTACTGGCGCGGCGAACAGGTTGCGCTGGGCGTACGTCATTTCGCCACCCGGCTGGCAGGGAAACGCGGCGATGCGGCCGTACTGCTGGCAGCCCAGGCCGTTCGCGCGGTGGCGCTTGGCGTGGTGGTGACGGCGCTGGTGCAGGCCGTGCTTGGCGGTATCGGGCTGGCGATCTCCGGCGTCCCTTATGCCACTATTTTCACCGTCGTCATGCTGATGACCTGTCTGGCGCAGCTTGGTCCGTTGCTGGTACTGGTCCCCTGCATTATCTGGCTTTACTGGACGGGTGATACGACCTGGGGCACGGTGCTGCTGGTCTGGAGCTGCGTGGTGGGCACCATGGATAACGTGATTCGCCCGCTGCTCATTCGCATGGGCGCTGACCTGCCGCTGATCCTGATCCTGTCCGGGGTGATCGGGGGGTTGATTGCCTTCGGCATGATTGGTCTGTTCATCGGTCCGGTGCTGCTTGCGGTAACCTGGCGTCTCTTCTCCGCCTGGGTGCATGAAGTGCCGCCGCCGGGAACCGATCCGGACGTCATGTTAAGGGAACTAGAAGAGCTGGAAGACAAGAACGCGCAGTAAGGTTTTATGCCGGGTAGCCCCAGCGCTTACCCGGCCTACACTCTTCGCAGCAATACTTAAACGTTGCTAAACTATTTATTCTCTGCACACTGGTCAGACCCGCCTTTTCCAGCCTAAAACCGTCATTCTCTTCAAGAAATCTTTACCTACCTTTAACTATTGAGACGAATCCGATCGACTCAAAATCCTGGCATGCCTACTATTAAGACACGGTTATAAATCAACACCTTGATTTATAAGCATGGAAATCCCCTGAGTGAAACAACGAATTGCTGTGTGTAGTCTTTGCCCATCTCCCACGATGGGCTTTTTTTTATCCTTTTTACGTCCGCGTAATGTCACAGCGGCTGAGCATCTGCCAGTCACCCGCCAGCACCCGCGTCTCCCCGGTCACCTGCACCGTTACAACCTCGCGAATATCCGCCGAGGAAGCGCCAACCTGTAGCTCAAACTCCCCTGGCTCGACAATTCGCTTCCCTTCCCGGCGGGTGAAATTGAACATTTCCACCGGCAGGGTAAAGGTCAGCGTGGCGGTTTCTCCCGGTGCAAGCGTAACGCGCTGGAACGCTTTCAGCTCCTGAAGCGGACGAACCTGCGTCGCGACCTTGTCGCGCACGTAGACCTGCACCACTTCACTACCGCTGCGCTCGCCGGCGTTGGTGATATCGATGCTGAATGTCACCTCTCCAGCGATCGGGACGCGGCTTTCAGCCAGCCGTGCCGCTCCCCAGCTAAATTGCGTCCAGCCGAGCCCGTAACCAAACGGGTAACGCGCGCCGAAATGGAAGGCAAACGGCGTGCCCCCGCTTTTCAGCTTGTGATTGTAGTAGTACGGCATCGCCCCGGCGCTTTTCGGCACGCTCACCACCAGCCTGCCCTGCGGTTCGGCGCGGCCGATTAACACATCGGCAATTGCCCAACCGCCTTCCTGCCCGGGCGCCCAGGCCATTATCAGCGCGGCCACCTTCTCTTCCAGCCCCTGAAGGTTATAAGGACGCCCGCCCGTCATGACGACAATCACCGGCTTGCCGGTTGCCACCAGCGCGTCCAGCAGCTGTTGCTGCACGCCCGGCAGATCCAGCGAATCGGTATCCGAGCCTTCCCCCACGGTGCCGCTCTGGAATAGCCCGGCAAGGTCGCCAACGCAGGCCACTACTACGTCACTCGCTTGTGCAGCGCTCACGGCGTCGGGGATCAGATCCGTGCGTTGTGACACCGGCGACTGCTGCATCGGCTTACCGCCGCTGTCGCCCGGGAAAACCGGCGCGCCCGCCATCCGTTTTTCAATAATATGACACCCTTTCGCGTAACGTATTTGCGATGCGCCAAGGTACTGTTCCAGCGCCGCGCGCGAAGTGGTCACCTGCGAGGTCTCTTCAACCATATCGCTGATGATCAGGTGAACCGGGAAGCTGTAGCCGCTCAGTAGCGCCAGCGGATCGTCTGCCGTCGGCCCGACTACCGCTACACGCGGTTTGCCGCCGAGAGGCAAAATGCCGTTATTTTCCAGCAGCGTTATCGATGTGGTTGCTACCTCGCGCGCCGCCTGTCGGGTCGCCTCGCTTTGCAAATCGATACCGTCTTCATTGACGTACGGGTTTTCAAACAGCCCGAGGCGGAACTTTTCACCCAGCACGCGCGCCACAATCTCATCCACCTTCGCCATGGAGATGAGCCCACGCTCTACCGCTTCCGCCAGGTGGCGCGCGCAGTCATCCTTCGGCAATTCCACGTCCAGCCCGGCGTTAAACGCCAGCGCAGCCGATTCCGCTGGATCGTGAGAAATTCCGTGGTGCTGGTGCAGCAGGCTGACGCCGCCGTAGTCCGCCACGATAATGCCGTCGAAGCCCCACTGCTCGCGCAAAACGGTGGTGAGCAGGAAATGGTCGCTGTGGCCCGGCTGATTATCGATGTCGTGATAGGCTGGCATCACCGAACCGGCGTTGGCCAGCTTGACCGCCATCTCAAACGGCAGCAGGAAAGTATCGTTTAGCTCGCTGAAGCCGAGATGGACCGGAGCATGGTTGCGCGCCCCTTCGCTGAACGAGTGGCCCACGTAATGCTTCAGGGTCGCCAGCAGATCGCGCTTGTCACCCTGCAACCCCTTCACGTACGCCGTGGCCATCACCCCCACCAGCCACGGATCTTCGCCAAAGGTCTCTTCCGTACGCCCCCAGCGTACGTCTCGCGAGACGTCCAGCACCGGTGCCAGCCCCTGCTGGCACCCGACTGAGCGGGCCTCTTTGCCAATCTGCTCCGCCGCGCGCTGCACCAGCGCCGGGTCCCAGGTGGAACCGTAGTTCAGCGACGACGGGAAGAGCGTGGCGTCTTTACACAGCAAGCCGACCAGACACTCCTCATGGAACAGCGCCGGAATGCCGAGCCGGGTCTCCTCCATCATCAGGCGTTGCAGGCGGTTGGCGGCACGCACGCCGGTCTTCGCATCGACAATGTGCGTACCGAGCGGACGGGTGATCTGCCCGACGCCCAGCTTCAGCCTTTCGCTGAGGGACGCCTGTTCGCTTACACCGGCGAATTCATCGCTCAGATCGCTGCGCTCGCGATGGTTGCCGTTTTCATCGAGGATCAGCCAGTACGCGTGCATCTGGGCAAATTTCTCTTCGGGGGTCATACGCGCCAGTAGATCGGCGACACGCTCGTGTACGGGACGTCCCGCGTCCCTGTAGATCGCAGTCATGGTTTACTCCTGTAGTGCGGATTGCGCTGCCGGGCTAAGCTGCCCCGCATCGTTTCGAATATCGCGTTTGCTGGCCAGCTCCCGGGCGATGGCGTCCACCAGCCGGCTGTTGAGTTTGTAGATGGCAAGGAGCGCCACCATGCACAGGAACAGCGCGCAGGGGATCAGGGTGAACAGCGCGTTGATCGTTGCGAGTACGTGAGGGGCCTGGTTTGCCTGTCCGGGAGCGTAATCCACCATGCCAAGCACCCAACCGACCACTGCCCCACCCAGCGCCAGCCCAAACTTGATGGCAAACAGGGCGGTAGAGAAGACCAGACCGTCCAGGCGGCGGCCGCTGCGGTGCTCTTCGTAGTCCACCACGTCTGAGAACATGGTCCATTGCAGCGGCGTGGTCAGGTTCTGAATAAAACTAAACACAATATTCAGACCGAATATCAGCCACACCTGCGAAGGGGGAATGAAGAAAATCAGCGCGCCAAAAATAACGAAGGAAATAATGGTCCACTGATAGGCACGCACGCGGTCGAATTTCCCCAGCAGGCGTTCTGATAATAATGCGCCGCTCAGGGATGCGACCATACCGGAAACAATAAAGGCAAAGACCAGATCGGGACGTAACAGAACATAGTTAACGTAATACATGGTCGCCGAGCCGCGCGTCACGACGGCGGTTAACAGTAAAATATTAAACAGAAAAACAATTCGCCACTGGCTGTTGCCGGCCAGCAGTTTTAAATCCGTCAGCATCGAGCCGGAGGTGTCATTGCGCGGAGAGTAGCGCTCCCGGGTCATAAAGAAGCAGCAGAAGAATAAAACAATCCCCAGCAGCCCCATCAGGCTCATGGCATAGAAATAGCCTTTCTGCACATTACCCTGACCTAATAATGAGACCAGCGGCAGCGCAATAACCGTCACAATCAACCCGCCGATAAACGACAGGCCAAAGCGCCAGGATTGCAGCGAGTGGCGCTCGCGCGGGTCGAGCGTCAGCGCGCCGGGCATGGCGCAGTAAGGCACGTTAATGGCGGAGTAGATCAGGCTCAGGATGGCATACGTCACGCAGGCATAGACAATTTTCGCCGTCGCCCCGGCATCCGGCACGTAGAAGGTAATGAGGCAGCTCACGCCAAACGGAATGGCAAACCAGAGCAGCCAGGGGCGAAAACGACCGTGACGCGTCTGAGTGCGATCCACCAGCGCGCCAATGCACGGGTCGACAAACGCATCGACCACGCGCACCACTAAAAACATGGTGCCCATAATGGCCGCTGGCAAACCGAATACGTCCGTATAGAAATAAGCGAGAAATAACGTTGCCGTTTGCCAGACCAGCGCGCTGGCCATATCACCCAGGCCATAACCTATTTTATCTTTGGTGCGTAATACAGAGGAGATTGTCATTGTTATTTGCCTTTTTATCAGGTTAAAACGTATTTCAACCAGTCGCGCATCATCCCGAAGGATGCACGCGGTAAGGCTCAAGTATTAGCAACGCCTTGCCCGCTAACAATTGTCTAAATTAACAGGTAAATTATGATATTTGGTTTTTTGCTTTATTTGTGATGGTGAGCATATTCGCAGGAAAATAAAAAAGGCGAGGACAGATATCCTCGCCTTTTTCAGGTTATACCGGTTTTACTTGTTCAGTTCCGCCAGACTCAGCCAGGTTTGCACCACGGTGTCCGGGTTCAGGGAAAGGCTATCAATCCCCTCGTCCATCAGCCAGGCCGCAAAGTCTTCGTGGTCAGACGGACCCTGACCGCAAATGCCAACGTATTTACCCTGTTTCTTCGCCGCGCGAATGGCCATGGAGAGCAGCGCTTTCACCGCCTCGTTACGCTCATCGAACAGCTCAGAGACGACGCCGGAGTCGCGGTCGAGACCAAGCGCCAGCTGCGTCATGTCGTTCGAGCCGATGGAGAAGCCGTCGAAGTGCTCCAGGAACTGCTCTGCCAGCAGGGCGTTGGACGGAATTTCACACATCATGATGATCTTCAGCCCGTTCTCGCCGCGCTTCAGCCCCTGACGCGCCAGCTCGTCCACCACCGCTTTCGCCTGATCCACGGTACGGACGAACGGGATCATGATCTCCACGTTGGTCAGCCCCATGTCGTTGCGCACGCGTTTCACCGCCTCGCACTCCAGCGCGAAGCAGTCGCGGAAGCTTTCTGATACGTAGCGGCCTGCGCCGCGGAAGCCCAGCATCGGGTTCTCTTCTTCCGGCTCGTAGCGCTCGCCGCCCACCAGGTTGGCGTATTCGTTGGACTTAAAGTCCGACAGGCGCACGATCACGCGTTTCGGGTAGAAGGCCGCGCCGAGCGTGGCGATCCCTTCCGTCAGGCGGCCAACATAGAACTCTCTCGGCGAGTCGTAACCCTTCATCATCTCGCGAATTTCGTTTTGCAGCTTCGCGTCCTGGTCGTCGAACTCCAGCAGCGCGCGCGGGTGAACGCCGATCATGCGGTTGATGATGAATTCCAGACGCGCCAGGCCCACGCCTTCGTTCGGCAGGCAGGCGAAGTCAAACGCGCGGTCCGGGTTACCGACGTTCATCATGATCTTCAGCGGCAGGTCCGGCATGGTATCCACGCTGGAGCTTTTCACGCTGAAGTCGAGGATATCGGCATACACGTACCCGGTATCGCCTTCAGCGCAGGAGACCGTCACCTTCTGGTCGTCCTTCATGCGTTCGGTCGCGTCACCGCAGCCGACGACCGCCGGGATCCCCAGCTCACGGGCGATGATTGCCGCGTGACAGGTGCGTCCACCGCGGTTGGTGACGATGGCGGCCGCTTTCTTCATGATCGGTTCCCAGTCCGGGTCGGTCATGTCGGTCACCAGCACGTCGCCGGGCTGAATGCGGTTCATTTCGCTGATGTCGTGGATCACCTTCACCGGACCGGCACCGATGCGGTGACCAATCGCGCGGCCTTCCGCTACAATTTTGCCCTGAGCGTGCAGGGTGTAGCGCTCCATGACTTGACCGCGAGAACGGACGGTTTCCGGACGCGCCTGCACGATAAACAGCTTGCCGGTGTGGCCGTCTTTCGCCCACTCGATGTCCATCGGGCGGCCATAGTGTTTTTCAATCTGTACCGCCTGCTTCGCCAGCTCTTCTACCTCGGCGTCGGTCAGGGAGAAGCGGTCGCGCTGCTCCTGCGGCACATCTTCAATCGTGACCTGCTTGCCGTGCTCTTGCGTCGGGGCATAGATCATGCGGATTTTTTTCGAGCCCATGGTACGGCGCACTACCGCCGGGCGGTTTGCCGCAAGCGTTGGCTTGTGAACGTAAAATTCGTCAGGGTTCACTGCCCCCTGCACCACCATCTCACCCAGGCCCCACGCGGAGGTGATAAACACCACCTGGTCGAATCCGGATTCGGTATCAATCGAGAACATCACGCCGGACGATCCTACGTCGGATCGCACCATGCGCTGCACGCCAGCAGAAAGCGCGACGCCGCGATGGTCGTAGCCCTGATGCACGCGATAGGAAATGGCGCGGTCGTTGAACAGGGAGGCGAAGACGTGCTTCACCGCCACCAGCACCGCGTCATAGCCCTGAACGTTCAGGAACGTTTCCTGCTGACCGGCGAAAGAGGCGTCCGGCATGTCTTCTGCGGTGGCGGAGGAGCGCACGGCAAAGGAGGCCTGCGCGTCGTCAGCGGAGAGCTGGTTGTACGCGTCGTGAATGGCTTTTTCCAGTTCCGGCTGGAAAGGTGTGTCGATAATCCACTGGCGGATTTGCGCGCCGGCTTTGGCAAGCTCGGTCACGTCATCAATATCCGTTTTATCCAGCAGGTCGTAAATGCGCTGGTTTACACCGCTCTGGTCTAAAAACAGGTTAAACGCATCGGCGGTTGTGGCAAACCCGTTTGGTACGGAGACACCCATACCGGACAGATTTGTAATCATTTCACCCAGGGAGGCATTTTTGCCCCCAACTCTGTCTACATCATTCATGCCGAGTTGGTTATACCAAAGCACCAGCGGTGACGAGCCATTGTTGGACATCGAAACAATCCTTTTGTGATATTTGATCGGAGTAAGAAACACCTGACTACGTATTTATACTGGCATATTTATTTCCGCTAAAAAAACGGTGAATCGTGTAAGCAATTTTAATTTTCAACTTTTCGGACACTTTCCATACGCTTGCTAACCCGATGATTCCTATAGATTCCGCCAGAAACCATAAAAATAAAGCCGCTATTCGGAAAATGAAATCCGGTTTTCAGGAAAATCAAAAACACCATTTCATTTTAAATTCAGATAAGTTCTTAGCTGTGAAATTAACTTTTTTAATTTATGCTTTCAGGCAATTACGTACGCTATTCAGGGTGAATAAAATGGATAATGCTGTCGATCGCCACGTTTTTTATATTTCTGATGGGACGGCGATCACCGCCGAGGTGCTGGGCCACGCGGTGATGTCGCAGTTTCCCGTGTCGATAAACAGCATCACGCTGCCGTTTGTGGAAAACGAGAGCCGGGCCAAAGCGGTCAAGGACCAGATCGACGCCATTTATCAGCAGACCGGCGTTCGTCCGCTGGTGTTCTATTCCATCGTGATCCCCGAGATCCGCAACATCATTCTGCAAAGCGAAGGGTTCTGTCAGGACATCGTGCAGGCGCTGGTCGCACCGCTGCAAAGCGAGCTGAAGCTCGACCCGACGCCCATCGCCCACCGTACCCACGGGCTAAACCCCGGCAACCTGACCAAATACGATGCGCGTATTGCCGCCATTGACTATACCCTGGCCCATGACGACGGGATCTCGCTGCGCAATCTGGATCAGGCGCAGGTCATTTTGCTCGGCGTGTCGCGCTGCGGTAAAACCCCCACCAGCCTTTACCTGGCGATGCAGTTTGGCATTCGCGCCGCCAACTACCCCTTTATTGCCGATGATATGGATAACCTGGTGCTGCCTGCCGCGCTCAAGCCGCTCCAGCATAAGCTGTTTGGGCTGACCATCAACCCGGAACGTCTGGCGGCGATCCGCGAAGAACGTCGCGAGAACAGCCGCTACGCCTCGATGCGCCAGTGTCGAATGGAAGTCGCCGAAGTCGAAGCGCTGTACCGAAAAAACCAGATCCCCTGGCTGAACAGCACCAACTATTCGGTAGAAGAAATTGCCACCAAAATCCTCGACATCATGGGGCTGAATCGCCGCATGTACTAATATGCTAGTACATTAATCCAGTTTCAGTTATGATTACGCTCATCCTCGGGGCGACGCGCCCCGAACTTGAAATCAGCAGGGATTGGTTTAAGGTGATGCCCATCACTTCCCGGTAGTCTGCCGATGAAGCAAAAAATTTCTGAGACATTCCATGAACAAAACCGACGAACTTCGCACTGCGCGCATTGATAGCCTGGTCACACCGGCTGAACTGGCACAGCTGCACCCCGTTTCCCCCGAGGTGGCGGACCATGTGACGGCCTCCCGTCGTCGCATCGAAAAAATTCTCAATGGTGAAGACAAACGTCTTCTGGTGGTGATTGGCCCCTGCTCCATTCACGACCTGGACGCGGCGATGGATTATGCGAAACGCCTTCAGACGCTGCGCGAAACGTATCAGGATCGGCTGGAGATCGTGATGCGTACCTACTTTGAAAAGCCGCGCACCGTGGTGGGCTGGAAAGGTCTGATTTCCGATCCCGATCTGAACGGCAGCTACCGGGTGAATCACGGTATTGCCCTGGCGCGCAAGCTGCTGCTACAGGTTAACGAGCTGGGCGTGCCGACCGCCACCGAATTTCTGGATATGGTGACCGGACAGTTTATTGCCGACCTCATTAGCTGGGGCGCGATTGGCGCGCGCACCACCGAAAGCCAGATCCACCGTGAAATGGCGTCAGCGCTCTCCTGCCCGGTGGGCTTTAAAAACGGAACTGACGGCAATACCCGAATTGCCGTCGATGCCATCCGCGCGTCGCGCGCCAGCCATATGTTCCTCTCTCCGGATAAAAACGGCCAGATGACCATCTACCAGACCAGCGGCAACCCTTACGGCCACATCATTATGCGCGGCGGTAAAAAGCCGAACTACCACGCGGAAGATATTGCCGCCGCCTGCGAAACACTGGCGGAGTTTGACCTGCCGGAGCATCTGGTGGTGGATTTCAGCCACGGCAACTGCCAGAAACAGCACCGCCGCCAGCTGGACGTCTGCGATGAAGTCTGCCAGCAGATCCGCAGCGGCTCGACCGCCATTGCGGGGATAATGGCGGAGAGCTTTATCAAAGAAGGCACCCAGAAGATCGTAGCCGGACAGCAAATGGTGTACGGCCAGTCGATTACCGACCCCTGCCTGAGCTGGGAGGACAGCGAACGGCTGCTGGAGAAGCTGGCTGCGGCGGTTGATTCTCGATTTTAAACCCTTGCCGGGTGGCGGCTACGCCTTACCCGGCCTACGGTTCGTGCCGTTGTAGGCCCGGTAAGGCGTAGCCGCCACCGGGCGTTTCATTGCACAAATTTGATCCCGTCACACAATTTTCACAAAAACGCTTGCTGTGAAAATGCAGTTTATTGATAATGATTATCATTGTTACATTGATTGTTATTTATAAACATTATGTCACCGACCGATAACAGCGCAGCAACGCCAGTAAAAACACACACAGCGCCATCCCCTGCTTCCACCGATCGCCGCATCAACAGCAAAAGCCTGTTGGGTGAGGAAGGCCGGGTGATTATCGAGCATGACGGCCAGCACTATCTGCTGCGCCAGACCAATGCCGGAAAACTGATCCTGACAAAATAAACCAGACAAAACCTTCGCCAGCCACCCAGGTGATCCCCAGGCAGCCAGCGCTTTTCAATTCTTATGGAGAGTTGCTATGCCACACCTGCAATCCGCGTCTTTACGCCCGTCCCTTCTGGCGCTGGCGATTGTCAGCACCCTGCCGGGCGTTGCGTTTGCCGCCGCAGACGATATGACCGTTACCGCCACCGGCAATGCCCGCAGCGCCTTTGAAGCCCCCATGATGGTGAGCGTGATTGACGCCACCGCCCCGGAAAACCAGACCGCCAGCTCCGCCGCCGACCTGCTGCGCAAGGTGCCTGGCCTGATGCTGGACGGCACCGGTCGCACCAACGGCCAGGACGTTAACCTGCGCGGTTACGACCGCCGTGGCGTGCTGGTGCTGGTGGATGGCGTACGCCAGGGTACCGATACCGGACACCTGAACAGCACGTTCCTCGACCCGGCGCTGATCAAACGTATTGAAGTGGTGCGCGGTCCTTCCGCCCTGCTGTACGGCAGCGGCGCGCTGGGTGGCGTGATTTCGTATGATACCGTCGACGCCAGCGATCTGCTGGACGCAGGTAAAAACAGCGGCTATCGCGTGTTTGCTACCGGCGCGACGGGCGATCGCAGCATCGGTATGGGCGCCAGCGCCTATGGCCGCACCGATACCCTTGATGGCCTGGTCTCCTGGTCCAGCCGCGATCGCGGCGACATTCGCCAGAGCGACGGCGCGAGGGCACCAAACGACGAGTCCATCAACAATATGCTGGCGAAAGGCAGCTGGAAAATCGACCCGGCTCAGACCCTGAGCGGCTCCCTGCGCTACTACAACAACGACGCGCAGGAGCCAAAAAATCCGCAGACCACGGATGCCAACAGCAGTAACCCGATGACCGACCGTTCCACCATTCAGCGCGATGCCCAGCTTGGCTACCGCATAGCGCCCGCCGGAAACGACTGGCTAAACGCCGACGCGAAAATTTACTGGTCCGAAGCGCGGATCAACGCCCAGAACATTGACGCCAGCGGCGAGTTCCGTAAGCAGACCACCAAAGGCGGCAAAGTGGAAAACCGCACCCGCCTGTTCAGCGACTCTTTTGCCTCGCACCTGCTGACCTACGGCGGGGAATACTATCGTCAGGAGCAACACCCTGGCGGCGCGACCACCGGCTTCCCGGACGCGAAGATCGACTTTAGCTCCGGCTGGTTGCAGGATGAGATCACCCTGCGCGACCTGCCGGTAACGCTTCTCGGCGGGACGCGTTACGACAACTACCGCGGCAGCAGCAGCGGTTACGACGACGTGGATGCGGATAAGTGGTCATCACGCGCCGGGTTAACCGTGAGTCCAGCCGACTGGCTGATGCTGTTCGGCTCTTACGCTCAGGCCTTCCGCGCGCCAACGATGGGCGAGATGTATAACGACTCGAAGCACTTTTCCATCGGCAGTTTCTACACCAACTACTGGGTGCCGAACCCGAACCTGCGTCCGGAAACTAACGAAACCCAGGAGTTCGGTTTTGGGCTGCGTTTTGACGATCTCATGCTCGCCAACGACGCGCTGGAGTTCAAAGCCAGCTACTTCGACACCAAAGCGAAAGATTACATCTCCACCACCGTCGATTTTGCGGCGGCCACCACCATGTCCTACAACGTGCCAAACGCCAAAATCTGGGGCTGGGACATGATGGCGACCTATTCGACCAGTCTGTTCAACCTCGACGTGGCCTACAACCGCACGCGCGGGAAAGATACCGACACGGGCGAATATATCTCCAGCATTAATCCGGACACCGTCACCAGCAAGCTGGATATCCCGGTGGCGCAAAGCGGCTTCTCCGTGGGTTGGATCGGCACCTTCGTCGAACGTTCAACGCACATTAGTAGCAGCTACAGCGAGCAGCCGGGCTATGCGGTTAACGACTTCTACGTCAGCTACAAAGGCCAGCAGCAGTTCAAAGGCATCACCACCACCCTCGTACTGGGGAACGCGTTTGATAAAGCCTACTGGTCACCGCAGGGCATTCCGCAGGACGGTCGCAACGGTAAAATTTTCGTCAGTTATCAGTGGTAATCCCCGTCGGGGCAACGATTCAGAAGGATAAGATTATGCGTCACTACACACGCTGGCTTGAGCTTAAAGAAGAAAATCCGGGTAAGTACGCGCGTGATATCGCCGGCTTAATGAACATCAGTGAGGCGGAGCTGGCTTATGCACGCGTCGGCCACGACGCCTGGCGGCTGCGCGGCGAGATCCGCGACATTCTGGCGGCGCTGGAGTCCGTGGGCGAAACCAAATGCATCTGCCGTAACGAGTACGCCGTTCATGAACAGGTCGGGGCGTTTACTAACCAGCACCTCGGCGGCCACGCCGGGCTGGTGCTGAACCCGCGCGCGCTGGATCTGCGTCTGTTCCTCAACCAGTGGGCGAGCGCGTTTCACATCAGCGAGGCGACCCCGCGCGGTGAACGCCAGAGCATACAGTTCTTCGATCGTCAGGGCGATGCGCTGCTGAAGGTCTACGCCACGGATAGCACCGACGTCGCCGCCTGGGGCGACGTGCTGACCCGTTTTATCATTGCTGATAACCCCTCTCTGGTACTGGAAGCGGCCGATGCGCCCACGCATGCCGAACGCGCAGACGCCAGTACGGTAGAGAACGAGTGGCGCGCCATGACCGACGTGCACCAGTTCTTTAGCCTGCTCAAGCGCCACAACCTCAGCCGCCAGCAGGCGTTTCGTCTGGTCAGTGACGATCTGGCCTGTAAGGTTGAAAACAGCGCGCTGGCGCAGTTGCTGGAGACGGCGCGACGGGACGGAAACGAAATCATGATCTTTGTCGGCAACCGCGGCTGCGTGCAGATCTTCACCGGTGCGGTGGAAAAACTGACGCCAATGAAGGGCTGGCTGAACATCTTCAACCCGACCTTTACCCTGCACCTGCTGGAGGAGGCCGTCGCGGAGACGTGGGTAACGCGCAAGCCGACGGCGGACGGTCACGTCACCAGCCTGGAGCTGTTTGCGGCGGATGGCACCCAAATCGCCCAGCTCTACGGTCAGCGTACTGAAGGCGAGCCGGAGCAGAGCCTGTGGCGTCGCCAGATTGACGCCCTGACGCCGGAAGGACTGGCCGCATGAAAAACTGGTTTGCCCTGCTCTGCGCCCTGCCGCTGGTCGCCTCCGCCGCGCCGGAGAGAATTGTCGCCCTCGGCGGCGACGTGACGGAGATCGTCTACGCCCTCGGCGCGGAGTCCTCTCTGGTTGCGCGCGACAGTACCAGCCAGTGGCCGCAGGCAACGACAGCGCTGCCTGACGTGGGATACCTGCGCCAGCTCAACGCGGAGGGGATTTTGTCCGTGCGCCCGACGCTGGTGCTGGCAAGCGACCAGGCACAGCCATCACTGGCGCTGAAGCAGGTTGAACAGAGCCACGTCAGGGTGGTGACCGTTCCCGGTACCCCGGACCTGCGCGCGATTGACGAAAAAGTACGGGTGATAGCCCAGGCGACGCATCATGAGGCGCAAGGGGAAACCCTGCGCAGCTCGCTGCGTCAGGCGCTGGCGGCGCTGCCCTCGTCACCGCTCAACAAGCGGGTGCTGTTTATCCTCAGCCACGGCGGGATGACCGCAATGGCGGCCGGTCAACAGACCGGCGCGGATGCGGCAATCCGCGCTGCCGGGTTGCAGAACGCCATGCAGGGCTTTACCCGCTATCAGCCGCTCTCGCAGGAGGGAGTGGTGGCCAGCCAGCCGGATCTGGTGGTGATTTCGCAGGACGGCCTCACCGCGCTGGGCGGTGAAGAAAATCTGTGGAAACTGCCCGGCCTGGCGCAAACGCCAGCGGGACGAAACAGGCAGGTGCTGGCCATTGACGACATGGCCCTGCTGGGCTTTAGCGTCCGTACGCCGAAAGCCATTCAGCAGCTGCGAACCAGAGCGGAGCAACTGCCCTGATGTCCCGGCGCATCACGCTCTCGCTGTGGCTTCTGGCGGGGGCGCTCACCGTCATAACGTTCACGGCCACCGGTGTTGGGGCGTTACGCCTGCCGGTGAACGTGCTGTGGAACAGCAGCGATGAGACGCTGCGCCAGATCTGGCTGACCATCCGTCTGCCCCGCGTACTGCTGGCGCTGGTGATTGGCGGATCGCTGGCGCTTGCCGGCTGCGTCATGCAGGGACTGTTCCGCAATCCGCTGGCCGACCCGGGCCTGCTCGGGATCAGCAGCGGCGCGGCGCTGGCCGTCGCCCTGTGGGTGGTGCTTCCGCTCTCTTTGCCCGCGCTGGTGATGCTCTACGCCCCGATGCTGGCGGCATTCATTGGGGCGCTGGCGGCCACAGCCGCGATCTTTCTGCTCAGCCGACAGCGTAACGGCTCGCTGTCACGCCTTTTGCTGGTGGGGATCGCCATCAATGCCCTGTGCGGTGCTGCCGTGGGCGTACTTTCGTGGGTCAGCAATGACGCGCAGCTTCGTCAGCTTTCGCTCTGGGGAATGGGAAGTCTCGGTCAGGCGCAGTGGTCAACGCTGTTGGCCGTGACCTCGCTGATGGTGCCTGCCATTCTGGCGATCTGGCGTTGTGCCAGCGCGTTAAATTTACTGCAACTGGGTGAAGAGGAAGCGCATTACCTTGGCGTGGACGTTGCCCTGGTACAGCGAATCTTACTGTTGTGCAGCGCCCTGCTGGTCGCGGCGGCTGTCGCCGTCAGCGGCGTGATTGGCTTTGTCGGGCTCGTGGTGCCGCACCTGATGCGCATGTGGCTGGGTGCCGATCACCGCGCAACGCTCCCCGGCGCGATACTTGCGGGCGCGCTTCTGCTGCTGGTGGCGGATACGGTGGCGCGCACCCTGGTCGCCCCGGCAGAAATGCCGGTCGGCCTGCTCACCAGCATCCTTGGTGCCCCCTGGTTCTTATGGCTTATCTTTCGGCGTGGAGAACAGCATGGCTGAACGCTATACGGCTGAAAATCTTACCCTTACCCGGTCTGGCCGCACGCTGACGGATAATATCTCGCTGTCACTGTCGCAGGGAGAGCTGGTCACGCTTATCGGCCCCAACGGTGCGGGGAAATCGACGCTGCTGCGGCTGCTGACAGGCTACCTGAAGCCCGACAGCGGCAGCTGTTCGCTGGCGGGGAAAACCCTGGGCGAATGGCCGCCGGAAACGCTGTCCCGCTATCGGGCGGTGATGCGCCAGCATACTCAGCCAGGATTTGACTGGGAGGTGGAGGAGATCGTTGGAATGGGGCGTGCGCCCTGGACGCGGCACCCGGAACCGTTGATTGTGCGTGAGGTGTTGCAGCTGACCGGTTGCCTGCCGCTGGCCGGCAGGCGCTATCATGCCCTCTCGGGCGGCGAGCAGCAGCGCGTTCAGCTCGCCCGTGCGCTGGCGCAGCTGTGGCGTGACGGAACGCCGCGCGGCTGGCTGTTTCTCGACGAACCCACTTCCGCGCTGGATCTCTATCACCAGCAGCATCTGCTGCGTCTGCTGAAATCCCTGACCCGTCAGGGCCATCTTCACGTGTGCGTGGTGCTGCACGATCTCAACCTTGCCGCGTTATGGTCAGACAGGATCCTGCTGCTCCACAACGGGAGGATTGTTTCTGAGGGCATGCCGGAGACAGTTTTGCAGGCCGACGCGCTGGCCCGCTGGTACGGTGCGCAGGTGCACGTCGGCACGCATCCGGCGCATGCCGCGCCGCAGGTTTTTCTCGCCCCTTAGCTTGAGCAGCTCACTTCCAGCCGCTTGCCCCAGTCCGGCGGGCGGCTGACATATTCATCGTCCCGATCGGCAAACGGCGTACGCAGGGCGATATGCAGCCGGTGCAGCTCGGTATAATCCCCCTGCTCTGCCTGTTCAATGGCCCGCTGCGCCAGCCAGTTGCGCAACACCATCGCCGGGTTAACCGCCTTCATCTGCGCCTGACGGGTATCATCGTCAATCTGCTCCTGCTGCAAACGCGCGCGGTAAGCGGCAAACCAGTCATCAAACGCCTGTCGGTCAATAAACTCGTCGCGCAGCGGTGACGCGGCGCTCTGCTGCATGGTCTGGCTCAGCATACGGAAGGTTCGGGTATAGTCGCTGCCTTCCCGCGCCATGATCGCAAACAGCCCGTTCAGCAGCGCGTTATCGCCTTTTTCCTGCGTCATGAGGCCCAGCTTGTTGCGCATTAACGCGCCGTATTCCCGCAGCAACACCTCCTGATAGCTGTCGAGCGCATCGTTCAGGGCATCGACGTCGATAAACGGCGACAGGCTTTGTGCAAGACGCTGGAGGTTCCACAGCCCCACCGCAGGCTGGTTGTCGAACCGGTAACGCCCCTGATAGTCCGAATGGTTACAGATGTAACCCGGCTGATAGTCATCAAGGAAGCCGTACGGACCGTAGTCAAACGTCAGCCCCAACAGGGACATGTTGTCGGTATTCATCACGCCGTGCGCAAAGCCGACGGCCTGCCAGCGGGCAATCATGGAGGCGGTGCGCGCGACGATATCGCGGAACCAGAGAACATAGCGGTCCGCTTCGTTTTGCAGATGCGGCCAGTGACGACGAAGGGCGTAATCGGCAAGCTGGCGGACCTTATCCGGCTCGCGGCGATAATAGAAGTGTTCAAAATGGCCGAAACGCAGATGGCTTTCGGCCACGCGGATCAGCATCGCCCCCTGCTCCATCGTCTCGCGGGCAACCGGCGTGTCGCTGGTGACAATCGATAGCGCGCGTGAGGTGGGGATCCCCAGCGCATGCATGGCTTCCGAAGCCAGACCTTCACGGATGGTTGAGCGCAGCACCGCGCGGCCATCACCCATGCGAGAGTATGGGGTCAGCCCTGCCCCTTTCAGGTGCCAGTCGCGCGTTTCGCCATTCGGCAACACCTGTTCACCCAGCAGGATGCCGCGACCATCGCCGAGCTGTCCCGCCCAGACGCCAAACTGATGTCCGCTGTAAACCTGAGCCAGCGGCTTCATGCCCGGAAGCAGCGTTTCGCCCCCCCAGACGCCGGCGCCTTTTTCTGGCTGAAAAAGAGACGAAGGGATGCCAAGCGAATCCGCTAACGCATCGTTATGCCAGATCAGACGTGCATTCTGTAAAGGCGTTGGCTTAAGCGCGGTGTAAAAGCCGGGTAGTTCATCATGCCAGTGGGCAGTAAAAGACAGGGTCATAAGTCCTCCTGCTTTAAGTGTAGAGGGTTTCCCTGAACGTAAACACGGGCGAAGAAAGGGGTTATTGCTGAACGAGGGTCGTGACGCGTTCAGCCGGGACGGCAGGCCACAGGGTTCCCTGCATTGCACCAAAATTGAAGGGCAGCACGCGTTGCAGGATGCCGTGATCGTCAATTCCTGAGACCATGACCGACTGACAGTGCGGCGTGATTTGCCAGAGAATAGCGCGCATAAAAGGCTCAAAGGAGAGCGCCGAAACGCGCTGCTGGATGAAGTTTTTATCCAGAATGACCCGTTTGAACAAACCATCATAAACCGGCTTAAGGGACGCGGCCCCTGCACCAAAGTTAGCCAGCACTAATGGGAAATGGATCGCCATTCTTGCCAGCGTCAGATCGTCTTTTCCGTTATTTAAACCTGGATAGTTCTCATTAACAGTAAACTCAAGAAACGGATAACGCTCAAGGATTGAAACAGCGTTCTCATTAGTTAATAAAAACTCAACAATTGCGGGTGTAATATTGATCCATGCAATTAACTGATGCTGAATAAAAAATAGCTTACAGGTATCGAGTAATTGCAGTTTCTCCTGAAACAGCGCTAATTCATCTTCCCGGGAAAGATGCGGGATAACCAGTTCCGTCGGGATTCGTACGTCCGTACCCACGCCAGTAAAGTTAACCAAAATCTCTAAACCTTTAAGCAAACCTGCACTATCACGCGCCGGAAGCAGTAAAAGTTCAGACTGGTAAGCATTATCTAGCGTAATAATCATCGCGCTTGTCCTGCATTAAAGATGAGAGAGAACATCCTGGAGCAATTGCAGGCACAATTCCACTGTCTTGATTTTAATAAGTTTAATTTCATTCTTTCCGTATTAATTTTCAGATTTTTCCCTGAATCTTTAATAATTTTATCCTGGTTATTGAATAATAGCCAGTTTTAGATAAAACAGGCACATGCCGACATAAATAATTGGGCAAAAATTTAACTTTAATCAACCCGTAAGAAAAGCCTGACGGCTATATTCACCGCCAGGCTCCCCGCACTGCATCTTTATGCATCGGTTAAATACGTCTGGCCTGCCAGAAGTTTTTACGCCAGTAAACATTATCGAGAGAGGAGCGCATCACGCCACGGCTGGTCGAGGCATGAATGAACTGATTATCGGTGTCATAAATGCCGACATGAAGGCCGCTTTCACCGGAGCCTGTTTTAAAAAAGACCAGGTCGCCGGGCAGGAGCTCGTCTTTATCAATCTCAGTGCCGATCTCCGCCTGCATACGCGTTTCACGCGGAAGCTGTAGTTCAAATTTATCGCGGAAGGTCATCAGCACGAATCCCGAGCAATCCACCCCGCCCCGGCTCATGCCACCGTAGCGATAGGGGGTGCCGCGCCAGTTGCTGAGCTGATCGTTCAGGCTGGCAATGACCGTAATGGAATCGGAAAGCCGTGGGTTGGGCGGAGGTGCACGATGGCTACTGCATCCTGCAAGAAAGAGCGCCGCAACAAGGAGAAACCAGAATCGCATTTCAGACGAATCCTCTGCTTTTTTTGTTCTTTCGGTAATTTAGCGTGCATCTACGCGGCTGTGCAAGAAAGGTTATTCCTGCGCCGTGGAGATGAGCATCTTGTGGCCTTCAATATCCAGCCTCCGGAACGACATGTGGTAAGCACTCGCAAGATTGGGGGCCGTCAGCACGCTGTCGCGCGGTCCGCTGGCAATCAGCTTGCCACGGGCCAGCAACCACACCCGATGGGCGTGGCGCAACGTATGGTTTAAATCATGACTGCTCATCACAATGGTAATGCCCTTGCGGCAGAGCGCGCTGAGCAGGGCATCCAGCGCGGCCTGCTGGGCAACGTCCAGCCCGCTCATTGGCTCGTCCAGCAGCAGCAACCGCCCGTGAGGATTTCCGGACGGATGGATCTGAAGAATGACGGCGGCCAGACGCACGCGCTGCCACTCGCCGCCGGAAAGCTGGCTGGCCTGTCGGGTGAGCTTATCGTCTAACCCGAGCGCCGCGGCAACGTCGTGGAGCAATGCAACCTGATTTTTATCAGGCAGGTGCAGCGTCAGGTAGTGCCAGACCGGCATCGCAAAGGGCGGCACCTGCTGCTGAACCAGATAGCTTCGACGGGAGGCGAGCGTAGCGGGTAGCCATTCGTCAAGAGATTGCCCTAGAAAGGTAATCTCCCCTTCCCCGGCGGTCAGCCCCGCCATGCGCGCCAGCAGCGTGCTCTTCCCGGCACCGTTTGGCCCAACCAGGTGAAGCATTTCCCCTGCGTTGACGGTGGCGCTTACAGGCTCAAGACGTCCCTTCCCGGCAACGTCTGTGAGCTGCATCAGCAGCGACATTATTTCGCCAGCGCCAGCTTGATAGATTCCATCACGATAGGATCTTCAGGCGTCATGTCCGGGGAAAAACGCTGTACGACCTGACCGTCACGGCCAATCAGGAATTTTTCGAAGTTCCACAGAATATCGTCCGGATAGAGCGGCGCCCGGCCTTTGCTTGCCATGCGCTCGTAGAAACCACTCTCTTCAGGCGCAACCGCTGTCGGCGCCGCAGCCACCAGCTTGGCATACAGCGGATGACGATTTTCCCCGTTCACATCAATTTTGCTGAACATCGGGAACGTCACGCCATAGGTCGTGCTGCAAAAGGTCTTAATCTCCTCTTCGCTGCCCGGCTCCTGCCCCAGGAACTGGTTGCACGGGAAGCCGAGCACGGTAAAGCCGTCTTTTTCCCAGGCTTTATGAATATTTTCCAGCTGTTCATACTGCGGCGTCAGGCCGCATTTCGACGCCACGTTCACGATGAGCAGCACCTTGCCCTTGTAGCCTTCCAGCGTGGTTTTCTCGCCGTCAATGGTGGTCACTTCGGTATTCAGAATATCAGACTGCATAGCATTCCCTCAGGTTGACTTACGGGTAGTGTGTTAACGTCCAGCTTTCAATAATAGCCAGATAAAGACCGGCGCGCCCAGCGTCGCGGTCACCACGCCAATGGGCAGCTCTGCGGCGGACAGAGCGAGCCGGGCGATGATATCGGCAATCAGCAGCGTTGCCGCCCCGGCAATCGCCGTGGCCGGGAGCAGGGTTCGATGGTCCGTAATGCCGCACAGACGCAGCATATGCGGGATCACCAGCCCAATAAAGCCAATCGCACCCGCCAGCGCCACGCTTACGCCCACCATCCAGCCGATAGCGATAACCAGCACGTTGCGCCAGAACCCAATCGGCATCCCAAGCTGACGAGCAGACATTTCACCCAGCGCGAGCATGTTCAGCGGCTGCGCCTGGAATGCCGTCCACAGAATGACCGGGAGCAGGAGCAGCATCAGCCATCCCTGACGCCAGTCAACGCCCCCAAAGCCCCCCATCATCCAGTACATCAGCTGGCGCAGATCAAAAGAGGTGGAGAAGTAGACGGCCCAGGTCATCAACGCACTACAGATGATCCCTAATGCCACCCCGGCAAGCAGCAGACGGCTGGTGGATAAGTGGCGTCGGGCAAAGCGCAGCAGGATGAGGGTTATCAACAGCGCGCCAAGAATGGCGCTGAGGCTAATCCCCCAGGCGGAGAGCTCGCCTCCTCCCAGCATCACAGCGGCGATTAGCCCGACGCCTGCGCCATTCGACACCCCCAGAAGCCCGGGTTCCGCCAGCGGGTTTTCAAACAGTGCCTGCATGATCGTGCCGCACAGCGCCAGGGCAGCGCCGACTAAAAGGACCGCCAGCGTCCGCGGCAGACGGATCTGCCAGACAAAGATCTGTCCCTCCGGCGTAAACCAGCTTGCCGGCCCCAGCCACCGATCGCCCGCACACAGACTGACCGTGGTGGCGACAAACAACAGCACCCCGAGCAGACACAGGCGGCGGAGATCGGAGCGGTGCTGGCGACGGGCAAGATCAAGCATAGACGATAGGTTATCCGGTTGAGATATCATTGATTTTACGGCGGGTTTGGCAAATAGCGCAAAGAAAAAAGGCCGCGTGAGCGGCCTTTTTAGTTAGTTCATATTACTCTGCTTTGGGCGTTGCGTTTTCGACACGGCTTTTTAACTTCTGACCGGGTCTGAAGGTCACCACGCGGCGGGCTGTAATGGGAATATCTTCCCCCGTCTTCGGGTTACGGCCCGGACGTTGGTTTTTGTCTCGCAAATCAAAATTGCCAAAGCCGGAGAGTTTTACCTGCTCACCATTTTCCAGAGCACGACGGATCTCTTCGAAAAACAGCTCTACCAGCTCTTTGGCATCCCGTTTGCTAAGCCCAAGCTTATCAAACAGATATTCTGACATTTCAGCTTTTGTAAGCGCCATAGGTTCAATCCCTCAATGATGCCTGGAATCGCTCTTTTAATGCCTCTACACATTTGGCGACGGTAGCGGCAATCTCCTCTTCTTCGAGTGTACGGCTGGTATCCTGAAGGATAAGGCTAATAGCGAGGCTCTTGAAACCTTCTGCTACGCCCTTGCCGCGGTACACGTCAAATAAGTTTACGCCAACTACCTGATTTACGCCAACTTTCTTACATTCGGCCAAAATATCTGCTGCGGGCACATTTTCGGCGACCACAACCGCGATATCACGGCGGTTTGCAGGGAAGCGAGAGATGTCCTGCGCCTGAGGAATCACGCGGTCTGCAACCGGGCTCCACTCCAGCTCGAACACGATGGTACGGCCATTCAGGTCCAGCTTACGTTCCAGCTCTGGGTGAACAACGCCAATGAAACCAACGCGTTTGCCGTCTAAATAAATCGCCGCACTCTGGCCCGGATGCAGGGCCGGAATCGCTTCTGCACGGAATTCAATTTCGGATAATTTACCGGTCAGATCGAGAATAGCTTCCAGATCGCCCTTCATATCGTAGAAATCAACCGTCCCTTTTGCCAGGTCCCAGTGCTCTTCATAGCGGTTACCGCTGATGGCGCCCGCCAGCATGAGATCCTGACGGATGCCTAAATTCGCCTGAGTATCCGGTACAAAGCGCAAGCCGCTTTCGAAAATACGCACGCGGTTTTGCTGACGGTTCTGGTTATAAACGACAGTGCCCAGCAGGCCGGTCCACAGGGACAGACGCATCGCTGACATCTCGCTGGAAATCGGGCTTGGCAGGATCAGGGCTTCCTGACCCGGGTGGATCAGCTGTTGCAGCTTAGGATCAACGAAGCTGTAGGTGATCACTTCCTGGTAGCCTTTGTCGTTCAGCATGGTTTTCACACGCTTCAGAGACAGGTCGGCTTCACGATGGCTGCCCATCACCAGACCCGCCTGCACCGGCTCGTCAGGGATGTTGTTGTAGCCGTAAACGCGGGCCACTTCTTCCACCAGATCTTCTTCGATCTCCATGTCGAAACGCCAGGATGGCGCAACGGCTTTCCACTCGTCCTGACCTTCTGTCACTTCACAGCCCAGACGCGTCAGAATGTCGGTCACCTGCGCATCGGCAACGTGATGACCAATCAGGCGATCCAGCTTGCTGCGGCGCAGGGTAATGGTCGCACGCTTCGGCAGCGTCGCGTCGTTGGTCACATCGATAACCGGACCGGCTTCGCCGCCGCAGATGTCGATCAGCAGGCGGGTCGCACGCTCCATCGCTTTGTATTGCAGCGCAGGATCTACGCCACGCTCATAGCGGTGAGAGGCGTCAGTGTGCAGGCCGTGACGACGCGCGCGACCGGTAATGGAGAGCGGGCTGAAGAACGCGCATTCCAGCAGGACGTTTTGCGTCTCGTCATTGACGCCAGAGTGCTCGCCGCCGAAGATACCGCCCATTGCCAGCGCTTTGCTGTGGTCAGCAATCACCAGGGTGTCGGCGTTCAGCTTCGCTTCGCTGCCGTCCAGCAGCACCAGGGTTTCGCCCTCTTTCGCCATGCGCACCACAATACCGCCTTCGATACGATCTTTATCGAACGCGTGCATTGGCTGGCCCAGCTCCAGCAGAACGTAGTTAGTAACGTCAACCACCGCGTCGATAGAACGGATACCGCAGCGACGCAGTTTCTCTTTCATCCACAGTGGGGTTGGCGCTTTAACGTTAATGCCTTTCACCACGCGGCCCAGGTAGCGCGGACAAGCGTCAACGGCGTCAACCTGAATTGGCAGCGTGTCGCTGATGGTTGCCTCAACCGGCGCGATCTCCGGCACGTTCAGCTCGGTCTGGTTCAGCACGGCCACGTCGCGGGCCACGCCGATGATGCCCAGGCAGTCGGCACGGTTAGGCGTCACGCTGATTTCGATGGTGTTATCATCAAGCTTCAGGTATTCGCGGATGTCAGTGCCAATCGGCGCATCCAGCGGCAGCTCGATGATGCCGTTGTGATCGTCGGAAATCCCCAGCTCGGAGAAGGAGCACAGCATGCCTTCAGACGGCTCACCGCGCAGTTTAGCGGCTTTGATTTTGAAATCGCCCGGCAGTACCGCGCCCACGGTCGCCACGGCCACCTTCAGCCCCTGACGGCAGTTTGGTGCGCCGCAGACGATATCCAGCAGACGGTCACCGCCCACGTTCACTTTTGTTACGCGCAGTTTGTCGGCGTTAGGATGCTGGCCGCACTCCACCACTTCACCTACTACTACGCCGGTGAAAGCGCCAGATACGGGCTCTACGCCATCAACTTCCAGGCCCGCCATGGTGATCTGGTTGGAAAGCGCTTCGCTGTCCAGCGTGGTGTTAACCCATTCGCGTAACCACAGTTCACTGAATTTCATTGTTCTGTCCTGCCCTTATTTAAACTGTTTGAGGAAACGCAGATCGTTTTCGAAGAACGCACGTAAATCGGTTACGCCGTAGCGCAGCATGGTCAGACGCTCCATACCCATACCGAACGCAAAGCCGGAATACACTTCCGGATCGATACCCACGTTGCGCAGCACGTTTGGATGCACCATGCCGCAGCCCAGCACTTCCAGCCATTTGCCGTTTTTACCCATCACGTCCACTTCCGCAGACGGTTCGGTGAACGGGAAGTAGGACGGACGGAAGCGAACCTGCAAATCTTCCTCAAAGAAGTTGTTCAGGAAATCGTGCAGCGTGCCTTTCAGGTTGGTAAAGCTGATGTTTTTATCAACAATCAGACCTTCCATCTGGTGGAACATTGGGGTGTGCGTCTGATCGTAGTCGTTACGGTATACGCGGCCCGGCGCGATGATGCGGATAGGCGGTTCCTGTTCCTTCATGGTGCGGATCTGAACGCCGGAGGTCTGGGTACGCAGCAGACGGGTGGCGTCGAACCAGAAAGTGTCGTGGTCAGCGCGTGCCGGATGATGGCCAGGAATGTTCAGGGCATCGAAGTTGTGGTAATCATCTTCGATTTCCGGGCCAGTCGCCACGGTAAAGCCGAGCTCACCGAAGAAACTTTCAATACGATCGATGGTGCGGGTCACCGGATGCAGGCCGCCGTTTTCAGTACGACGCCCCGGCAGAGAAACGTCGATGGTTTCTGCTGCCAGACGCGCATTCAGTACGGCGCTTTCCAGCTCGGCTTTACGGGCGTTCAGCGCCTGCTGCACCTGCTCTTTGGCTTCGTTAATCACTGCACCTGCTGCCGGGCGTTCCTCTGCTGGCAGTTCACGCAGGGTAGTCATCTGAAGGGTCAAATGCCCTTTCTTGCCCAGATATTCGACGCGGACATTGTCTAACGCGGCAACATCTGAGGCCTGGTTAATGGCGGCCGTTGCACTGGCAACCAGCTCTGCGAGATGTGACATGGTTTTCCTCATTATGTCGGTGCAGACACCGAATTGTTGGACGTATTCTCTCAAATTCAGGCACAAAAAAAGCCTCCATCGGGAGGCTTATCTGGCGCTGTTTTTCGTTTCATCTTTCACGCGCTAGCCTCCTGATGTCAGGTGCTAAAGTAAAAGAAGAAGCGGAAAATAGCAGCATTCATGCTTGCGTTACCTTGTAGGGTAAAAACCGTTAAGACCTTATTGAAAAGCCTGCACGGATAAATGTCAATCTTCTGATGGTGTTGAATGAAAAGAGGAGGCAAAGCCTCCTCTTTCAACTGGCTTATGCCAGTGCTGCTTTCGCTTTTTCGACCAGAGCGGTGAACGCTACTTTGTCGAATACTGCGATGTCAGCCAGGATCTTACGGTCGATTTCAACAGAGGCTTTTTTCAGGCCGTTGATGAATTTGCTGTAAGAAATACCGTTCTGACGTGCTGCTGCGTTGATACGCGCAATCCACAGTTGACGGAACTGACGCTTACGCTGACGACGGTCACGGTAAGCGTACTGACCTGCTTTGATAACAGCCTGGAAGGCAACGCGGTATACGCGTGAACGCGCACCGTAGTAGCCTTTAGCTTGTTTCAAAATTTTCTTGTGACGTGCACGTGCAATTACACCACGTTTTACGCGAGCCATGTGTGCTCTCCTGTATCTATTCTAAGTTAAAAAAGTTAAACGTTAACGACTTATGCGTACGGCAGGCACGCGATGACCAGGCCCAGATCGCCTTTAGAAACCATGGCTTTTGGACGCAGGTGACGTTTACGCTTGGTAGCTTTCTTAGTCAGAATGTGACGCAGGTTAGCGTGCTTGTGCTTAAAACCACCTTTACCGGTTTTTTTGAAGCGCTTAGCAGCACCGCGTACGGTCTTAATTTTTGGCATTTTAATAACTTCCACTTCGCATTGTTAAATAAACGAAACATAGGCGAACAAAACCTATGGGGCCCGAAGGCTCCACAGATTCTGCTGCTTGAAGGCCTTACTGTTTCTTCTTAGGAGCGAGCACCATGATCATCTGGCGGCCTTCGATCTTCGTAGGGAAGGATTCGACTACTGCCAGTTCACTCAGATCTTCACGGACGCGGTTAAGCACTTCCATACCAATCTGTTGGTGGGCCATCTCACGACCGCGGAAACGCAGCGTGATTTTGGCCTTATCGCCATCTTCCAGAAAGCGAATCAGGCTGCGGAGTTTTACCTGATAATCGCCATCGTCGGTACCAGGACGGAATTTAATTTCCTTAACCTGGATAACTTTTTGCTTCTTCTTCTGTTCCTTAGAAGACTTACTCTTTTCATAAAGGAACTTGCCGTAGTCCATGATACGACAAACTGGCGGTTCGGCGTTAGGGCTGATTTCAACTAAATCTACTCCAGCTTCTTCAGCCTTTTCGATCGCTTCTCTCAGACTCACAATCCCCAGCTGCTCGCCTTCCAGACCTGTTAAGCGAACTTCCTGGGCGCGAATCTCGCCATTGATACGATTCGGACGTGCCGTTTGAACTCGTTTTCCGCCTTTAATACCTTATTCCTCCAGTTGTTGAAGACTGCGGCTGCGAATCTCTTGTTGCAGCTTCTCAATCACTTCACTTACGTCCAGGCTCCCCAGGTCTTTACCACGGCGGGTGCGAACGGCAACTTTGCCTGCTTCCACCTCTTTATCACCACAGACCAACATATACGGGACACGACGTAAAGTGTGCTCGCGGATTTTAAAGCCAATCTTCTCATTTCTCAAGTCTGCTTTTACGCGAATGCCCGCATTTTGTAGTTTCTGCGTCAATTCTTTAACGTAATCCGCCTGAGAATCGGTAATGTTCATCACCACCACCTGCACTGGCGCAAGCCAGGTCGGGAAGAAGCCCGCGAACTCTTCGGTCAGGATGCCGATGAAGCGCTCCAGTGAACCGAGAATAGCACGGTGAATCATGACCGGCACCTGACGCTCGTTGTCTTCGCCAACATAAGAGGCGCTTAAACGCTGCGGCAGGGAGAAGTCCAGCTGTACCGTTCCGCACTGCCATGCGCGATCGAGGCAGTCATACAGGGTAAATTCAATTTTCGGACCGTAGAATGCGCCCTCGCCCAACTGGTATTCGAATGGAATCCCATTCTCTTCCAGCGCCACGGCGAGATCCGCTTCTGCGCGATCCCATGTCTCATCGCTGCCGATACGTTTTTCCGGACGCGTTGAGAGTTTGACCACGATCTTCTCGAAGCCAAAGGTGCTGTACATATCGTAGACCATACGAATACAGGCGTTAACTTCATCACGTACCTGATCTTCAGTACAGAAGATATGCGCATCATCCTGAGTAAAGCCACGAACGCGCATCAGACCGTGCAGCGCACCCGATGGTTCGTTACGGTGGCAGCTACCGAACTCTGCCATACGCAGCGGCAGATCGCGGTAGGATTTCAGACCCTGGTTAAAGATCTGAACGTGGCCCGGGCAGTTCATTGGCTTGATGCAGTATTCACGGTTCTCAGACGAGGTGGTGAACATCGCATCTTTATAGTTGTCCCAGTGGCCGGTTTTTTCCCACAGCACACGGTCCATCATGAACGGGCCTTTCACTTCCTGATACTGGTACTCTTTCAGCTTGGAACGTACGAACGTTTCCAGTTCACGGAAGATAGTCCAGCCGTCGTTATGCCAGAACACCATCCCCGGCGCTTCTTCCTGCATATGATACAGGTCAAGCTGCTTACCGATTTTACGGTGGTCACGTTTAGCCGCCTCTTCCAGGCGTTGCAGGTACGCGTTCAGGGCTTTTTTATCGGCCCACGCGGTACCATAGATGCGCTGCAACATCTTGTTGTTGCTGTCGCCACGCCAGTAGGCGCCTGCGATTTTCATCAGTTTAAAGTGATGACAGAAGCGCATATTCGGCACGTGCGGTCCACGGCACATGTCGACGTATTCTTCGTGATGGTACAAGCCAGGCTTGTCATCATGCGAAATGTTTTCGTCAAGAATCGAGACTTTATAGCTCTCGCCGCGCTTCACGAAGGTTTCACGCGCTTCGTGCCAGCTGACTTTCTTCTTGATGACGTCATAGTTAGTTTCGGCGAGCTCGTGCATACGTTTTTCGAGCGCGTCGATATCTTCCTGGGTCAGGGTGTGGTCAAGGTCAACGTCGTAGTAGAAACCGTTGTCGATAACCGGGCCGATCGCCATTTTGGTGTTTGGCCACAGCTGCTTGATAGCATGACCTAACAGGTGCGCGCAGGAGTGACGAATGATCTCCAGACCTTCTTCGTCTTTCGCGGTGATGATTGAGAGCGTCGCATCGTTTTCAATAACATCAGACGCATCTACCAGCTCACCGTTTACGCGGCCTGCAATGGTTGCTTTTGCGAGTCCAGGACCGATGTCCAGGGCTACATCCATTGGGCTTACAGCGTGGTCGAAATGGCGTTGGCTGCCATCAGGAAGAGTAATTACAGGCATTTTATATCCTTATTTGCAGTGATGCCCCACACATAAGAGCATATACAAAGAAAATAATCGTGATTAAACAGTAGATTAGGAACCATCTGACCAACAATCGTCAAATTGGTTCGTCATCCTCTGCCAGCCGAAATCAGACAAAGGCGAATATACGGCAAGCAGCCTAATGGTAACACTATTGAAAGGGCGAATGCATCCTCTGCGACCGTTTTGAACCGCTCATCCTTTTGTATGCGTTCATGAACTTTTGCTGACGGAGGCTCGCAATCCAAAAGTGCTGAGCTATTCTTGATCTGGTCCTTAAACATCGAAGGGGTATCACGTGAACGTATCCAGCAGAACCGTTGTGATATTGAATCTACTTTCCGCGGCTGGCCTGGTTTTGATTCTGGCCAACAGATTCCAGTGGTTTTGAGCCGAACCGGTGTTCTGGCATAACCTGTTGTCCCGGGTAAAGCGCTTTCTGGCGCAGACTTTGGTACACTAAGGGTATCAACTGACAAGGATTAGGTTATGCCAACAAAAAGATTTGCCGTTAAGCACTGGAAAATGGTCGTGGTATTAATTGCTATTTGCGGCGCGATGTTGCTGCTGCGCTGGGCTGCAATGATTTGGGGTTAATGTATTGTCAGAAAGGGAAGTCATTAGTGCTGAGGTCAGCGTAAACGTGCCGTTAATTTATTGAATAATCTTTAACTCTCTTTACGCCACCGGATTGTGAAAAACCGGTACATCATTATCCGGTTTTCGACAGGTTGTCATAGCGTTTATATTCCATCACAACGTGGCAGTTAATTTATCAGGACCACTCACCCGCTACCAGCTTATGCACATCAAACGCATCGTTCATTGACTGACCGGTAGACTGGGAGCCAGGGGCAATGTTAGAGCCCGCTTCAACATCAGAGGCGTTGGTGATTCCGATTTGGCTGTTAGCGTCACTGGCAGGTTGCGTCATATTATCAGCAGCAAAGACGCCAAATGAAAGTGCGGAAAGCACCATCGCTGCTGTAGCAGTTTTGATTGTTTTCATAATTTTATTCTCATACTAAATTAATGCAGAAAAAGCCTGAGGCGATTTTTTGCCTGTGGCGTAAGTGTAGATCTGGATCACACTTTTTCCTAGTCAAAATATTTATCAATTCGTGTCAAATAAACTGAATAAGCCGTGCACGCTTAATTATGGAGAAATGATGAAGAGGACGCATTCTGTTATTTTTAAAACGCCATTTAATATAATTAAGCACAGTTTCAAAAAATAAAAAACGGGCCGAGAAGAATCTCAGCCCGACGGAATTACATTTTATAACCTAAAGAAATCGTGGTTCTGCGATCGGTATGTTCCGGCGCAGAATCAGGGGGGGATGAGTTCCAGGTTACGTTGTACGCCACCTTGAGTCCAAAGTGTTCGTTGATGGCCACGTTCAACGCGCTTTCAGAGTTCAGGGTGGTATCTTCTGCACCAAACACCGACACGCCCTGGGTGAATTTAGCGTTGTCGGTCATCTGCCATGCGTAGGTGCCCGATGCATAACCCAGCGGCTGGGTTTCATCTTCGCCGTTGGTGTACTCGTCGTAACGCACACCCGGACCGAATTCAAAACGGAGGCTGTGTACCGGCCCATTCAGGAACTGACGACCATAACCCGCCGTCACGACATCGCGCTGGCGATAGCCGTTGAAGCGGTCTGTCAGCCAGCTCGCCTGCCCGAACAGGTAGTCATAATCGGTCATGTTGTAACGGCTACGTCCGCCTACCGCATATTTCTCCGAGGAGCGTTCATCGTTAGCAGACGTGTTGCTGGCATTTCCCCACAGCGACCAGGCTGTGGTGTTGCCGTACCAGGTCAGGGTGCTGTCTGCGGTCAGGGAGGAGCTTTTCGTGTTACCGGATTGCGCCAGATACCCGGCATTCAGGTTACCTTCAAAGGGTTTTTTGGCAGTGGAGGGGTCGTCCATGACAGTAAAAACGGTATCATCGGCGGTTGCGTTCAGTGACGCAAATACGCCACCCGCCAGCATCAGTGCTGCGGGTACTGTCTTCAAAAGCTTCATTATATTTAAGGAGTCCGTACAACAAAAAAAGAGACCGTCACGGTCTCGGAAACTTTCTTGCGGATCAATGACAAGGCGACCATAGAAAGGTAACAAATTATAAAAAGCCGCAAATAACATAGCAATAATTTCTTCTTTCATTTTTTGAATAAGAACGATCCCAAAACGCGTTTTATTTTATATGTCCTGCACAGGTTATTTGTCAGCATTCATTTTTAAAATCATACTGTTATTTACGTTGCCTTCCTGCCAAACGGTGCCAGGCTTAAAAGAACCCATGCTAAAAGGAGGTCATGATGGCTTCGATTTACACGCTGACGCTCTCCCCTTCCCTCGACTCCGCGACCATGACGCCGCAAATTTACCCGGAAGGTAAGCTGCGCTGTAGCGCGCCGGTGTTTGAACCCGGTGGCGGTGGTATTAACGTGGCGCGCGCCATTACCCATCTCGGCGGAAAAGCAACCGCCATCTTCCCTGCTGGCGGCGCCACGGGCGAACATCTGGTTGCGTTGCTGGCAGATGAACAGGTTGCGGTAGACACGGTAGACGCCAGAGACTGGACCCGGCAGAACCTGCACGTTCATGTTGAATCGAGCGGCGAACAGTATCGTTTTGTGATGCCGGGGGCAAAGCTGAGCGATGATGAGTTTCGTCAACTGGAAGAGAAAGTGCTGACCATTGAAAGCGGCTCATTGCTGGTCATCAGCGGTAGCCTGCCGCCGGGAATTGAAACAGAAAAGCTGACGGCGCTGGTTCAGGCGGTGCTCCAGCGCGGCATCCGCTGCATTGTTGATAGCTCAGGCGAAGCCCTGAAGGCGGCGTTAGAACCCGGGCAACTTGAACTCGTGAAACCTAACCAGAAAGAGCTGAGTGCGCTTGTCAATCGCGAGCTCAACCAGCCCGATGACGTGCGTACTGCCGCAGAAGAGCTGGTACGCACGGGCAAAGCGCATCGCGTGGTGGTCTCTCTCGGTCCTCAGGGTGCGCTGGCCGTCGACAAGACGGGCTGTGTGCAGGTCGTTCCACCACCGATGAAGAGCCAGAGCACCGTAGGTGCAGGTGACAGTATGGTTGGCGCGATGGTGCTGAAGCTGGCGCAGGGCGCTTCGCTTCTGGAGATGGCACGCTATGGCGTCGCGGCAGGGAGTGCGGCCACCATCAATCAGGGAACGCGGCTATGCTCGCTTGCGGATACCCAAAAAATTGTCGATTACCTGGCGAAAAGCTGAACATCTTCCCCCTCCTTTGGAGGGGGAAGTCGCTAAATAGCGCTTATCGACTATGCTAAGAAAACTTTCAGGATAACAACGAGGTGCATTATGAGCAGTGGTGATATCACCCGCTACGTCGTAACCGTCAATATTCATGAGGCGTCGCTGACCGAGCTGAATGAACTTAACAACGCTTTCACGCGGGCAAATTTTCTGCTCACGCTGACCGACGATGAAGGCAATATCCACGACCTCGGCTCGCTGGCTTTTGGCCTGATTAGCCCGCTAAGTCAGGAAGAGGTCAAGGCGCTGGCCAGCAGCCTGGTGGAAAGCGTGACTGACAAAGCGACAGAAATTGACGTGGATAGCTGGGAAAACTGGCACAAAAAAGAACAATAAGTGCCCTGTATAAAATTAAACCGCTCAGTTGTGCGTTAGTTCCTGTTTTTTTATTGCCGTTTTGCGCTAACTTTATGATCTGGCAGACAACATGGGAGAGACATCATGTGGCAGGCTATCAGTCATCTTTTAAGTGAGCAGCTGGGTGAAGGTGAAATTGAACTGCGTAACGAACTGCCAGGCGGAGAGATCCATGCCGCATGGCATTTACGCTACGCCGGGCGCGATCTTTTCGTGAAATGTGATGAACGCGAATTGCTTCCCATTTTTACTGCCGAAGCCGATCAGCTTGAGCTGTTATCGCGCAGTAAAACCGTCACCGTTCCGCAGGTTTTAGCCGTCGGCAGCGATCGCGACTACAGCTTTCTGGTGATGAACTATCTCCCCGCGCGCCCTCTGGATGCCCATAACGCCTTTATCCTTGGTCAACAGATTGCCCGCCTGCATCAGTGGAGCGATCAGCCTCAGTTCGGGCTCGATTTTGATAACGACCTCTCCACCACGCCGCAGCCAAACGCGTGGCAGCGTCGCTGGTCGACATTTTTCGCCGAGCAGCGAATCGGCTGGCAGCTGGAGCTGGCCGCTGAAAAGGGGCTGGCGTTCGGCAACATCGATGCGATTGTTGAACACGTCCAGCAGCGCCTGGCCTCGCATCAGCCTCAGGCTTCACTGTTGCACGGGGATTTATGGTCGGATAACTGTGCGCTTGGGCCTGATGGACCTTATATATTTGACCCGGCCTGCTACTGGGGCGACAGAGAGTGCGACCTCGCAATGCTGCCGCTGCACCCTGAACAGCCGCCACAAATTTATGATGGCTACCAGTCGGTCTCGCCTTTGCCACCTGGCTTTCTCGAACGCCAGCCGGTGTATCAGCTATACACCCTGCTCAACCGGGCCATCCTGTTTGGCGGAAATCATCTGGTCAACGCCCAGCGTGCGCTGGACCGCATTCTGGCGGCATAACGTAAGGGGGGCGCAACACGCCCCCTTCAGCATTTACAGGAAGCCGAGCAGCGTAAAGAAGAAATACCCGGCCACAATGATAATGACCGGCAGAACGTAGAGCGGGAAAAACTGCACAAAGATGGTATGGCGCGGAACGACAATGCGCGATTCGATCTGCTCGCGGGTCATTCCCTCAGGACCTTTGGCCTTCTCAAGGATCATCTGGTCTTCAACCCCTTCACGTAAAAAGCGGGTCTGGCGACTCATGCGTGCGCCGGAGGCCTGCAACGCCATTGCGATAAAGATCAGCGCATAGATTATCCAGAAGCCAACGTTAAGCTGGTGGTGAAAATCCGGCGTGGGCGAGTTAAACCAGAACACGTTCAGGAACGGGGTATTAAACCGCATCATCTCAATCATTACGTGGGCAAAATCAAGCATGACGGCATTGATGCCCGGCTGTTTTTCGCTGTGATCGTACATAAATTTGAGTACGGAAATCAGCGTTGAAATCAGGGCGGGAATGAAAATAACCCAACCAGCAATACGTTTTAAGATCGCAATGCGTCCAGCTTGTTGATACGTCATCAGTTCCTCTTAATAAAGACGCGTTATTTGTGCCTAAGTCTACCTGCTGTCGGTCATTTTCGCCCGATCTTTGGATGCGATATGCTAAATTGCTTGTGCTTAGCCCCGTTAGTCTTACCTCTAAGATAAGGAGAAGTTGTAATGTCGACACCGCGCCAGATACTTGCCGCTATTTTTGACATGGATGGATTGCTGATTGATTCCGAACCCCTGTGGGATCGGGCTGAACTGGACGTGATGGCCAGCCTCGGCGTCGATATCAGTCGTCGTAACGAACTCCCCGATACCCTGGGGCTGCGTATCGATATGGTGGTCGATCTTTGGTATGCCCACCAGCCATGGGTTGGACCGGATCGCGACGAAGTCACGGCGCGCATTATCAACCGCGCTATCTCCCTGGTTGAAGAATATAAGCCACTGTTACCGGGCGTCCATGACGCTATCGCCCTGTGCAAGGCGCAAGGACTGAAAGTGGGGCTGGCTTCCGCCTCACCTCTGCATATGCTGGAAAAAGTGCTGACGATGTTTGGGCTGCGCGACAGCTTCGACGCGCTGGCCTCGGCCGAAAAGCTGCCTTACAGCAAGCCGCACCCGCAGGTGTATATGGACTGCGCCGCGAAACTGGGGCTGGATCCGCTCACCTGCGTGGCGCTGGAAGATTCCGTTAACGGCATGATAGCGTCCAAAGCCGCACGTATGCGCTCCATCGTTGTGCCTGCTGAAGAAGGCCGACACGATCCTCGTTTTGCCCTCGCGGATGTCAGGCTGACGTCTCTTGAAGAACTGACTGTCCGCCATCTGCGCGGAGAGTGACCCTCTTTTCAGGCAGCTTCGGCTGCCTGCATCACAAAATTAAAACATCGTTTTACTTTATTTGCTTTTCTCATTCCAGGCTCCTATCCTTACGTGCAAAATGACAATAATCTGACTTCTGAGGCGCGTATGATACTGGATGCTTTTACTCTGGCAGGAAAAGTGGCGATGGTGACCGGGTGCGATACCGGCCTGGGTCAGGGCATGGCCATTGCCCTCGCCGAGGCAGGATGCGATATCGTGGGTGTTAACCGCAAGGTTCCTGACGAAACGGCAGCGCGCGTCACGGCGCTGGGACGACGCTTTATCGCGATTCGCGCCGATCTCGGCAAGCATGAGAACATTCAGAGCGTCGTGGATACCGCTGTTAAAGAGATGGGACGCATTGATATTCTGGTCAACAATGCCGGCACCATTCGTCGGTGCGAAGCGCTGGAATTCAGCGAAAAAGACTGGGACGAAGTCATCGACCTGAACCTGAAATCGGTCTTTTTCCTCTCGCAGGCGGTGGCCAAACGGTTTATCGATCAGGGTCAGGGCGGAAAAATCATTAACATTGCCTCCATGCTCTCCTTTCAGGGCGGCATTCGGGTGCCCTCTTATACGGCCTCGAAAAGCGGCATCCTCGGGCTCACCCGCCTGCTGGCAAACGAATGGGCGCCGCTGGGCATTAACGTGAACGCTATCGCGCCGGGTTATATGGCGACAAATAACACCCAACAGCTTCGCGATGATAAGCAACGCAGCCAGGCGATCCTCGAGCGTATTCCGGCGGGACGCTGGGGACTGCCGGAGGATTTACAGGGGCCGGTGGTGTTTCTGGCCTCAGGAGCCTCTGATTACGTCAACGGCCATACCCTCGCCGTAGACGGCGGCTGGCTGGCGCGCTAATCGCGCGTTTGTGACAAAGAGTTACACCGTCACCTCTTTCGCACACTGTATAAAAACCCTATACTGTATGAATTGACAGTTTACCGGGTTTTATCATGACGGCGGAAGGCCACCTGCTTTTTTCACTTGCCTGTGCAGTGTTTGCTAAAAACGCTGAACTGACCCCTGTGCTGGCACAGGGGGACTGGTGGCATATTGTCCCTTCTGCCGTACTGACCTGCCTGTTGCCGGACATCGACCATCCCAAATCCTTCCTCGGTCAACGGCTGAAGTGGATTTCAAAACCCATCGCCAGAGCCTTTGGTCATCGCGGGTTCACCCACAGCCTGCTGGCCGTGTTTGGTCTGTTAACCCTCTTTTATCTGAAGGTTCCTGAGAGCTGGATAGTCCCGGCGGATGCCATTCAGGGCATGGTGCTCGGTTACTTGAGCCATATCCTGGCGGATATGCTTACGCCTGCGGGCGTTCCGCTGCTCTGGCCCTGCCGCTGGCGTTTCCGCCTGCCGATCCTCGTGCCGCAAAAGGGCAACCAGCTGGAGCGCGTGCTGTGCATGGCGCTGTTTGCGTATGCCGTCTGGATGCCGCAGACGCTGCCCGAAAATGGTGCAGTGCGCTGGTCGTCGCAGATGATCAACTCGCTGCAATTTCAGTTCAATCGTTTTATTAATCACCAGATTGAACATTAAACCGACAATATAATCACTTTTGTCATAAACCATTCCATATGGATATAAGCGCCACATCACACTTCTGATAACCTTGCGCCAACAGGTTCGGTAAAAACCGACCGAATAATAAATCAGGAGAACGGGGATGAATTTTCCACTCATCGCGAACATTGTTGTGTTCGTCGTATTGCTATTGCTTCTCGCCCAGGCTCGCCACAAACAGTGGAGCCTGGCGAAAAAGGTGCTGGTCGGTCTGGTGATGGGCGTGGTGTTTGGCCTGGCCTTACACGCTATTTACGGCTCCGACAGCCCGGTACTGAAAGATTCTATTCAGTGGTTCAACATTGTCGGTAACGGCTATGTACAGCTGCTGCAAATGATCGTCATGCCGCTGGTATTCGCTTCTATCCTGAGCGCCGTGGCCCGTCTGCATAATGCGTCTCAGCTGGGTAAAATCAGTTTCCTGACCATTGGCACCCTGCTCTTCACCACGCTGATTGCGGCGCTGGTGGGTGTGCTGGTGACCAATCTGTTTGGCCTGACCGCTGAAGGTCTGGTGCAGGGCAGCGCTGAAACCGCGCGTCTGACGGCTATTCAGACCAACTACGTGGGTAAAGTGGCCGATCTGACCGTTCCGCAGATGGTGCTCTCCTTCATTCCGAAGAACCCGTTTGCTGACCTGACCGGTGCAAGCCCAACCTCCATTATCAGTGTGGTGATCTTCGCGGCGTTCCTGGGCGTGGCGGCGCTGAAGCTACTGAAGGACGATGCGCCGAAAGGCGAGCGCGTGCTGACTGCCATCGATACCCTGCAAAGCTGGGTGATGAAGCTGGTGCGTCTGGTCATGCAGCTGACGCCTTACGGTGTCCTGGCGCTGATGACCAAAGTCGTTGCAGGATCAAACCTGCAAGACATCATCAAGCTTGGCAGCTTTGTGATTGCCTCGTACCTCGGTCTGGGCATCATGTTTGTTGTGCACGGCATTCTGCTGGCGGTGAACGGCGTTGGCCCGCTGAAATACTTCCGTAAAGTCTGGCCGGTACTGACCTTCGCCTTTACCAGCCGTTCCAGCGCGGCATCTATTCCGCTGAACGTCGAAGCACAGACCCGTCGTCTTGGTGTGCCGGAGTCAATCGCCAGCTTCTCGGCCTCTTTTGGCGCCACCATCGGCCAGAACGGCTGTGCGGGCCTCTACCCGGCGATGCTGGCCGTGATGGTTGCCCCAACCGTCGGCATTAACCCGCTGGATCCGGTCTGGATTGCGACGCTGGTCGGTATCGTGACCATTAGCTCCGCCGGTGTTGCAGGCGTGGGCGGCGGCGCGACCTTCGCTGCGCTGATTGTTCTGCCTGCGCTGGGCCTGCCGGTGACGCTGGTCGCCCTGCTGATCTCTGTTGAACCGCTTATCGACATGGGTCGTACCGCGCTGAACGTGAGTGGCTCAATGACCGCCGGTACCCTGACCAGCCAGTGGCTGAAGCAGACCGACAAAACCATTCTCGACAGTGAAGAAGATGCCGAACTGGCCCATCGTTAATCACTGCCGAAATAAAAAAACCGCCTGAGGGCGGTTTTTTTATGGCTGTCATTCTTCAACCTCTTCATCCTGGCGCATCTGCACCGCCCATCGCTGCGCCGATTCCGGCACCGTAAACGCAGGGGAGCGACGGAAGTGCTCGCCAATCAGCACGAAGGCAACGTATTTACCCCGCAGCATCCAGACATCGCGAAAACCATCCACCTTCAGGGCATGGTCTGGCGGCGCGGGCTCAACGCGGGGTACATAGCTAATAACCTGGCGGTTTTGTTGACGAAGAGGTTTCATAAGCGACGGATTCACTAAAGCAAATTCTTAAAGCAGGAAATTTCTATCATAGCCGATTCTCCCCCCGCCCGTCGCGCCTGACGTAAGGCAGAGGGCTCCTTTCGCTAATCAATATCTGAAAACGCTTAGTTCGCCTGCTAATTCTTAACATTGTTCTATCCTTAATAGGGTTTTTAGGAATGAACAAAGGAGAAGCGTGCAATGTCGAACAATGATAAACCACATCAGTCACCCATTCATGGCACTGAAGAATCTCAACCGGGAATGGACTCACTTGCCCCCGCCGACGGCTCACACAAACCTTCACCGGGTCCTTCCGCACCGGGTGAACAGCCTACCGCCCCGGGCAGCATGAAAGCCCCGGAAACGGAAAACGAAAAGCTGAAATCGCTCGATCCTCACCGTAAGGGCGGTGAAGGCCATGCGCTGACCACGAACCAGGGCGTTCGCATTGCCGATGACCAGAACTCCCTGCGCGCCGGGACGCGCGGCCCAACGCTGCTGGAAGATTTCATCCTGCGCGAAAAAATCACCCATTTCGACCATGAGCGTATCCCTGAGCGTATCGTCCACGCTCGCGGCTCCGCGGCGCACGGCTATTTCCAGCCGTACAAGAGCCTGACGGAGATCACGAAAGCGGATTTCCTTTCCGACCCGAACAAAATCACACCGGTATTTGTGCGCTTCTCTACCGTACAGGGCGGCGCTGGCTCGGCTGACACGGTGCGTGATATCCGCGGCTTCGCCACTAAATTCTATACCGAAGAAGGTATTTTCGACCTGGTCGGTAACAACACCCCGGTGTTCTTCATTCAGGATGCGCATAAGTTTCCTGACTTTGTCCATGCGGTAAAACCGGAGCCACACTGGGCCATACCGCAGGGACAAAGTGCGCACGATACCTTCTGGGACTACGTCTCCCTGCAACCGGAAACGCTGCACAACGTGATGTGGGCGATGTCTGACCGGGGGATCCCGCGCAGCTATCGCACCATGGAAGGGTTTGGTATTCACACCTTCCGTCTTATTAACGCCGAAGGCAAAGCAACGTTTGTGCGCTTCCACTGGAAACCGGTCGCGGGGAAAGCGTCGCTGGTGTGGGATGAAGCGCAGAAGCTCACCGGGCGCGATCCGGACTTCCACCGTCGTGAACTGTGGGAATCCATTGAAGCCGGAGATTTCCCGGAATACGAGCTGGGGTTACAGCTGATCCCGGAAGAGGACGAGTTTAAATACGACTTCGACCTGCTCGACCCAACAAAGCTAATTCCTGAAGAGCTGGTGCCGGTTCAGCTGGTGGGCAAAATGGTGCTTAACCGCAACCCGGATAACTTCTTCGCGGAGAATGAGCAGGCTGCGTTCCACCCGGGCCATATTGTGCCGGGGCTGGATTTCACCAACGATCCGCTGCTCCAGGGCCGTCTGTTCTCTTATACCGATACGCAGATCAGCCGTCTCGGCGGACCAAACTTCCACGAAATTCCGATCAACCGTCCTACCTGCCCTTACCATAACTTCCAGCGTGACGGGATGCATCGTCAGGATATCGACACCAACCCGGCGAACTACGAGCCGAACTCCATTAACGATAACTGGCCGCGCGAAACGCCGCCGGGACCAAAACGTGGCGGATTCGAGTCGTACCAGGAGCGCGTGGACGGAACAAAAATTCGCGAACGCAGCCCGTCCTTCGGCGAGTATTATGCCCACCCTCGCCTGTTCTGGAACAGCCAGACCCCGATCGAACAGCAGCACATTATCGGCGGCTTCAGCTTTGAGCTGAGTAAAGTGGTGCGCACCTACATTCGCGAGCGCGTTGTCGACCATCTGGCACATATCGATATCCAGCTTGCGCAGGGCGTGGCGAATAACCTCGGCATTACGCTCACCGACGAGCAATGCCATGCCGCACCGCCAAAAGACGTCAACGGGCTGAAGAAAGATCCGTCCCTGAGCCTGTACGCGGTACCTGGCGGATCGATTAAAGGCCGCGTGGTGGCTATCCTGCTGAACGATAAACCGCGCGCCAGCGACGTACTGGGGGTCATGCGGGCGCTCAAAACCCAGGGCGTACATGCCAAACTGCTTTACTCGCGCATGGGTGAAGTGACGGCTGACGATGGCTCCGTCCTGCCGATTGCCGCGACCTTCGCCGGGGCACCGTCGCTGACGGTTGACGCGGTGATTATGCCGTGCGGCGACGTTGAGAGTCTGCTCGGCAACGGTGATGCCGCCTATTATCTGCTGGAAGCCTATAAGCACCTGAAGCCAATCGCCCTGGCAGGCGATGCGCGGAAGTTTAAATCTCTGCTGAAGGTACCGGATCAAGGGGAAGAAGGCATTGTCGAAGGTGATAACGTTGACGATGCGTTTATGACCCGGCTGTTTGACCTGCTCGCCGCGCACCGCGTGTGGTCGCGCAGCAGCAAGACCGACCAGATACCGGCGTAAAAAAAGCCGGGTGGCGCTGCGCTTACCCGGCCTACATTTCGATTGCTTTTGTAGGCCCGGTAAGGCGAAGCCGCCACCGGGCTTTACCTCAAAGATCCCTGAACGTCCCCAGACGATACCCGCGCTCGGCAATCGCATACTTCAGCGACGCCGACGTCAGCACGTCCAGCTCCGCCAGACGCGGCCAGCAGTAGGCGCTCTTACGCACGGTGTTATCGATAAAGGCGGGATGCGCCATGATCTCCAGCGACCGCACGGCGGAATCATCCAGCACCTTAAGGAACAGCGCTTCGCTGATCTCGTCGCCGTAAAATGCGCTGCTGAACCCCTCCGTTGACGTCACCGCGACGTCCGGTAATCCGCGCACCTCCCGATCCAGGCGCATCGCCACGCCTTTACGTTGGGCAAACTCTGCCACAAGCGGGAAAATCGCCGGGATCATATGCACATGATGGTGACTATCAATATGGGTGGGTTCACGACCAAACAGATCCACAAAGCGGTTAAACTGGCAATCCAGCTCGCGGGCAATCTCATCGAGCGGCAGAGCGTCCTGCTCCGCCATTTCCCAAATCCATTTACCCAGCTGCCCGTCGCGCGTCAGCCCCGGCATCGGTGAAAGGGGCTGCCCAAGCGTCAGCACAAAGTGCATGCCGACGCCCAGTTCGGGCACCTCACGGCTTAGCTGCGCCGCATGTTCCACCGCCTCTCCGTTGATGAGCGCAGTGGTAGAGGTTACGACGCCCCGGCGACAGGCTTCGATAATGCCGTAGTTCTGCCCTTTTGACAGGCCAAAATCATCGGCATTGACGATCAGCAGGTTTTCCATCGCATCTCCTCTTAACGGTGTGTGAGCTTCAGTTTCTCAACCGTTGCAGCAAAGTTTGGCAGCCATTTTTCATGCGCCAGGATCATCTCGCTCGCGAGTTTTTCAGCGTCACGGTCAGAATGCACCAGCGGGCTGAGGTTCAGCGCCAGGAGCACGTCATTCAGCTCGCCGCTCAGGGCCGCATTGCTCGCCGCGACTTCAAAGCCCTTGATGGTGTGAATAAGCCCCATCACTTTATCGTCGAAATGGGTAATGCGGGGATGCGGTTTTGCGCCGTCGCGTCCAAGGATGCAGGTCATCTCAACGGCCCAGTCTGCCGGGATGTTGTCGATGTGCCCATGATGCGGAACGTTCACATAGTGCTCGGCCTGCTTGTCATTGTAAATGGCGTTGATCACTTCGCACGCGGCATCCGAATAGTATGCCCCGCCGCGCTGTTCCAGCTCTTTCGGCTTCACGTTCAGGTTCGGATCTTTGTACAAATCAAACAGCTGCTTCTCAACTTTCTGCACAACCTGAGCACGCGCGCCGCCTTTGTAGTATTCGCCCATTTCAATCGCCAGCATCTCTTTCTGCTTGAAGTAGTAAAGCAGATACGAGCACGGCAGCAGGTTCAGGGAGCGGATCAGCCCTTCGCTGAACGGCAGGTCGAAGATGTTTTTCACCGAGGCCGCGGTCAGACGGCCAGAGGCGACGCCGTCGAGCAGTTCTGCGAAACGCGACTGCCCGTTCACGATCACATCTTTGATAAAGACCATGTGGTTCAGGCCGAACAGATCAATGGACAGTTCGTCGTTATCGTTCAGTGCCAGCACATCGCGGATGAACATTTTCATGCCAATCGGAATATTGCAGACGCCGATAAAGCGTTTGAAACCGGTGTGGCGATAAACCGCCTCGGTGACCATTCCAGCCGGGTTGGTAAAGTTAATCACCCACGCGTTCGGGCAGATCTCCTCCACGTCTTTGATGATGTCAAAAATAACCGGAATGGTACGCAGACCTTTAAACAGGCCGCCTGCCCCGTTGGTTTCCTGCCCCAGATAACCGTGGCTCAGCGGAATGCGCTCGTCCAGCTCACGCGCTTTCAGCTGGCCGACGCGCAGCTGCGTGGTCACGAAGTCAGCATCTTTCAGCGCCAGGCGGCGATCCAGCGTTTTGTGCACGGTTAAGGGCACGCCCGCCTTTTCAACCATGCGTTGGCACAGCTCAAAAATAATATTCAGCTTCTCCTGACCCTCTTCAACATCCACCAGCCATAATTCGCTGACCGGTAATTCATGATAACGTTTCAGGAAACCTTCAAGTAATTCCGGGGTATAGCTGCTGCCGCCACCAATGGTTACGACTTTTAATTTCATTTGCATAATTTCTCCCTTAGCGTATCAGGTTAATCGCCTGCAAGGTATAGCGTACTCTTCCCGCTATTTGGGCAAGCCATTACGTCAATATTCCTGGCGGATAAACCGCCGAAAGTTAATTAATTACCGTTAAATTTTTGCGGTAACTGTTCGGGGTAAATGAAGTCAGTTTCTTAAAGGTTTTAATAAACAGGCTGGGGCTGCTGTAACCGGATTCGTAAGCGATATCGGTGACAGAGTAGTTCGTTATTTCCAGCTGCTTTTTGGCAAAATTAATGCGGATTTCATTAATAATTTGCACAGGCGTTTTACGGTAATAGCGCTGCGTGGCACGCGTTAAATATTCCTGCGATTTACCCGAAAGTGCGACCATGTTTTCCAGCGCGTTATCGCTGAACTGCCCTTTGTCGTGCATCAGCTCCACGGTACTGCGCAGCCACTGGGGAATATCATCCACCACCTGCTGTTCTTCACGGTGATGGCGAAGGCGATTCATCACGTAGAACGTCACGGTTTCAATAAATTCATCAAATTCATTGTCGCGGAAATTCAGCGAGGCAATAACCGTTTCAATCCAGGTCATAAACTCATTTTTGACGCGATACACCTGTGACGCCACAAAGCAGAACGGGACCAGCGGCAGATAGTGCTTCTCGAAGAAACGCCTGCTCACCCCTACGTTCAGAATGCGCGTCGCACCAAACTCATAAAAGCTCTGGTGATAGGATCCCATCGGCAAAAAGACGAAATCACCGCGCTCAAGCAGGACGCGCTTACCGTTGATCTCCTGATAATAGCGGCCGGTCAGAACAATCGTGAACTCGTAGTAGTCGTGCTGGTGCAGACCGCTGGCGCTCTCCGTCTTGTTGTATATCACCACGTGAAAATTCTTGCCGTTAAACAGCTGCTGCTCATGTGCGGTTTTGATTTCCATCGTGCTGACCTCCTGCTGCCTGAACTGACTTACTGCATCTTCTCGTGAAGCTCAATGAGCTCCGCTACCAGCTCGCGCGCCAGCATGGAGGTCATCAGGTGATCCTGCGCATGTACCAGCACCAGGCTCACCTTCATCTTCCCTTCACCCTGGTCGCTTTCGATGAGCTTCGTCTGTACCAGATGCGCTTCGTTTAACGCCGTACGGGACTGCTCCATCATGGTTTTCGCGGCAACGAAATCGCCCTGCTTAGCCTGCTTAAGCGCCGCATACGCCAGGCTGCGCGCCTGCCCGGAGTTGATGATAAGACCCATCACCACCTCTTCCAGATCGTTCTCTGCGGTTTCTTCTGCGACGATACTGTCTAAATCTAACATCTTCAGCTCCTTTACGCTGGCGCGGGTTGCCCCGCGCCGTGCAATTTTAGAATTTCAGTGCGAGGGCGATATCCTCTTCGCTCTCTTCTTCATCGATCACCGTTGCGGCTTTGTTCGCAATCGCCACGAACGGCATGTAGAGCAGGGTTGCAATCCCGAGGTTAAATATCGCCAGCAGGAAGGCGGCCACGCTACCGTTGGTGTTGAAGAACGCGCCCAGACCGGCCGGCATCGTCCACGGTGCAATGTTGGTCACCGGCGGGATAATGCCCAGGTAGTACGCCGTCAGCGTAATCGCGGCCAGCAGCGGCTGAACCAGGATGAAGGGAATGAACATCACCGGGTTCATGATAATCGGCAGACCAAACAGGATCGGCTCGTTAATCTGGAAGATGCCTGACGGCAGGGCCAGCTTCGCAACCTGACGATGGTCAGCACGGCGAGAGACAATAAAGACCGCGATGATCAGACCCAGCGTCGCCCCGGTACCGCCCAGGAAGATATAGGAGTCCAGCATCGGCTTCGCCCACACATGGAAGGTTTTACCGGCCGCCAGCGCCGCATCGACGGAGCCGTACTGCTGGTAAAGCGCGACGTTTTCCAGTGCCCACGGGGTCATAATACCGCTGTCCAGCGCCGCCAGTGCCAGTGAACCATGCACGCCGAAGAACCACAGCAGGGAGGTAAAGATGACATACGCCCAACCGACCACGCTACCCATCGACGCCAACGGCGTTGAGATAGAGTCCATAATGATCTGGTGGAAGTTAGTCCCCCAGTGAGAGAGCGCCCAGGCAATAATCCCCATAATGGAGAGAATAATAAAGCCCGGAATCAACGCGGAAAATGAACGAGAAACGGAGGCCGGAACGCTATCCGGCAAGCGGATAACCCAGTTGCGGCGAATAATAAAGGTGAACATTTCGGCCACCACCAGCCCGATAATAATACCGGAAATGATGTTTGCCCCACCCAGCCAGTTGGCGCCTACGGCGTAAGCGTCGCCCACGCTGTACGGCGTGACGGTCATAAACGCGGCTATAGACAGTAAGCCCGCCGCCAGCGGATCCACTTTACGCTCTTCCGCCAGCGCCATACCGATAAAGAAAGGCGCCATTAGCGACATAATACCCAACGTACCGTTGTATACGTTGCCGCCAATGGCTTTTAAACCATTAAGGGTTTCAATAGTTGAAGCATCTAACCTAATTCCTAATGAATAAAAAAAGGAACCTTCACCAAAGCTCAGAAAAACGTTGTTAATTAAAACGAACATTGCCCCGGCTAACGTCAACGGCATTAATTTAATAAAGCCGTTTTTAATGGCATTAACGTGAGGCTGCTTTCCTATTTTAACAGCAAAAGGAAGGAGTACCTTTTCAAGTGAAGCGATGACTTTACTCATAGGAAAATACCCTTAAATGCCGCAACAACCGTTACGGCGTATTGTGTGTGAAATAACTCTTTGACGGGAAAAATAAAAAATTAATTAGCAGCTTTTTTAATCGCCGCAACAGCAGCTTTTAATACACCTAAACCATCAATCTTGCCGTACAGACCGGAGTCGATCACTTCGACCGGCTTATTAGGAAGTAGACGTTGAATTTCGGGCAACATATAAGCGATTTGCGGCCCCAGTAAAATAACGTCTGCCGCCTGGCCCTTTTCGCCCGCCAGCGTTTCCGGAAACGCTTCAATCACCACAGGGACTTCATATTTTTCGGCCTGCGCGCGCATTTTGGAAACCAGCAGCGAAGTTGACATGCCCGCAGAGCAGAACAGGTAGATATGTTTCTTTTCCATGATAATTTCCCTCTTATTGGTCTGTCCGCCGTCGCGCTATCACTCGATTCGCTATCCTGGCTGACGGGCAGTGTGCTGAACATTGTTTGTTGTTGAAGTGAGTATACGCAATGGTACAGGGAGGGGATAATTCTGGACAGACTAAAATTGTCTCTCATTGACCTGGCTTGTTGACTACCTTCACATTTCAGGCAAATAATTCGCGACAAGAAATAAGATTTACGTATGCATAAAAAAACCGGCCTTCAGGCCGGTTTCAATCGCTCGCGGGCAAGTACGCTTACTGTGCCTTAGGTGCCTGCGGGTCGGTGTCGTATTCAGCACAGGTCTGGTAACCAGAATTGATCACGTGACCCGTATCATCCAGGGCGACAAAGTAGGTCTCTGCCTTACCATCGCGTTGACCCAGAATATAGGTCTGGCAGGTACCACGCGCGTGGATCATGGTGACCTCAGAAGAAGGTTTACCGGCAATGGCCGCAACCTGGGAACGCGTCATCCCTTTTTTGACGTCTTTAACCACTGGCTGTGTGAACTGATCTTTAGTGCGATCGTAAGCTGTACACCCTGCCAGCATAGTCAGTACCGCCGCTGCGCTTAAAATTCCTGCTACGTTCTTGTTCATATTCCGTCCTCTTGTTTATCAGCGTGTTAACTAAGCATGGGATAAAAATTACTATTGTTCAACTTTGCGAGTTACGCCAGACGAATTTCGGAAAATTCTAATAAAACAACGATAAGCTGCGAAATCGCTGTAAAACAGTACACTCAAAACTGTGATCCTTGTCGTTTTCCCGACAAAGGGTTAGTTTTAACAGATCGTACATTCTGTTTGGTTCTGCATAGGGAGGGCGTAATGGCTCTGCAACAAGAAATTATCCAGGCGCTGGGCGCGAAACCTGCGATTGATGCCAATGAAGAGATCCGTCGTAGCGTTGATTTTTTGAAAGCTTATCTGTCTGCACACCCTTTCCTGAAGACGCTGGTGCTGGGTATCAGCGGCGGTCAGGACTCCACGCTGGCCGGTAAGCTGAGCCAGATGGCCATCTCCGAGCTGCGTGACGAGACCGGTGACGCCGCGCTGCAATTTATTGCCGTACGTCTGCCGTATGGCGTGCAGGCCGACGAGCAGGACTGTCAGGATGCTATCGCCTTTATCCAGCCGGACCGCGTGCTTACCGTGAACATCAAAGGATCGGTGCTGGCAAGCGAGCAGGCCCTGCGTGAAGCCGGCATTGAACTGAGCGATTTTGTTCGCGGCAACGAGAAAGCCCGCGAGCGCATGAAGGCCCAGTACAGTATCGCAGGCATGACCAAAGGGGTGGTCGTCGGCACGGACCATGCCGCGGAAGCCATTACCGGCTTCTTCACCAAATACGGCGATGGCGGCACGGACATCAACCCGCTCTTCCGCCTGAACAAGCGTCAGGGCAAGCAGCTGCTGGCGGCGCTGGGCTGCCCGGAACACCTTTATAAGAAGGCGCCAACGGCAGACCTCGAGGACGATCGTCCTTCCCTGCCGGATGAAGCGGCGCTGGGCGTGAGCTATGACAACATCGATGATTATCTTGAAGGCAAAACGCTCGACGAAGGGACTGCAAAAATTATCGAAGGCTGGTATCTGAAAACCGAGCACAAGCGCCGTCCACCAATCACGGTGTTTGACGACTTCTGGAAGAAATAGTCAATATTTTTGCCCAGCGGCGCTTCGCTTGCTGGACCTACGGTTCCGCGCTGTTGCAGGCCGGGTGAGGCGTAGCCGCCACCCGGCTCTTTTTTAACCACCAAACACCTGCTACACTGTATACCTGAACAGTATATGGAGCAGTATGTGAGCAGGCGTCAATCCGCCCCGCGTCTTGAGTTTGAAGCGGCGGCTATCTACGAATATCCCGAGCATCTTCGCCCCTGGCTTGAGGCATTGCCTAAACAGCCTGGCGTCTATTTCTTCCACGGCGACAGCGACACCATGCCGCTCTATATCGGCAAAAGCGTGAATATCCGCAGCCGGGTGATGTCGCACCTGCGTACGCCAGACGAGGCGTCGATGCTCAGGCAGTCCCGGCGGATCACCTGGATCGAGACGGCAGGCGAACTGGGCGCCCTTCTGCTCGAAGCCAGGCTCATCAAGGAACAGCAGCCGCTGTTTAACAAACGCCTGCGCCGCAACCGCCAGCTGTGTTCCTTGCAGGTCAACGCGGGAAAACCGCAGGTGGTGTATGCCCGTGAAGTGGATTTTTCACATGAACCGAATCTTTACGGCCTGTTTGCCAACAAACGTGCCGCCCTGCAAACCCTGCAATCCCTGGCTGATGAATTACAGCTTTGCTACGGCCTGCTGGGGCTGGAAGCCACCACCCGCGGTCGCGCCTGTTTCCGTTCCGCGCTGAAACGCTGCGCCGGGGCGTGCTGTGGAAGAGAGAGCGTTGAAGACCATCACGCCCGGTTTATGGCGGGCCTGGCCTCGATCAGCGTCAACTGCTGGCCGTGGGAAGGCGCGGTGGCGTTGAAAGAAACCCGCGAGGATATGACGCATTATCACATCATTCGCAACTGGCTCTGGCTTGGTGCCGTCGATAGCCTGGATGACGCCACCGCCCTGCTACGCACCCCCGCCGGGTTCGATCAGGACGGTTATAAAATTCTCTGTAAGCCGCTGTTAACCGGAAAATATGAGATCATCGCGCTCACTGACCCGGCAGCCAGGTAATTTCACTGAACAGCAGCGACCCTTTCGTTTCCAGTAATCGGAGGGTATGGGTGCCCGCTTCCCAGCTGGCGCCCTGATCGGCAGTCAGTAACTTGTCGCCCAGTTGCCAGGCCCCGCTTAACACGAACGCCACCCCACCGCGTGACGCAAAGGTGGTGAACGTTCGGGTAGCAACGCGCACCTTTGCCTGGCAGTGCTCCCGTCGGGTCATAATGTTGAAATCCATCGACATCTGCCCCTCCGTGAGCACCGCTTTTACCGTCAGATCGCCCGCAAATCCGTAAGGCTGATGGTGCTTCAGGGTATGGCAAAACGCCCTGCCCGCGTCCAGCGTCACCTCGCCGCCTTCCAGCAGCGTTATCACCCGGTCAACGCCCGGAAAAGCGGAAAATTCGCCGTTACTGGCGATGGAGGCAATGCTGGCCCGCCAGGAAAAATCCCGTGTCGCGGGAGGGAAACAGCAAATCTCACGCGTCTCACCCGCGCCGTTACGCCAGAGACTGACGGGCATTTTACGGATATCAAAGAATTCCATTACCACTCCTGAAGGACGCACCGTGCGCCAGGGCATTTCACAGACGTATTATCGGCAGCGGTAAGGCCAGACCTTAGGCATGGGGCAAAAGAAAAACCGCCGGTCCTGTCCACAGCGTTTTCGCTTTTGTAGACAGGAGCCCGGCGGTCTTAAGAGAGTGAGCCGATTATTCGGCTGGTGCAGGCATTTTACCTTCCGGCGCTGCACGTTCTGTCAGACGCTTCTCAAAATTGGCATTAAACTGTTTTTTCTGTTCCGGCGTCAGAATGTTGTAAATCTTGTTCTGGGTTTCCATGTGGGCCAGCATGCGCGCTTTATGCTGCTCGGCCATTTTATCGATCTGCGCTTCTGCTTTTGCTTTATCGAAGCTGTCGCTGGCGATGATGTCATGCATCGCGCGGCGCTCTTCCAGCGGAGGACGCTTCATCTGGTCACGCTGGCTTTTTCTGATGTCGCGGATCTGCTGCTTCTGCGCGTCGGTCAGGTTCAGGTCTTTAAACATCATCATCTCATGATGCATACCCGGCTTGCCTTTATGATGCATCATCATTTTGCCTTCAGCCGGCGCGGCGGTAGTGGTCGCGGTATCTGCGGCGAACGCCATGCTGGTAGCGCCCAGAGCCAGGGTAGAGGCAACAAACAGTGCAGTTAATTTACGCATAATGTCTTTCCTTACTTTCAGTTATTCTTCGGCGCTTTGCCGTGTTGACGAGATTAACTTTACGGGGTTTATCGTCAATTAGTCAGAGCAACGGTAAAACAATGAAAGTATAAAAAACACGTTTTCGCCAATTATGGAGAAATTAAGGAAAAAGCGTGGAGAGATGAAACAAAAATATTCAACAGGATGATTTTAAAGAGATTATGGAGAAGTATAACGAAGTGCCGTTTAATAATAAAGCAATACTCCAGGAAAATTCCGCAAACTATACAAGAGCGCTTTTATCGCTAAGAAATTTATTCTTCACTTCCCCTCCGGTCTACGCGAGGGGAAACGATCAGGACATTTTTTCGAGCATCAAGCCGGCCCGCAAACCAAATGCGACCGACGGATTAGGGAATAAAACATATTCCGTGGCGTGCTGTACCGCATAGCGGGTCTCACCATCTTCCGCGAGCAGGACTCCCTGTCGAAACGGCGTAAAATTCAGCGTATGGGGCGCCATATGAAGATGGAAAGCCTCGCTGCGGCGCGTGATCTGCTGCACGACCCGATAGCGCACGACGTGTTCACGGGCGTGTTCCGGCGCAACCCCCGCGAGCAACGCCCGCAGCGCCTGATGCGTAGGAGCAAAACGGGTCAGGTCGTTTTGCCCGAACGGCAGCGCTTTTCCCAGCTCCAGGGTGCAGGAAAGCGCGCCAAAACTCTCGCAGGTGAAATGGGTAAACGTGCCGCCCGGCGTCTGGTGGAAAACCAGCGCCTCCAGCCCGGCATCGCCAAGCCAGTCCAGAAACGCTTCATCCCAGGGCTGGTTTCGCTGCGGTAAAACGCCAAAACGCACGTGATACGAGGCGCGAATGGCCGTATGCAGATCGAGGTGCCAGCGCGTTGCCCCCGCCCCGGCAAAAAACGTCGTCACCACCTCCTCCAGCCATTGCGCGCGCGTCGTTTCATCGCTCTCTGGAAATCGCGTCCAGCGCCCCCCAAACATACGGTTGAGGTCGCTCACGAGATACCGTTTGTTTTGCGCCAGCGCAGGCGGATTTCCCAGCACCACCAGCAGACGGCAGTGCAGCATGATCTCCTTGCGACAGAGCGCGCGCAGCAACAGGTCGACAATCTCCACGGGCGCGGTTTCGTTTCCGTGAATGCCGGTGGAGAGCAGCAGCGACAGGTCATATTCCTCCAACGGCGTCAGCTCAAGCACGCCCGGTCCCAGCCATCGCCAGTGGAATGAGGGGCCTTCCCCCTCGTGCCGCTCCGGTGTCTTTCCAGCCAGCGTCAGCGCCAGTAAGTTTTCCATATCGTCTCCTTAGCGCTGGAACGGATAAACCGATCCCAGTTGCAGGATGGTCGACAGGGCATCCAGCGCCTCGCGGCCTTCGCGCAGCAGCTGCGGATCAACCAGATCGGCCTGAACCAGACGGTCGCGATAGTAGCGATCCACCCAGTCGTTAAGGGTATTGAACAGGGTGTCGTTCATCATCACCGCCGGATTTACCGCCTGCATCTCCTCCGGCGTGAGTACCACGCGAAGGCGCAGGCATGCCGGTCCCCCGCCATTGGCCATACTTTCCCGCAGATCGAATACGCGGAGTTCATCAATCGGGTTATCCGCCTGCACCAGCTCGCTGAGATAGCGCCAGACACCCTGATGATTGCGGGACTCCTGGGGCAGCATCAGCATCATGCTGCCGTCTTCCCGGCTCAACAGCTGGCTGTTGAAGAGGTAGGTTTCGACGGCATCCTGCACGCTTACCGCCTGCGTGGGCACCTGAATCGGCATAAATCCCGGCACGCGTTCACGTAGCGTGGCCAGCAGCTTTTCCTGATGGGCAAACGCCTGTTCGTGGCAAAACAGCACCTGGCGGTTCGAAACGGCAATCACGTCGTTATGAAACACGCCCTGGTCGATCACCTGCGGATTTTGCTGGGCGAAAATCACCTGAGAAGGATTCACCTGGTTCAGCCGCGCCACCGCCTGGCTCGCGGCCAAGGTTTGTCTCGCCGGATAACGAACCGGCGCGGCGTGGCCGCCCTCTTCTCGTCCGTAGATAAACAGCTGCAAGCCCGGATCGCCATAGTCGCCGCCCAGACGGTTGTGGTTTGCCGCCCCTTCGTCGCCAAACATCGCAACCTGCGGCAGCGCCTGATGCACCTCGAAATGCGCCTCATGATTAAAAATGGCGCGCAGCACGCGTCCGGTGGTCTCCGCTTCGCTGGCGCGGTGGAATTTATTGTTCAGGTTAGCAACGGTCAGATGCACTTTGCCGTCCAGCGTATCCGCCGACGGCGCGACGGTGGCAGCATTCGCCACCCACATCGAAGAGGCTGAACTGGCCGCAGAAAGCAGCTGTGGCGTTTGCGTACCGGCTTTTTCCACTACCTGCTCATCCGTGCCGCTGAAGCCCAGCTGGCGCAGCACGGCCACGTTCGGGCGCTCCTGCGGCGGGATCACCGCCTGCGGGAAACCGGCATCGGACAGCGCTTTCATTTTCAGCAGCCCCTGCTTCGCCGCCAGTTTCGGGTTCGAGACCTGGAAGCGGTGCTTCGTCGAGGCTTCATTGCCGAACGACAGCCCGGCATAGTGGTGCGTCAGCCCCACCAGCCCGTCAAAGTTAACCTCACGCGCTTTCATGGGTATCACCCTCTGTAAAATCCAGCCCAGGATTCAACGACTCCGGCAGCGTCAGCGCCGGGGTTTCCAGGCTTGCCATCGGCCATGCGCAGTAATCGGCGGCATACCAGGCGCTGGCGCGATGGTTGCCCGACGCCCCCACGCCACCAAACGGCGCGGTGCTCGCCGCGCCGGTCAGCGGTTTGTTCCAGTTCACGATCCCGGCGCGCGCTTCCAGCAGCAGCTGGTCGAATTTTTCGCGATGCGGCGATATCAGGCCGCTCGACAGGCCGTAGCGGGTGTTGTTGGCCATCGCGATCGCCGCATCAAAATCGTCATAGCGCCAGACGCACAGCAGCGGGCCAAAGACCTCTTCATCCGGCACAGGGTCAACAGCGCTCATCTCAATAATGCCGGGCGTCAGTAACGAGGTGCCCGGCGCGACCTGTTTCGGCTCCAGCAGGGTTTTCGCCCCGCGCGTCACATGCTCCTGCCAGGCTTTCAGCACATTCTGCGCGGCCTGCTCGGAAATCAGCCCGCCGATAAACGGCTGCGGCTCGGCATCCCACTGCGCGGGGGTCAGACGCGCGCTCACGTCCACCAGGCGCTTCAGGAACGCGTCGCCCTGCGGGCCGCGTTTCACCAGCAGACGACGGGCGCAGGTGCAGCGCTGCCCGGCGGTAATGAATGCCGACTGAATGGTCAGGTGGACCGCGGCGTCAATATCATCCGGATCTTCCACAATCAGCGGGTTATTGCCGCCCATCTCCAGCGCCAGAATTTTTTCCGGCTGCCCCGCCAGCTGGCGATGCAGCTGATAGCCCGTTCCGGCACTGCCGGTGAACAGCAGGCCGTCAATGTCGCTCAGCGCGCTCAGCGCCTGACCGGTTTCACGCCCGCCCTGCACCAGATTCAGCACGCCCGGCGGCAGCCCGGCCTGCTCCCACAGCTTCACCACCGCCTCGCCGGTTAACGGCGTAAGCTCGCTCGGCTTGAAGATGACGGTATTCCCCGCCAGCAGCGCGGGTACGATATGCCCGTTCGGCAGATGACCGGGGAAGTTATACGGGCCGAACACCGCCAGCACGCCGTGCGGACGGTGGCGCAGCGTGGCGGCGCCGTCCGGCATATCGGTATGCTGCTCGCCGGTGCGGGCGTGGTACGCCTTCACCGATATACCGATTTTGTTGATCATCGCAGTGACTTCGGTTGTCGCCTCCCAGCGCGGTTTGCTGGTTTCGGATGCGATGATGCGCGTCAGTTCGGCCTTGTTCGACTCCAGCAATCCGGCAAATTTCTCAACCAGCGCCTGACGCTCGGAAAACGGCCGTTTCGCCCACGCCGGAAACGCGCGGCGTGCAGCCTGGCAGGCCTGTTCAACCTGCCCGGCGCTGGCGTCGTTCCCCTTCCAGAGCACTTCCTGGCCCACCGGATTGGTTTTGATCCGCGCCTCACCTTCGCCCGTTACCCAGTCACCGTTAATCCATAGAGTCATGCTGTTTTCTCCTCAGGGCAGAGTCGTACCAGGCGAACCGTATCGCCGGCGTTACATTTCAGGGCATCCAGCTGCGCAGGCGTCAGCACCAGACGCTCGCATGCCGGGTTGGTTCGCACCAGCATGGCGCGGAAGCTGGTGTAATTCTCGTTCGAGACCAGGCAGGCTGGCCATTCACCCGGCGCAGGCTGGCCTTCCGAAACCTCGACCAGCCGGCTTTTACGGATGGCGCGCACGCGGTCAATGTCGCACTCCAGCGTCGGGCCGCCGTCGAAGATGTCGACGTAGTTACGGTAGCGAAATCCCTCTTTCTCCAGCACCGCGCGGGCCGGGGCGGTTTGCGGATGGACTTCACCAATTACCGCCTGCGCTTCCGGCGTTAAGAAATGGGTATAGATAGGATGCTTCGGCATCAGCTCGGCGATAAACGCCTTCTGACCGGTGCCGCACAGATAATCCGCCCGGCTGAACTCCATGGAGAAGAAGCGTTCGCCCAGGCTCTCCCAGAACGGCGAGTAGCCCGTCTCATCAATCACGCCGCGCATCTCGGCGACCACTTTTTCGTTGAAGCGGTCGCGAAAGGCGGCCATAAACATAAAGCGCGATTTGGAGAGCAGATAGCCGTTGCCCTCCTTGCGCCAGTCCGGATCGAGGAAAAGCGTGCAGAGCTCGCTGGCGCCGGTATGGTCATTACAGAGAAAGAGCGTCGGCAGCGCGTTGTAAACGTTCAGCTCTTTCGAGGCGTGGACCATCGTGCCGACGCGGTAGTTGTACCACGGATCGTTAAGCCCGACGGCCACTTCGATGGCGCAGATCCCCGCCACGGTCCCCGTGTCGGTCTCTTCCAGCACGAACACATAGCCCTGATCGCTCTTTGGCAACGTCCCCTGCCAGGTTTGCAGGGCGCGCTCAATGCGCGCCGACAGCGTTTTTTCATCGGCAGGCAGCGAGGTCAGCCCGCCCCCTGTCTTACCGGCAAGCTGCATAAGCCCGGCGAGATCGCCGTGCGCAACGGGACGGATGACCATCATGATGACACCCCGGATTTCACCTGTTCGCAGGCCAGCGCAAAACGATCTAACCCGGTTCTGACCTCTTCCTCGCTGACGATCAGCGCAGGGGCAAACCGCACCACGTTGGCACCGGCAATCAGCACCATCACGCCCTGTTTTGCCGCTTCCTGTGAAATCAGCTTCGCTTTTCCGGCAAACTCAGGGGCAAGCTCACAGCCAATCAACAGCCCCAGACCGCGGATCTCTTTGAACAGCCCGGTCTGGTTATTGATGGCGGTCAGACGCTCAACAAACCACTGGTGACGCTGCTTCACGCCGTTAAGCACCTCAGGGGTATTGATGATATCCAGCACCTGCCCGGCAACAGCGGCTGCCAGCGGGTTACCGCCGTATGTGGTGCCATGGGTGCCCACGGTCATCACGCTGGCAAATGTATCGGTGGTCAGTATCGCTCCCACCGGGAAACCGCCGCCGAGCGCTTTGGCCGTCGACAGCACATCCGGCGTCACGCCATAGTGCATGTAGGCGTATAGCTCGCCCGTACGGCCCACGCCGGTCTGTACTTCGTCAAAAATAAGCACCGCGTTGTGACGATCGCACAGCTCGCGCAGCCCTTGCAGGAACGCTTTCTGAGCGGGCATGACGCCGCCTTCACCCTGCATAGGCTCCACGATCACCGCACAGGTGTTATCGTCAATCAGCTCGCTGGCAGCGTGTAAATCGTTATAAGCGGCGTGACGGATATCCGGCGGCAGCGGCGCAAAATCCTGAGAATACGAGGGCTGACCGCCCGCACTGACGGTAAACAGCGTGCGGCCATGGAAGGCATTTTTGAAGGCGACGATGCCGCTCTTGTGCGCGCCGAATTTATCGTGCGCATATTTTCGCGCCAGCTTCAGCGCCGCTTCGTTCGCTTCCGCACCGGAGTTACAGAAAAAGACTTTTTCTGCGAAAGTGGCGTCGATCAGCTTTTTCGCCAGGCGCAGCGCCGGTTCGTTGGTGTACCCGTTACCGGTATGCCAGAATTTTGCCGCCTGGTCGTTCAGCGCCTGCCGCAGCGCCGGGTTTGCGTGGCCCAGCGCATTCACCGCAATCCCACCCGCAAAGTCGATGTACTCTTTGCCCTGCTGATCCCACAGGCGAGAGCCTTCCCCACGTACCGGAATAAAAGCCGCCGGAGCGTATACCGGCATCATCCATTCATCGAAATTTTCACGCGTAACTGACAGAGACATAGCGACCTCATCCGGTAAATAAAAGGTTGTTTAAATGTTAAATAATTGAGTGTTTGCACTGTGAATGTAGATTGCAGCGTTCGTGCCAGCCAGCGATAAAAATGCATAAACGGGATGAGCTAACAGAATATCAACGAGTTACAATATGGAATTATTCACTGTTGTTGCATAAATAGTGAATATTTTTACAGCAAGCGGCGCTTTGCCGCATGAAAACAAGAAAGAGTATGCAGAGACCAAATATAATTCTGGAATTGTGATCGCTCGCGAAATTTATCGGTTCTTTACGCCCTGTTTGAGGGCAACACGCGTCGAAATGGTGCAAAAATTGCACCGTTGGCATTATCTGTCGCAGTAATTGGGCGAAGCGGATAACAGACGACGTAAATTCTGCTACCATCCATGCACTATTCATCTTGCATTGGCAGCGACTATGAAATTTGTCTCTTTTAATATCAACGGCCTGCGTGCCCGCCCTCACCAGCTTGAAGCAATTGTTGAGCAACATCAGCCAGATGTGATCGGCTTGCAGGAGACAAAAGTTCACGACGATATGTTCCCGCTCGAAGACGTAGCGAAGCTGGGCTACAACGTCTTTTACCACGGTCAGAAAGGCCACTACGGCGTTGCGCTGCTGACCAAAGATACGCCGGTCTCGGTACGTCGTGGCTTCCCGGGGGACGGTGAAGAGGCGCAACGCCGCATCATCATGGCGGAAATTCCTTCCGCACTCGGCAACGTTACCGTCATCAACGGCTATTTCCCGCAGGGTGAAAGCCGCGATCATGAAACCAAATTCCCGGCTAAAGCGAAGTTTTATCAGGATCTGCAAAACTACCTGGCAACCGAACTCAAAAAAGAAAATCCGGTGCTGATCATGGGCGACATGAACATCAGCCCGACGGATCTGGATATCGGCATCGGCGAAGAGAACCGCAAGCGCTGGCTGCGCACCGGCAAATGCTCTTTCCTGCCGGAGGAGCGCGAGTGGATGGAGCGCCTGCTCGGCTGGGGGCTGGTGGATACCTTCCGTCATGCCAACCCACAGACGCAGGACCGCTTCTCGTGGTTTGACTACCGCTCGAAAGGCTTCGATGACAACCGTGGCCTGCGAATCGATCTGCTGCTGGCAAGCGCCCCGCTGGCCGAGCGCTGCATTGAAACCGGTATCGACTATGATATCCGCAGCATGGAAAAGCCGTCCGACCATGCGCCGGTATGGGCAACATTCAAGCTGTAATCCTCAGTGAACAGTAAAAAAATCATTCTCCTGTGCGCCCTTCTGGGCGCATTTGTTTTGATCGTTGTTTTGCTGCCTCCGGGCGTCCTCTCCCTCGACGCGTTAAAAATGCATCATCAAACGTTGCTTAATCGTGTGGAGCAAGCGCCCCTTCAGAGCGCGCTGCTCTATTTTGCGGTTTACGTTCTGGTCTCCGCGCTGTCGATCCCCGGAGCCGCGCTTCTGACGCTGCTCGGCGGGGCGCTTTTCAGCCTGTGGGAGGCGACGCTTTTGGTCTCATTTGCCTCGACGCTCGGCGCCACGCTTGCCATGCTCGTCAGCCGTTATCTGCTGCGGGACTGGGTGCAACGACGCTTTGCTGCACAAATGAACACGATCGATGCGGGGATGGATCGCGATGGCGCGCGCTACCTTTTTGCCCTGCGCCTGATGCCGTTGTTTCCATTCTTTCTGGTCAATCTGCTGATGGGCCTTACCCGACTTAAGGTGCGTCACTACTGGTGGGTGAGCCAGCTTGCCATGCTGCCTGCCACCGTCATCTACCTGAACGCCGGGCGCGAACTGGGGAAACTCACCTCGCTGCGCGATATTCTGTCGCCGGGATTGCTGTTCGCCTTTACACTACTGGGGTTATTACCGCTGGCTACGCGCCGGCTGTTTTCCCGATACACCCCTTCGATTAAAAAGTGAGGCATTATGCGCCGGGTGCGTTTTTGCGCGTTTCTGACGGGTCTGCTGCTGGCAACGCCCGTCTTTGCTGCCCAGAGCTGGCAATCCATTCAACAGCAGGCCAGCGGGCAGACCGTCTGGTTTAACGCCTGGGGCGGCGATGAGGCCGTTAACCGCTACCTCGACTGGGTGAGCGGCGAAGTGAAAACGCACTACGCCATCAACCTGAAGATCGTTCACCTGGCCGATGCCGCCGACGCGGTGAAGCGGATCCAGACGGAACAGGCCGCAGGACGCAGCCGTAACGGGTCGGTGGATCTGCTCTGGGTAAACGGTGAAAACTTCCGCACGCTGAAAGAGGCGAACCTGCTGCTCACCGGCTGGGCGCAAACCCTGCCCAACTGGCGTTATGTCGATACCCGCAAGCCGGTGACCGAAGATTTTGCCCTTCCTACCGAGGGCGCAGAATCCCCCTGGGGCGGCGCGCAGCTAACCTTTATTGCCCGGAAATCGAGCATGCCGACGCCACCGGCAGATCCCCGCGCGCTGCTGGTTTACGCTCAGCAACACCCCGGTAAGGTGAGCTATCCGCGCCCTCCTGATTTCACCGGCACCGCGTTTCTTGAGCAGCTACTGCTGGCGTTGACCACCCATCCGGAGGCGTTGAAAAAGGCGCCGGATAATACCTTTGCGCAGGTTACCGCGCCGCTGTGGCGCTATCTTGATACGCTGCATCCCCTGCTGTGGCGTGAAGGGAACGATTTTCCTCCCTCGCCTGCGCGCATGGATACGCTGCTGGCCAGCGGTAGCCTGAACCTGTCGCTGACGTTCAATCCGGCCCACGCGCAGCAAAAGGTGGCGAGCGGTGAACTGCCTGCCGACAGCTTCAGCTTCGGCTTTAGCCGGGGCATGATTGGCAACGTGCATTTTGTCGCTATCCCGGCAAATGCGAGCGCGAGCGCGGGTGCAAAAGTGGTGGCGAATTTCCTGCTGTCACCCCAGGCGCAGATCCGCAAAGCCGATCCTACCGTCTGGGGTGACCCGAGCGTGCTGGACGGCGAAAAACTGCCTGCGACAGCGGCAAAACAGCTTCGCGCCTTTACCCCTTCGGACACCCCAGATGTGCTTCCCGAACCGCACGCCGCCTGGGTGAACGCCCTGGAGCAGGAATGGCTTCGCCGCTACGGAACCCGCTAAGCGGGCTGGTGTGGGTAGCAATGGCGGTGATCTATCTGCCGCTGCTTCCCGCCAGCGGCATGCTGCTGGCTCCGGCGTTCTCTTTCGCCAACTGGGCGGCGCTGTTTGCCGACCCACAGCTGCCGCAGGCGCTGGCCGCCACGCTGGTGTCAGCGCTGATCGCGACGCTGGGTTCGCTGATTATCGCCCTGAGCCTCCTTGCGCTTCTCTGGCCGGGTGAAGGCTGGCAGCGCCTGAGCGCCCGCCTGCCGTGGCTGTTAGCTGTGCCGCACGTCGCCTTCGCCACCAGTGCGCTGCTGCTGTTTGCGGAAGGCGGTCAGTTTTACCGGCTCTGTACATTCTGTTCGCCGCAGCTGGACCGCTACGGTATCGGGCTTGGCCTGACGCTGGCGGTCAAAGAGAGTGCGTTCGTTCTGTGGGCGATCTACGCCGCGCTGCCTGAAAAGCGCCTCGCCCAGCAGAAAATCGTGCTGCATACCTTCGGCTATGGGCGGATGCAGGCGCTCGGCTGGCTCATCCTTCCGGCCATCGCCCCGGCGCTGGGCGCCGTGATGCTGGCGGTGCTGGCCTGGTCGCTTTCCGCGGTGGATGTGGCCATTGTGCTCGGGCCGGGCAACCCGCCGACGCTGGCGGTACTGGCCTGGCAGTGGCTCACCCAGGGCGATGCGCAGCAGCACACCAAGGGAACGCTGCTGTGTCTGGTGTTACTCCTGCTGCTGACCACGCTGGCGGCCGCAGGTTACGGTCTCTGGACGGCATGGCGACGCGCCGGGCCGGACACCTCCGGGATCCGTCGTCCTTCGCATTTCGTGCTGCCCGCACGTACGCTGGGCGCGCTACTGCCGCTGTGCGGCGTGCTCTGCGCGCTTGTTCTGCTGTTGCTGGCACGCCGGGACGACGTCGGCCCCGTCAGCGACAGCCTTTCGCTGGGACTGCAGTCGAGCCTGATAGCGCTGGCAATCATCCTGCTCTGGCTTGAGTGGGGGCCGCCGCGCGGCGCGGTGTGGATCTGGCTGCCGCTTGCCCTCCCGGCGCTGCCGCTCGTGTCCGGGCAGTATGCCGTTGCGCTGTGGCTGGGCATTGACGGCGAGTACGCTGCGGTGCTCTGGAGCCATATGCTCTGGGTCATCCCGTGGATGCTGCTGGTGCTGCAACCGGCCTGGCGCAGGATCGATCCCCGTCTGATCCTGACCGCCAGAACGCTGGGCTGGCGACGGGCGAAAATTTTCTGGCGCGTAAAATGCCCATTGATGGTTCGCCCGGCGCTGCTGGCCTTTGCAGCCGGCTTTTCCGTGAGCATGGCTCAGTACATGCCTACCCTCTGGCTGGGGGCGGGCCGTCTCACCACCCTGACGACGGAGGCCGTCGCCCTCAGCAGCGGCGGCAGCGTGCCCGTTCTGGCTAACCGGGCGCTGGGTCTGCTGCTGTTGACCAGCAGCGTCTTTGCCCTTGCCGCGCTGCTCTCCCGCCTCGTAGGCCGTTACAGACAAGGATTACGTTGATGCTGAACGTGAAAAATCTCACCATTTCGCCGCTCTTTCATGAGGTCAACTTCCGCGTCCCGGCGGGCGAAATCGTCACGCTGATGGGGCCATCCGGCAGCGGGAAATCGACCCTTTTCGCCTGGATGGTAGGCGCGTTATCCGCTGATTTTAAGGCGCACGGCGAGCTGTGGCTGAACGATCGTCGCTGCGATCTGCTTCCCGTGGAAACGCGCGGGATCGGCATTCTCTTTCAGGATGCCCTGCTGTTTGACGCCTTCAGCGTGGGGCAAAACCTGATGCTGGCGCTGCCGGCACACGTTGCCGGGCGCGCCCGGCGCGAGGCGGTCGAGCAGGCCCTGGACACTGCCGGGCTGGCAAACCACTACGCCAGCGATCCGGCTACCCTTTCCGGCGGCGAGCGCGCCCGGGTGAGCCTGTTGCGCGCCCTCCTCGCCCAGCCGCAGGCATTGCTGCTCGACGAGCCGTTCAGTCGTCTGGATAAAGCGCTGCGCGCCTCATTCCGCGCATGGGTATTTGAGATCGCTCGTCAGCGCAGGATCCCGGTGGTGCTGGTCACCCACGATGAGGAAGATATTCCGCCCGGCGGGAAGGTGATTGAGATTTCTCGCTGGCAATAATGTGCTAACGCAATGTTTTTGGCCTCAGGAGCGACGACAATGCCATCCTCTTTTAATGACGTCAGGTTTTTCGATGAAACGTGTTTCTCAACTGACCGCGCTGGCTCTGATCTGCGGCCTCGCCTCACTTTCCTCCTCGGCGGCTGATATGCCCCACTCCCTCACGCTGGCCCAGCTACAGGCGCAGAACGGCGCGGTAATCGATACGCGTATCAGTGCGTTCTATAACGGCTGGCCGCAGACCCTGAGCGGAACGTCCGGGCACGAGCCCGCCGCGCTTAATCTCTCTGCCCGCTGGCTTGGGGCAATGAGCGATGAACAGCTCAGCGGCTGGGCAAAACAGCACCGGCTAACGCCAGACGTGCCGGTGGCGCTCTATGGCAACGATGACGACAACCAGACCGTCAAAACGCGGCTGGAAAAAGCGGGCCTTACCCGCGTTTCCATCCTGAGCGATGCCCTGCAACAGGCTGACCGTCTGCAACGGCTGGCGCATTTCGAACAGCTGGTTTATCCGCAGTGGATCCACCGGTTGCAGCAGAGTAAACCGATTACCGCCGCGCCGGCGGGCGACTGGAAGGTGATTGAGGCTGGCTGGGGTGCGCCGAAGCTTTATCTCCTGAGCCACATTCCCGGCGCGGGCTACATTGACACCAACGAAGTGGAAAGCGAGCCGCTGTGGAATAAGGTCTCTGACGAGAAGCTGAAAGCGATGCTGGCGAAGCACGGGATCCGTCACGATACCACCGTCATTCTGTACGGTCGCGACGTGTATGCCGCCGCGCGCGTAGCGCAGATCATGCTCTACGCGGGCGTGAAGGATGTGCGTATTCTGGACGGCGGCTGGAAGGCATGGTCAGACGCCAGCCTGCCCGTTGAGCGCGGAACGCCTGAGAACTTGAAGCCAGCCCCTGATTTTGGCGCGCCGATCCCGGGTCAACCCCAGCTGATGGTGGATATGGAACAGGCCCGGGGAATGCTGCACCGTCAGGATGCATCCCTGGTGAGCATTCGTTCCTGGCCGGAGTTTATCGGTGAAACCAGCGGCTACAGCTATATCAAGCCAAAAGGTGACATTGCCGGCGCGCGCTGGGGCCATGCGGGCAGCGACGCGACCCACATGGAAGATTTCCACAATCCGGACGGCACCATGCGCAGCGCCGATGACATCGCCGCCATGTGGAAGACGTGGAATATCCTGCCGGAGCAGCACGTCGCGTTTTACTGCGGCACCGGCTGGCGCGCGTCTGAAGCCTTCATGTACGCCCGCGCCATGGGCTGGAAGCACGTGGCCGTCTACGACGGCGGGTGGTACGAATGGAGCAGTCATCCGCAGAACCCGGTCTCCACCGGCGCGCGCGGCCCGGAGCGTACACGCTAGCGGGGCAGTGACTTCAGCGTCACGTAACCGCTCCAGATGCGCGTTGTGGTGGTCAGCCAGCACAACGCGCCAAACGCCCAGGCAAACAGCGTGAAGTGTGCGGGAAACAGGCAGCACAGCACAAACAGCGCGATGGTCTCCGTTCCTTCCGTTAACCCTCCGAGATAATAAAACGACTTGTGCGCGTAGCCGGGGTTGTCGATATCATGTTTCCCCGCCAGCGCGGCAAAGGCCAGAAAGCTGCTGCCCGTACCGATAAACGCGAACAGCAGCCAGGCGGCGGCAATCGCATTTTCAGCCGGTGCGGCCAGCGCGAAGCCAAACGGCACCAGGGCATAAAACAGGAAGTCGAGGGCGATATCAAGAAACCCTCCCGCATCCGTCAGGCCACGGCGACGCGCCAGCGCGCCGTCCAGCCCGTCCAGCAGCCGGTTCAGCACAATGGCGACCAGCGCCGCCGGATACCAGCCCAGCGCCAGAAACGGTAACGCCAGCACGCCGATGGCAAACCCGGCGAGCGTCAACCCGTCAGGCGTGATAAACGGTTTATCCAGCGCGGCAGCCAGCTGATTCAGTCCGGGCTTCAGCCGGGGGTGCAGATGTTTATCCAGCATGCGGTTTACCTTTAAACGTGGCGCACAGCCCCTGCGCCGGAATATCCAGTGCGGCATTAAAGCGGGCGGAAAGGTTCTGAAAAGCAATCAGGGCCGTCATTTCGGTGATGGTCTCTTCCGTAAAGTGGCGCTTTAGCTGGCTTTTGATATTTTCATCCACCCGAGGCGGCGTGGCGGTGACCGCCTCCGCAAAGGCCAGCGCCGCGCGCTCCTCTTCGCTAAACAGGGTGGAATGGTGCCAGTCGCTGACGGCCTGCACTTTATCCAGCGCCCCGCTCCGCTCGGCCAGACGCAGGCTGTTGGCATCGATACAAAAAGCGCAGTGGCAGATCTGCGAAACCCGCGTCATCAGCAGCGAACGCAGCACCGGCGTCAATCGCGCCCGGCGCCGCTCCAGATAGCCAACAAACAGCGCCACCAGCCAGAAAAGACGCGGCATGCGCCCCCACCAGCGGGTAGGGTTAAGCACCGCACCGAAGTGTTTTTTCTGCATCGCGGCAATGGGCTTGAGGCTGACGGGAAGGGATTCAATGGGGGCAACCCAGGCGGATGTCTCTTTCACCTGTTTCTCCTGATGACTGGACTCTTTGAAAGGGCACGATAATATGTCGTTTTTCGCTATTAATTATTGACGAACATGCTGAAAACACTCGATGTTGTTGCGGCCATCCTTGAAAAAGAGGGCAAGATTTTACTGGCACAGCGCCCTGCCCATGCGGATCAGCCAGGAATGTGGGAATTTGCCGGCGGCAAGGTTGAAGCCGGTGAGACCCAGCCCCAAGCGCTGATCCGCGAACTGCGTGAAGAGCTCGGCATTGAGGCCGTGCCCGCGCAGTATGTGGCAAGCCACCGACGGGAAGTGTCGCAGCGGCTGATCCACCTCCACGCCTGGCATGTGCCGGAATTTAGCGGCGAGCTAAAGGCGCACTACCACTCGGCGCTGGTGTGGTGCACGCCAGAAGACGCTTTCAGCTATGAGTTAGCGCCGGCGGATATTCCGCTGCTGGAAGCGTTTATTCTTTTACGCGACGCCAGACCAGCGGGTTCGTACTGAGGGTGCGTTCATCGCGCTGGCACTGCAACAGTACGCCATCCGCCATGACCACCGCCCCTTCTGAATAGTTTTGATCCTGATAAATACAGCACTGACTGCACGGCTGCGCGCGCTGGCCGCCGGCGCTAAAGACCTCTGGCGGCACGTTCACCTCAACATCCGGTCGAAAGCGGTCAGCCTGCGCCCCGGCGGAAAACATCAAGCACAACGCGGCCATTGCGTAACGGTTCATAGACTTTCTTTCCTTTGCATCGTTTATATCTATAACGGTAGATCGCGACGGGATCTTTAATTTATCTCGTCATCGCTTTTGGTTATGACGCGCGCCTCGTCATTAATTTCCCTTTCGGCCTAAATTTCTGCTTGCCTCTCAAAGCGGTGCGGGTGGTATAGTCAAAAAAACAACACATAACATCTACGCCACGCGCATAAATTATTATAAGAGGTTCTTATATCTATGGATCAGACACGCTCTCTGGAAAGCTTCCTTGCCCATGTTCAGCAGCGCGACCCGCACCAAAGCGAGTTCGCCCAGGCCGTTCGTGAAGTGATGACCACCCTGTGGCCCTTCCTTGAAGAAAACCCGCGCTACCGCCAGATGGCGCTGCTTGAACGTCTGGTGGAGCCGGAGCGCGTGATCCAGTTCCGCGTAGCATGGGTGGACGATCGCAATCAGGTGCAGGTCAACCGCGCGTGGCGCGTGCAGTTTAACTCCGCCATTGGGCCGTTTAAGGGCGGGATGCGCTTCCATCCGTCGGTGAACCTGTCGATTCTGAAATTCCTCGGCTTCGAGCAGACCTTTAAAAACGCGCTCACTACCCTGCCGATGGGCGGTGGCAAAGGCGGGAGTGATTTCGATCCAAAAAGCAAAAGCGAAGGCGAAGTGATGCGCTTCTGTCAGGCGCTGGTTACTGAGCTCTATCGTCACCTTGGGCCAGATACCGACGTCCCTGCCGGCGATATTGGCGTGGGCGGACGTGAAGTGGGCTTTATGGCCGGGATGATGAAAAAACTCTCCAACAACAGCGCCTGCGTCTTTACCGGCAAAGGGCTGTCGTTTGGCGGCAGCCTGATTCGCCCCGAAGCGACGGGTTATGGTCTGGTCTATTTCACCGAAGCGATGCTTAAGCGTCACGGCCTGAGCTTCGAGGGGATGCGCGTGGCGGTCTCCGGCTCCGGCAACGTGGCGCAGTACGCTATTGAGAAAGCGATGGCGTTTGGCGCGCGCGTGGTAACCGCATCCGACTCCAGCGGTACGGTGGTGGATGAAGCCGGCTTTACGGCAGAAAAACTGGCGCGCCTGTGCGAAATCAAAGCCAGCCGCGACGGGCGCGTGGCGGACTATGCCCGCGAGTTTGGCCTGACCTACCTGGAAGGCAAGCAGCCGTGGGGCGTGCCGGTGGATATCGCCCTGCCGTGCGCGACGCAAAACGAGCTGGACGTGGACGCCGCCCGTACGCTGATTAGCAACGGCGTGAAGGCGGTAGCGGAGGGGGCAAACATGCCCACCACCATTGAAGCGACCGATCTGTTCCTCGAAGCAGGCGTGCTGTTTGCTCCGGGCAAGGCGGCGAACGCGGGCGGCGTGGCAACGTCCGGCCTGGAAATGGCACAAAACGCCGCGAGAATGGGCTGGAAGGCAGAGAAAGTGGATGCCCGACTGCACCACATTATGCTGGATATTCACCATGCCTGCGTGGAGTACGGCGGCGAGGCGTCACAGACCAACTACGTGCGCGGCGCCAACATCGCCGGGTTCGTGAAGGTGGCAGATGCGATGATCGGGCAGGGTGTGATTTAACGTTTCGCTGCGATCTCGCCCTGTAGGCCCGGTAAGCGTCAGCGCCACCGGGCTTTTTTTCAGGGCCGCAGAGCCGCTTTTCGCCGGGTGACGGCTGCGCCTTACCCGGCCTACGGTTTAAGCAGCTGTATTTTTGGCCGCGCTCTTTTTCTTTTTGAACGGTTTCTTCGCCCCGCCACTGGGTGCAACCATCCCTCTGAAGCGCTTCACCGGCGTGCTGCGCGCTTGGTCAATCAGCTGGTAAAGCGTGCCCACCAGCGGCTGCATAAAGTCCTGATAACGACACTGCTTTTCGCTGATTTGCGTCAGCACCGACTCCCAGTGCGCCGTCATATCCGGCCTTGCGGCCAGCTCCGGCAGGGAGTGGATGAGCGCCCGGCCCGGCTCCGTTGAGTGGATATAGCGCCCTTTTTTTTCCAGAAAACCGCGCTTGAACAGCAATTCGATGATCCCCGCTCGGGTTGCCTCCGTGCCCAGACCGTCGGTGGCGCGGAGGATCTTCTTCAGATCTTTATCCTGCACAAAACGGGCGATCCCGGTCATCGCCGAAAGCAGCGTGGCGTCGGTGAAGTGGCGCGGCGGCTGGGTCTGACGTTCAACCACTTCGCCCTTCTCGCACAGCAGTTCGTCACCTTTCGCCACCACCGGCAGCGGCGTGCCGTCATTCTCCTCGTCGCGCTCTTTGTTGCCGAGCAACGTGCGCCAACCCGCTTCCGCGAGGAAACGCGCTTTCGCAATAAATTTGCCTTTGGCAATCTCCAGCTCGATCGTGCACTTGCGGAACACCGCGTCCGGGCAGAACTGCATCAGGTACTGACGCGCGATCAGGTTATAGACCTTTGCTTCGTTGTCGCTAAGGTTGACGCTGCTGGCGCGCGCCGTCGGGATAATCGCATGGTGGGCATCGACTTTTTTATCGTCCCAGCAGCGGTTATGGGTATCCGGGTTAACCGCTGGCTGAGGCAGCAGATCCGGCGCATGGACGCCAATGGCGTTCATCACCGAATGGCGGCCAGCGAAGTGCTCTTCCGGCAGATAGCGGCTGTCCGAACGCGGGTAGGTGATCAGCTTGTGGGTCTCGTAAAGCTTCTGGCAGATATCGAGCACGTTCTGCGCGCTCAGGCCAAACTTTTTCGCGGCCTCAATCTGCAATGCCGACAGGGAAAACGGCAGCGGTGCAGGCTCTGATTCCCGTTTATCGTTATAGCTGGTGACGATTGCGGGCTGGCCAGTAATGCGGTTGACCACGTGCTCCGCCAGCGGACGATGCAGCAGCCGCCCCTCTTCGTCCTGATACGACTCACAGGCGTCGCTCGGCTGCCAGACGGCGGTAAAACGCTCGTCTTTCGGCGTGACGATATGCGCTTTGACTTCAAAGAAATCCTTGGCGACGAAATTTTCGATCTCTTCGTCACGACGCACCACCAGCCCCAGCACCGGAGTTTGCACGCGGCCCACGGAGAGCACGCCCTGATAGCCCGCATTGCGACCGAGGATGGTGTAGGCGCGGGTCATGTTGATCCCGTACAGCCAGTCCGCGCGGGCACGGGCCAGCGCGGAGACACACAGGGGGATAAATTCGCTGTTGGCGCGCAGGCGCGAAATCGCGCGCTCCACCGCCTGCGGGTTGAGGTCGTTGATCAGGCAGCGCTGCACCTGCTGACGCTTCTCCGGCGCCAGCTCCAGGTAGTCCAGCACTTCGTCTACCAGCAACTGCCCTTCCCTGTCCGGGTCACCCGCATGCACCACCTCCGTCGCCTCATGCAGGAAGCGCTTGATGACGTTAAGCTGTTTAGTGACGGAAGGACGAGGTTGCAGACGCCACTTTTCCGGCACGATCGGCAGATCGTTGAGATTCCAGCGGGCATAGCGGCTGTCGTAGACATCCGGCTGCGCCTGTTCAAGCAGGTGACCGATACACCATGTGACCACCTGCCCGTTACCGCATTCGATAAAGCCGTCGCCTTTGCGATGCGGCTTAGGCAGCACGTCGGCGATGGCACGGGCCAGGCTCGGCTTTTCGGCAATAAACAACCTCATCGAATTAACGGATCTCAATCATCGGGCGGCCACCGCGGGCGGTCACCAGCTCGCCAATGGCCGTCAGGGTGATGCCAAACTCGGCGGCCGTCGCCTGAACGTCAGCTTCCGCTTCCGGCGTCACCGCCAGCAGCAGGCCGCCGGAGGTTTGCGGATCGCACAGCAGGTTGCGCCACGCTTCCGGCATTTCGCCCATCAGGTGGCCGTAGCTGGCGAAGTTGCGCTGCGTCCCGCCCGGAACGGCGCCCTGAGCAATGTACTCTTCCACGCCCGGCAGCTTCGGCACGTCCTGATACCAGACCTGCGCCTGCACGCCCGCCCCCTGACACACTTCTGAGAGGTGCCCCAGCAGGCCAAAACCGGTCACGTCGGTCATTGCCTTCACGCCGTCAATACTGGCGAAAGCCGCACCCGCGAGGTTCATCTGGCACATGACCTCCGTCGCAAGCCCGACGTGTTCAGGCTTAAGCAGCGATTTTTTCTCTGCGGTGGTGAGAACGCCAATGCCCAGCGGCTTGGTGAGGAACAGCTTGCAGCCCGCCTGCGCGGTGCTGTTGCGCTTCACGCGTTCGGTCGGCACCACGCCGGTGACGGCCAGGCCGAAGATCGGCTCCGGCGCATCAATGGAGTGGCCGCCAGCCAGCGCAATTCCCGCCTGCTGGCAGGCGAAGCGCCCGCCTTCGATCACATCACGGGCAATCTCTGGCGCAAGGGTGTTGACGGGCCAGCCCAGAATGGCGATCGCCATAATCGGCTTGCCGCCCATCGCAAAGATATCGCTGATGGCGTTGGTGGCCGCAATGCGCCCAAAGTCGAACGGGTTGTCGACGATCGGCATAAAGAAATCAGTGGTGCTGATAATGCTGGTGCCGTTACCTAAGTCATAAACCGCTGCATCGTCACGCGTTTCGTTACCGACAAGCAGGTTCGGGTCGACAAACTTCGCCTGTTCACTGTGCAGAATGGTCTCCAGCACTTTCGGGGAAATTTTACAACCGCAACCGGCTCCGTGGCTGTACTGCGTTAAACGAATGGTTTGCTCGCTCATGGACGTCTCCTGTCATCTCAATCGCGCTATGGTAGCGCTCATTCCATAAAGAGGTAAGTATGACTGTCTGAATTCTGCGGCGGATGCTCAGAATCCAGACAGTTTAGCGCGTGTGGTTAAAAACGGCTGACGAAAGGCGTGGTGTCCGGCACGCTAATGGTGCTGGAGGCTTTAAGCTGAGGAGTGCCGAGGTAGAGGAAGCCGACAATTTTGTCGTGTTCACCGCAGGAGAAGCCTTCCCGCACGGCGGCGCTTCCGGTCAGCGGGCCGGTACGCCAGATGCCGTTAAAGCCCTGAGCGAGGGCGGCCATCTGCATTGCCATTACCGCGCAACCGGCGGACATCTCCTGCTCCCAGACCGGCACCTTATGGTCAGGCTGGCATTTTGCCACGACGGCAATAATCATCGGGGCGCGGAACGGCGCGTTGCGGGCTTTTTCAATCCCCTTCTCATCCTGGCCTGCGGCAATAGCTCCCTGTTCCAGCAGCTGGCTGAAGCGGTCACGCCCTTCGCCTTCAATAATAAAGAAGTGCCACGGCTGCAATGTGCCGTGGTCCGGCGCACGCATTCCGGCACGCAGAATGTTTTCCAGCTGCTCGCCGACGGGTGCCGGTTCGGCCAGGCGGGAAGCGCTACGACGGTTAACAAGCAGTTCAAGTGCGTCCATTGGTTAACTCCTTTCGTGAAATTTACCCACAAAATTAACACGACAGCAGAATTTGTTACAGCGCGGCAGGCGATTCCTGCTGACAAGTGGCGGTTGGGTCATTACGATAACCGCACATTACCGTCCCGTGGCGACGGAAACAGTCCTTTTCTGGTTAGGGAGAATACATGCGAACCCTTTGGCGAATCTTTGCCGGTTTCTTTAAATGGACGTGGCGACTGCTCAACTTCGTCCGCAACCTGGTGATGAATATCTTCTTCATCTTCCTGGTCCTGGTCTGCGTGGGCATCTGGATGCATATCAGCAGCACCAGCCAGGCGCAGAATTCAACGCGCGGCGCGCTGCTGCTCGACATCACCGGGGTGATTGTCGATAAGCCGTCTACCAGCAACCGTCTGGGCGTGATTGGCCGCCAGCTTTTTGGCGCAACGTCAGACCGTCTTCAGGAAAACTCCCTGTTTGATATCGTTGACATCATCCGTCAGGCTAAAGACGACCGTAACATTACGGGTATCGTGCTGGACCTGAAAGATTTTGCCGGGGCCGATCAGCCGTCAATGCAGTACATCGGTAAAGCGCTGCGCGAATTCCGCGACAGCGGGAAGCCGGTCATTGCCGTTGGCGACAGCTACACCCAGGGGCAATATTATCTGGCGAGCTTTGCCAATAAAATCTGGCTTTCGCCGCAGGGCACGGTCGATCTTCATGGCTTCGCCACTAACGGTCTGTACTATAAAACGCTGCTCGACAAGCTGAAGGTCACCACCCACGTCTTCCGCGTCGGGACTTATAAATCCGCCGTGGAGCCGTTCATCCGCGATGATATGTCCCCTGCGGCCCGTGAAGCGGACAGCCGCTGGATTGGCGAGCTGTGGCAGAACTACCTCGGCACCATTGCCGCTAACCGTCAAATGACCGCTGAGCAGGTCTTCCCGGGCGCGCGCGGTGTACTGGACGGACTGCGCAAGGTGGACGGCGATACGGCGAAATACGCGCTTGATAACAAACTGGTCGATCGGCTGGGCTCCAGCGCTGAAATTGAAAAAGCGCTGACCAAACAGTTCGGCTGGAGTAAAGAGGACAAAAACTACAGCGCCATCAGCATGTATGACTACGCCGCGAAAAAACCGGACGACAGCGGCGACAGCGTTGCCGTGGTGTTTGCCAACGGCGCCATTATGGACGGTGAGGAAACCCCGGGTAACGTCGGCGGTGATACCACCGCGTCGCAGATCCGCGATGCTCGCCTGGATCCGAAAGTGAAAGCGATTGTACTGCGCGTCAACAGCCCAGGCGGCAGCGTCAGCGCCTCCGAGGTGATCCGCGCTGAGCTGGCCGCCGCGCGCGCCGCGGGCAAGCCGGTCGTCGTATCCATGGGCGGCATGGCGGCTTCCGGGGGTTACTGGATCTCGACGCCGGCTAACTACATTGTGGCGAACCCAAGCACGCTGACGGGTTCAATCGGCATCTTCGGGGTGATCAACACCGTAGAGAACAGCCTGGATTATCTCGGCGTTCATACCGACGGCGTTTCCACCTCGCCGCTGGCGGATGTGTCCGTGACGAAATCTCTGCCGCCTGAGGTGTCTGAGATGATGCAGCTCAGCATTGAGAGTGGCTATAAGCGCTTCATCACGCTGGTGGCGGATTCCCGTAAAAAGACGCCAGACCAGATTGACCAGATCGCGCAGGGCCACGTCTGGACCGGCCAGGATGCGAAGAGCAACGGTCTGGTAGACAGCCTGGGTGACTTCGATGACGCCGTGAAGAAAGCGGCGGAACTGGCGAAGCTGAAGCAGTGGCACGTGGACTATTATCAGGACGAACCGACGTTCTTCGATATGGTTATGGACAGCATGTCCGGCTCCGTCCGCGCCATGCTGCCGGAAGCGCTTCAGGCGTATCTGCCGGCGCCGGTGGCGACTGCGGCTAAAGCCATGAAAGCGGAGAGCGATAAGCTCGCGGCCTTCAACGATCCGCAAAGCCGTTACGCGTTTTGCCTGACGTGTGCGAACGTGCGTTAAAAACCGTCCCCTCTTCCCGTGAAGAGGGGATTTTTTCTTTTGAAGAACAAGAACTCACTACCATGCAGAAGAAATCAATTTATGTCGCCTATACCGGCGGTACCATCGGTATGCAGCGCTCGGAAAATGGCTATATCCCGGTTTCCGGTCACTTGCAGCGCCAGCTGGCGCTGATGCCCGAATTCCACCGTCCGGAAATGCCGGACTTCACCATCCACGAGTATGAGCCGCTGATGGACTCCTCCGACATGACGCCGGAAGACTGGCAGCATATCGCGGACGATATTAAAGCCCATTACGACCAGTATGACGGCTTCGTGATCCTGCACGGCACCGACACCATGGCGTTCACCGCCTCGGCGCTCTCCTTTATGCTGGAGAACCTGAGCAAGCCCGTCATCGTGACCGGCTCGCAGATCCCGCTGGCGGAACTGCGTTCGGACGGGCAGATCAACCTGCTTAACTCCCTGTACGTGGCCGCTAATTACCCGATCAACGAAGTGTCGCTGTTCTTCAACAACCGGCTGTACCGCGGGAACCGTACCACTAAAGCGCACGCCGATGGTTTTGACGCTTTTGCCTCGCCTAACCTGCAACCGCTGCTGGAAGCGGGGATCCACATCCGTCGTCTGGGCACGCCGCCTGCGCCAAACACCGCAGGCGAGCTGATTGTTCACCCGATTACCCCGCAGCCGATTGGCGTGGTGACGATTTATCCTGGCATCTCCGCCGACGTGGTGCGCAACTTCCTGCGCCAGCCGGTGAAGGCGCTGATCCTGCGCTCCTATGGTGTGGGTAACGCTCCGCAGAACGGTGAGTTCCTGAAAGAGCTTCAGGAGGCGAGCGATCGCGGGATTGTGGTGGTCAACCTCACCCAGTGCATGTCCGGCAAGGTCAACATGGGCGGCTACGCCACCGGTAATGCCCTGGCGCACGCGGGCGTGATCAGCGGATTCGATATGACCGTTGAGGCAACGCTGACTAAACTTCACTATTTACTGAGTCAGGATCTGGATATTGATTCCATTCGCCGCGCCATGATGCAAAACCTGCGCGGCGAACTGACGCCGGACGAATAAGGAGTTCCCATGAAGCAACGCGCCCTGTTACTGGTCGATTTGCAAAATGATTTCTGTGCGGGCGGCGCGCTGGCCGTCGCGGAAGGCGACAGCACCGTAGACGTCGCCAATTCGCTGATTGCGTGGTGTAAGGCTCGCGGTGAAGCGGTCGTGGCGAGTCAGGACTGGCATCCGGCAAACCACGGCAGCTTTGCCAGCCAGCACAATGTTGAGCCTTATAGCCAGGGCGAGCTGGACGGGCTGGCGCAAACCTTCTGGCCCGATCACTGCGTACAGCAGACGGAAGGCGCCGAGCTGCATCCGCTGCTGAACCAGAAGGCGATCGACGCCGTGTTTCACAAGGGCGAAAACCCGACAATCGACAGCTACAGCGCTTTTTTCGATAACGGCCACCGCCAGAAAACGGCGCTGGACGCGTGGTTACGCCATCATGAGATCACCGAGCTGATTGTGCTGGGTCTGGCAACGGATTACTGCGTGAAGTTTACGGTGCTGGACGCGCTCCAGTTGGGCTATACCGTGAATGTCATCACCGACGGCTGTCGTGGGGTGAATATTCAGCCGCAGGACAGCGCCCAGGCGTTTATGGATATGGCGGCGGAAGGCGCAACGCTGTATACGCTGGCCGACTGGCTGGAGACGCAGGCGTAAGCTTTTTTAGCCGGGTGGCGGCTTCGCCTTACCCGGCCTACTTTCTCTGGTTTTGTAGGCCGGGTAAGCGCAGCGCCACCCGGCATTTCTCCCCCAATCTCCATAAAGTGAACTCCCTCGCATCACAGGCGAAGCGGCAATGCTATCCTCTTCAGGCTGTTTTTTCGCCACGCCTTTTTCTGTGGCGTGGTTATTTTTAGTCAAAGAGGATCTTATATGAAACGTTTGCCCTTGCTGGCAGCATTACCCTTGCTTTGCGCGTCGGTTGCTTACGCCGCGCCCCTGATGTCCGTGGGCTACTTCAATGGCGGTGGCGATGTGACCGCCGGACCGGGTGGCGATATCAATAAACTCGACGTTCGCCAGATCACCCACCTGAACTACTCGTTTGGTCTGGTCTATAACAACGAGAAAGACGAAACCAACGCCGCGCTGAAAGATCCGGCGAAGCTGCATCAAATCTGGTTATCTCCGAAAGTGGCGTCCGACCTGGCGTTAATTCCTCAGCTTCGTAAACAAAACCCGAACCTGAAAGTCCTGCTGTCCGTGGGCGGCTGGGGAGCGCGCGGTTTTTCTGGCGCAGCGGCAACCCAGGAGAGCCGCGCGGTGTTTATTCGCTCCGCGCAGGAGATCGTCAATAAATACGGCCTGGACGGGATCGATCTCGACTGGGAATTCCCGGTCAACGGCGCGTGGGGGCTGGTCGAGAGTAACCCTGCCGACAGGGATAATTTCACCGCGCTGTTAAAAGAGCTGCGTGACGCGTTTGGTCAGAAGAAGCTGGTCACGATTGCGGTGGGCGCGAATGCGGAAAGTCCGAAAAGCTGGGTGGATGTGAAGGCCATTGCCCCCCTGCTCGACTACATCAACCTGATGACCTACGACATGGCGTACGGGACGCAGTATTTCAACGCCAATCTGTATGACTCCAGCGCCTGGCCAACGGTGGCCGAGGCCGATAAATACAGCGTCGATTTTGTGGTCAATAACTACCTGGCCGCCGGGCTTAAGCCGCAGCAGATGAACCTCGGGATCGGTTTTTACGGTCGCGTACCGAAGCGCGCCGTTGAACCGGGCATCGACTGGAGCAAACCGGACGCGCAAAACAATCCGGTGACCCAGCCCTACTTCGGTCCGCAGGAAATTGGCCTGTTTAAATCGCTTGGCTACGATCTGACCAAAGATACCTATGTGAAATACAATGATATCGTCAGCAAGCTGTTGAACGATCCGCAGAAACGCTTTACCGAGCACTGGGACGATCGGGCGAAGGTGCCGTGGCTGTCGGTAAAATCCGCCGACGGGAAGGCGCTGTTTGCGATCTCCTATGAAAACCCGCGTTCCGTGGCGATCAAAGCGGATTACATCAAGGAGAAAGGTCTCGCAGGCGCCATGTTCTGGGAGTATGGCGCGGATGACAATAACCAGTTAGCGAAGCAGCTGGCGGAGTCGCTCGGGATCCCGCACTAAAGTGTAGTGTGCCGGGTAGCGGCTTCGCCTTACCCGGCTTTACGGAGAGCGTTACCTGAACGTCGCGATGGGCTTTGGCGTAATGCCAAACTCTTCTTTCAGCTCGCGCTTGCTCTTCATCACCATCTGGCCTTGCGTGTCGATGGTCATGTGCTGTGCGTCGGTATTGTTACGCGCCTGCCACAGCATCACCAGCTGCAAGCTGTTCTCTTTTTGCTCCGGGGTCAGCGCCACGCCGTCCGGCCATTTTCCCAGCTCAACGGCTGTCACCAGACGCTGATACACCTCCGGGGTCATGCCTGCAATCATGTCATCAATATTCACGATCTCTCCCTTTCAAAGGAATAATTTGCTGAATCGTTTTTTCAACCTTTGGTCTGGTCGCCGTTTTCGTCATCGGTAAAGCTCATTGACGCCGAATTGACGCAGAAACGCTCCCCCGTCGGCTGCGGGCCGTCCGGAAAAACGTGCCCGAGATGGGCGTCACAGTTTCCGCAACGAATTTCGGTACGCACCATGCCGTGCGAGGAGTCCGTCAGGTAGCGGATCGCATCGTCGCTGACAGGCTCGTAAAAGCTCGGCCAGCCGCAGCCAGAATCATACTTAGTCTGGGAGTTAAACAGCGGTGCATCACACACCAGGCAATGGTAGACGCCTTCCCGCTTATTGTGCAGCAGACGCCCGGTAAACGGCGGTTCTGTGCCGTGATTTTGCGTCACGTAAAACTGCATCTCTGTCAGGTTTTTTTTCAGATCGTCGGGGTTATGTTGGTTCGACATATGCTTACATCTCGCTGTTGAAACAGACATCTTTTAACCCAGATTCTAACAAAACATTAACACCCGCGCGTGCACTTTTGTTCTAAACTTATGTGTCGCGAAAAGGCGGTCGGGCAATTGTGATCAGTTTCACATTTTAATCCTGTGAGGCCTTTAAAATTCCGGGCGCAGCCCCCATGTGGTTGCTAGCTCAAAGGGAAAGTGAGGCGAGTCAGTCGCACAAACGTTAGTCACAGGATTGATTTGTCGCAATGATTGACACGATTCCGCTTGACGCTGCGTAAGGTTTTTGTAATTTTACAGGCAACCTTTTATTCACTAACAAATAGCTGGTGGAATATATGACTATCAAAGTAGGTATCAACGGTTTTGGCCGTATCGGCCGTATTGTTTTCCGTGCTGCTCAGAAACGTTCTGACATCGAAATCGTTGGTATCAACGATCTCCTGGACGCTGAATACATGGCGTACATGCTGAAGTACGACTCAACTCACGGTCGTTTCGACGGCACCGTTGAAGTGAAAGACGGCCACCTGGTTGTTAACGGCAAAACCATCCGCGTTACTGCTGAGAAAGACCCAGCTAACCTGAAATGGAACGAAATCGGTGTTGACGTTGTAGCTGAAGCGACCGGTATCTTCCTGACCGACGAAACTGCACGTAAACACATCACTGCGGGCGCGAAGAAAGTTGTTCTGACTGGTCCATCCAAAGACAACACCCCAATGTTCGTTCGTGGTGCAAACTTCGAAACTTACGCTGGCCAGGACATCGTTTCCAACGCATCCTGCACCACCAACTGCCTGGCACCGCTGGCTAAAGTTATCAACGACAACTTCGGCATCATCGAAGGTCTGATGACTACCGTTCACGCTACCACCGCTACTCAGAAAACCGTTGATGGCCCGTCTCACAAAGACTGGCGCGGCGGCCGTGGCGCGGCTCAGAACATCATCCCATCTTCTACCGGTGCTGCTAAAGCAGTAGGTAAAGTACTGCCAGAACTGAATGGCAAACTGACTGGTATGGCGTTCCGCGTTCCAACTCCTAACGTATCCGTTGTTGACCTGACCGTTCGTCTGGAAAAAGCTGCTTCTTACGAAGAAATTAAGAAAGCAATCAAAGCTGCTTCCGAAGGCCCAATGAAAGGCGTTCTGGGTTACACCGAAGACGACGTTGTATCTACCGATTTCAACGGCGAAGTGTGCACTTCCGTGTTCGATGCTAAAGCAGGTATCGCACTGAACGACAACTTCGTGAAACTGGTTTCCTGGTACGACAACGAAACTGGCTACTCTAACAAAGTACTGGACCTGATCGCTCACATCTCCAAATAAGTTGAGATGAGTGCTTGATCTTAAAAGGCGACTTCGGTCGCCTTTTTTATTGTTTTTTAGACAGAGGATTGCTTAATGATTAATAAAATTTTTGCACTTCCGGTAGTCGAACAACTTACCCCTGTGCTCTCGCGCCGTCAGATTGACGGTGCCGATCTCATCGTCGTCGATCATCCGCGCGTTAAAGCCTCCGTAGCGCTCAATGGCGCCCACCTGCTCTCCTGGAAACCAGAAGGCGAAGAAGAAGGCCTGTGGCTGAGCGATGCCACCTCGTTCAAAAAAGGGGCGGCGATCCGTGGCGGCGTACCGATCTGCTGGCCATGGTTTGGCCCGTCAGCGCAGCAGGGTTTACCGTCTCACGGTTTCGCCCGTAACCAGCAGTGGACGCTGAAGGCGCATAACGAAGATGATAACGGCGCGGTGTTGACCTTTGAGCTCCAGGCGAACGATGAAACACGCGCCCTGTGGCCACACGAGTTCACTCTGTATGCCCGCTTCAAGCTGGGTCAAACCTGCGAAATTGAGCTGGAAGCGCACGGCGAATTCGAAACCACTTCCGCGCTGCACACCTATTTCAACGTAGGCGACATCCAGGCCGTTAAGGTGAGCGGACTGGGCGATACCTTCATCGACAAAGTGGATAACGCGAAAGAAGGCAAACTGGACGATGGCGTGCAGAGCTTCCCGGATCGTACCGACCGCGTTTACCTGCACCCGGAAGCTTGTAGCGTGATCCACGACAGCGCGCTGAACCGCGGTATTGAAGTGGTTCACCACCACCACAGCAACGTGGTCGGCTGGAACCCGGGCCCGGCCCTTTCCGTCAGCATGGCGGACATCCCGGACGACGGTTACAAAACCTTCGTGTGTGTGGAAACCGCGTGTGTGACTGCGCCGCAGAAAACCAGCGAAGAAAAACCGTCCCGCTTAGGCCAGACGATCAAGATTGTGAAACGTCAGGCATAACAAAAACAAACGGGGCGCAAGCGCCCCGTTTTAATAGATAACGTTCAAATCAGAACTTGTAGGTCACACCTACGGAGAAGATGCCGGACCAGGACTTGTCGACCATCGGGCTGTCCTTCACTTCGTCGCTCAGACGGATATAACGGCCAGTACCGTACACGTTCCAGTCGCCGAGGAAGTTATAGGAGGCGGTGAGTTCCAGGTACGGATCCCAGCCATCATCAGCGCTGTAGCTATTCAGACCACTGCGGCGAGACTCAGCCTTAGACACGCCATAGTAGTAGTCATTGTAATTCTCGCTGCTGTACTGCACACCGATACCCGGCGTCAGGGTCACCGCGCCGTTGGTATAGCGATAAAGCCACGCCAGATCCCAGATGAAGCCGTTGCTGTTGTCCAGGGTATCGCCCGCCAGCGCCGTGCGCAGGAAGCCATACTGGGTGTTATGCACGTATGAAAGCCCCGCCATCAGCGAGCTTCTGCGCTTGTCCAGCTGACGAAGCGCATTGCTGTCGCTGTCGCCTGGTTTAAAGTGCGTTGGATCGTAATAGGCCATGATGGAGAGCTTATCGGCCGTATCGTTCCACAGATAGTAGCCGCCGCCCAATCCACGGAACCAGAAGTTATCGCCTTCATAGGTGACAACGGGGACAGGATAAACGTCGCGGTCATACTGCTTGTACGGGCTGTTGATCACGCCAGCACCCGCGCCAACAGTCCACTGGCTCTCAGCCTGTACGGTGCTTGCTGCGGTCGCGGCAAGGATGCCCAATGCCAGAAGTTTGAGTTTGGTCACAATCCATTCTTTCCTGTAGTCAAATAATCAGCGGGTGAAGTGTAACCGCCATTCCCGTACATCCCAAAATTTTTTGCGCGCTAATCCGTTTGATTAACCCGTTATTTTTCATTTTTCAGATGACAACCCGCTTTCATTTATGTGAACGCTAAATGAAAAACCCCCTTTTCGCTTATAACCACAGTGGAAATTTTTGGATGAGTTATTGATATGTCATTGAAAGTAGATTTTATGCGTATGCAAGTTTTGCAATTGCCATCTACGCTTTAATTTAAGAAGAGGTTTTGCTGAACACCCTGCGGTTCATAGCCTTCGACCTGGCACACAGGTTGCTGCTCTGGAGGTGAGGTGCGAAAAATTCTCTTCCGGGAGCCTCCACTACTCATACGAACGGCTCTTATCCTGTGCTAAAAAACGAAAGGACGGCATGCCATGAATATATTCGATCACTATCGCCAGCGCTACGAAGCTGCCAAGGACGAAGAGTTCACACTGCAGGAGTTTCTTACCATTTGTCGGCAAGATCGCAGTGCCTATGCCAATGCGGCAGAACGGCTATTGATGGCTATCGGTGAGCCAAACATGGTCGATACAGCCCTGGAGCCACGGCTTTCCCGTCTATTTTCGAATCGGGTGGTCGCCCGATACCCGGCGTTTGAAGAGTTCTACGGCATGGAAGACGCCATCGAGCAGATCGTCTCCTACCTGAAGCATGCCGCTCAGGGGCTGGAAGAGAAGAAGCAAATCCTTTATCTGCTGGGTCCTGTCGGCGGGGGTAAATCCTCCCTGGCTGAACGGCTGAAGGCGCTGATGCAGCGCGTGCCGATCTACGTCCTGAGCGCCAACGGCGAGCGCAGCCCGGTGAATGACCATCCGCTGTGCCTGTTTAACCCTCAGGAGGATGCGCAGATTCTGGATAAAGAGTTTGGCATTCCGCACCGCTATCTCGGCACCATCATGTCGCCGTGGGCGGCAAAACGTCTGCATGAGTTTGGCGGGGATATCACCAAATTCCGCGTCGTGAAGGTCTGGCCATCCATTCTTGAGCAGATCGCCATCGCCAAAACCGAGCCCGGTGACGAGAACAACCAGGATATCTCGGCGCTGGTAGGTAAAGTTGATATCCGTAAGCTGGAACATCACGCGCAAAACGATCCGGATGCCTACGGTTATTCCGGTGCGCTGTGCCGTGCCAACCAGGGGATTATGGAATTTGTCGAGATGTTTAAAGCACCGATTAAAGTGCTGCATCCGCTGCTGACCGCCACGCAGGAAGGCAACTACAACGGGACGGAAGGTATCTCCGCCCTGCCGTTTAACGGGATTATCCTCGCTCACTCGAACGAATCTGAGTGGGTAACCTTCCGTAACAACAAAAATAATGAGGCGTTCCTTGACCGAGTCTACATCGTCAAAGTGCCTTATTGCCTGCGGATCTCCGAAGAGATCAAGATTTATGAAAAACTGCTCAACCACAGTGAGCTAATGCATGCCCCTTGCGCGCCGGGAACCCTGGAAACGCTGTCGCGCTTCTCGATCCTGTCGCGCCTGAAAGAGCCGGAAAACTCCAGCATCTACTCGAAAATGCGCGTGTATGATGGGGAAAGCCTGAAGGATACCGACCCGAAAGCGAAATCGTACCAGGAATATCGCGATTACGCCGGGGTCGACGAAGGGATGAACGGCCTGTCGACGCGTTTTGCGTTTAAGATCCTCTCCCGGGTCTTCAACTTCGACCACGCGGAAGTGGCCGCTAACCCGGTCCATCTGTTCTACGTACTGGAACAGCAAATTGAACGCGAGCAGTTCCCGCAGGAGCAGGCTGAACGCTACCTGGAGTTCCTGAAAGGCTACCTGATCCCGAAATACGCCGAGTTCATTGGCAAAGAGATCCAGACCGCCTACCTGGAATCCTATTCCGAATACGGCCAGAACATCTTTGACCGCTACGTTACTTACGCTGACTTCTGGATCCAGGATCAGGAGTACCGCGACCCGGACACCGGCCAGCTGTTTGACCGTGAGTCCCTGAACGCGGAGCTGGAAAAAATCGAGAAGCCGGCCGGGATCAGCAACCCGAAAGACTTCCGAAACGAGATTGTGAACTTCGTGCTGCGCGCCAGAGCGCATAACAACGGCCGCAATCCAAACTGGACCAGCTACGAAAAACTGCGCACGGTTATCGAGAAGAAAATGTTCTCCAACACGGAAGAGCTGTTGCCAGTCATCTCGTTTAACGCCAAAACCTCCACCGACGAGCAGAAAAAGCACGACGATTTTGTCGACCGTATGATGGAGAAAGGCTATACCCGCAAACAGGTCCGCCTGCTCTGCGAATGGTATCTGCGCGTGCGCAAATCGTCTTAACACAAGTGCCCGGCAGCGCCTTTGCTGACCGGGCCGCTGAAAGTTGGCAAATGCAGTACGGGGGATATATGACCTGGTTTATTGACCGGCGTCTTAACGGCAAAAACAAGAGCACGGTGAATCGCCAGCGCTTCTTGCGCCGTTATAAATCGCAAATTAAACAGTCGATCTCCGAGGCCATCAACAAACGCTCGGTGACCGACGTCGACAGCGGCGAATCCGTCTCCATCCCCAACGATGACATCAGCGAACCGATGTTTCATCAGGGGCGTGGCGGCCTTCGCCATCGCGTGCACCCAGGAAATGACCACTTCGTCCAGAATGACAGAATCGAGCGGCCACAAGGCGGAGGGGGCGGTTCTGGCAGCGGTCAGGGACAAGCCAGCCAGGACGGTGAAGGCCAGGATGAGTTTGTCTTCCAGATATCTAAAGACGAGTATCTCGACCTGCTGTTCGAAGATCTGGCTCTGCCGAATCTGAAAAAGAATCAGCACCGCCAGCTCAATGAATATAAAACCCATCGCGCGGGCTATACCGCAAACGGCGTGCCCGCCAACATCAGCGTCGTGCGTTCCCTGCAAAACTCGCTGGCGCGACGTACGGCGATGACGGCGGGTAAACGGCGCGAACTGCGCGAGCTGGAAACCAGCCTGAAGGTGGTTGAAAACACGGAACCGGCGCAGCTGCTGGAAGAGGAGCGCCTGCGTAAAGAGATTGCCGAACTGCGGGCGAAGATCGACCGGGTACCGTTTATCGACACCTTTGACCTGCGCTACAAGAACTACGAAAAACGTCCGGAGCCGTCCAGCCAGGCGGTGATGTTCTGCCTGATGGACGTATCAGGCTCGATGGATCAGGCGACGAAGGATATGGCTAAGCGTTTTTATATTCTGCTCTATCTGTTCCTGAGCAGAACCTATAAGAACGTGGAGGTGGTCTACATTCGCCATCATACTCAGGCAAAAGAGGTGGATGAACATGAGTTCTTCTACTCGCAGGAGACCGGTGGCACCATCGTGTCGAGCGCCCTGAAGCTGATGGATGAGGTGGTGAAGGAGCGCTACGATCCGGCGCAGTGGAACATCTATGCCGCGCAGGCATCGGATGGTGATAACTGGGCGGATGACTCGCCGCTGTGTCATGAAATTCTGGCGAAGAAGATCCTGCCGGTGGTGCGTTACTACAGCTACATTGAAATTACCCGTCGTGCCCACCAGACGCTGTGGCGTGAATATGAGCATCTGCAAGCGATGTTCGATAACTTCGCGATGCAGCACATTCGTGACCAGGATGACATCTATCCGGTTTTCCGGGAACTGTTCCAGAAGCAATCGTCCACCAGCAATGCATGACCCAACAGCCAGCGCTCCCGCTGGCTGTTTTCTTTCAGCCCTCTCCGTCCCGTGCTAAGGTAGCAAGCTGCGTATTGGCAAATCACAGGTGAATTCATTATGTCTGGTGACGTGACTGGGACGACGACCCATCAGCAGCTAATCAGCTTATTAACCGAACAGGGTGCGCGCTTTCGCGTGATGGAGCATGAGGCCGTTGGAAAATGCGAAGCGGTCAGTGAAATTCGCGGGACCGATATCCGACAGGGTGCAAAAGCGCTGGTCTGCAAGGTAAAAGGCAACGGCGTAAAGAAACATATTCTGGCTATCCTCGCCGCCGATCGTCAGGCCGATCTGAGCCTGCTTGCCCGCCATTTCGGTGGGCTGAAGGCCTCTCTCGCCAGTCCGGCGGAAGTTGATGCCCTTACCGGCTGCGTTTTCGGCGCCATTCCCCCGTTCAGCTTTCATTCGGATTTGACGCTGGTCGCCGATCCGCTGCTGTTTGAGCGTTTCGACGAGATCGCCTTCAACGCTGGCCTGCTGGAAAAGTCGGTGATTATGGATACCCAAGACTATCTGCGCATCGCCCGTCCTGAGCTTGTGACCTTCCGGAAACAATAAATACAGAGGCTGGCTAACGGTCAGCCGTTTTCCAGCAGCAGCACGGACGCGATCAGAATAATCGCGATGATAAAAAACGAAGAGGAGATAACCAGCGTTTCGACAAACATAGGATCGTTCATGATGCCCTCAGCGTTGCCCCGATCACCCCTTTTTTACCCCCGCCAAATGACAGCGACATGACAGCGATGCATAAATAAAACGACTATTTTGCCGCTGAAACGATTCTGAGCGAAATATGTTCCGCTGCGCAAAGTCACTCATTATATGATTTATTTGTTACCGGTATCACGAAAAGAAATTAACGTAACCCCGATGCCAGATCTCGCAATTGTTAACCTTTTCATCATGGTTAACTCTGATAACGGAGCACCTCATAAATAAACCTTACACTGGCAAGGTGAATACAATGACCGAAATAATTACCCGTAAAGAAAAAATCAGTTATGGGTTAGGCGATATGGCGAGCCATATTGGGCTGGATAACGTCATTATTTTTCTGACGTTTTACTATACGGACGTAGTGGGACTGCCTGCGGCATTTGTGGGCACCATGTTTCTTCTGGCGAGAACCGCCGATGCCATAATAGACCCGGCGATGGGCTATATCGCCGACAGGACGCGCACACGCTGGGGCAAATTCCGCCCGTGGATGCTGTGGCTGGCGCTGCCCTTTGGGGCAAGCTGTCTGCTGACCTACGCCGTACCGGAGTCGCTCGATCTGCATGGTAAAATGATTTTCGCGACCGTCAGCTATACCCTGATGATGCTGATGTATACCGCGATTAATATCCCCTATTGCTCTATGGGCGCGGTAATTACCCCTGACAACGATGCGCGAATTTCCCTCCAGTCTTATCGCTTTTTCCTGGCCACGCTGGGCGGCGCGCTGTCGACATTCTTTATGATGCCGCTGGCAGAATTTTTAGGCGGCGACGATAAATTGCTGGGCTACCGCTGGGCGATGGCCATTATGGCAACTGTCGCGGTCGTCATGTTCTGGATCTGCTTCGCCAATACGCGCGAGCGTATTAAGGCTCCCGCCACCCACAATAATTATCTTGCGGAACTAAGGGATTTATTACGAAACGACCAATGGCGTGTTGTCGCCGTACTGGTAATAACCAACATTGGTTTTGGCGTTATTCGCCTTGGCGCAATGATGTATTTCGTCACGTATTATCTCGGTAGCGCGAGCTATTTTATGTGGATGCTCGGTGCGCATATTCTCGGAAAAGCCGCAGGCAGCGCGCTGGCTAAACGTCTGACGCAGAACGTGAGCAAAGTGCAGATGTTTGGCTACTGTTCTGTGCTGGCGGGAGTACTCAGTATCGCCCTGTTCTTTGCGCCTAAGTCGGTGCTGATTCTGGTACCTATGACGTTCATCGTCTCCACCCTTTACCAGGCCACCACCACGCTGATGTGGGTGATGATGGCAGACGTCGCCGACTACGGCGAATGGAAACAGGGCAAACGCATGGACGGCGTGATCTTCTCCACCTTCCTCGCCGTTCTCAAGCTGGGGATGGCAATCAGCGGCGCGATTGTTGGCTGGACGCTGGGCTTAAGCGGCTATGTGGCCAATGCCCCGGAACAGACCACCACGGCGATGTACTGCATCATTGCCCTCTTCACTCTCGTGCCTGGCATCTTGTCGCTCTGCGCGTTTGCCACGCTGCGCTGGTACAAGCTCGACGACAGCACTATGCAGTCTATCCATCTCGCCAAACACCCCGTTTAGAAGGACGCGTTATCCATGAGTGAGCTGATTCAACATTCCAACAGTATCGAATGGCGTTTTGAACGTCAGATCCTGCGTATTGAACCCTGGGGGGAAAACAGCCTGCGCGTCAGGGCCACCTGTTCCCCGACGTTCGATGAAGCCTTGCAGGCGCTGTTACCCGCTACACCTTGCGAGGCTGAAATCGTCGCCGAAGCGGAAAGCCTGACGCTGCGCAACGGCAATATCACCGCGAGGCTGAACCTTAAAGGTCAGCTGGCCTTCTACAATCAGCGCGGTGAGCTGCTGCTGGAGGAGATGTGGCGCCAGCGTTCTACGGTCGGTATCGGTGCCAGCGAGAAGAGTCAGGATAAATACGTCAGCGCCCTGAAGCTGGATGGCCGCGAATTTAAGCCGCTGATGGGCGGCAAATATCAGCTTACCGTCCGGTTTGAATCGCGTCCGGAAGAACGCCTCTATGGCATGGGTCAGTATCAACAGCCGTGGCTGGATCTGAAAGGCTGCACGCTGGAACTGGCGCAGCGCAACTCCCAGGCAAGCGTCCCCTTTATGCAGTCCAGCCTTGGCTATGGCCTGCTGTGGAACAACCCGGCGATTGGCGAAGCCAGCTTTGCAAAAAACCAGACGGAATGGCGCGCCCGGGTCACAGGTGAAATGGACTACTGGATCACCGCCGCTGACACGGTGGCGGAGATCACCCGCCAGTATGTGAAAGCCACCGGTATGCCCCCGGCAGCCCCGGCGTTTATCAGCGGGCTGTGGCAGTGTAAATTGCGATACCGCACCCAGCAGGAGGTGCTGGAGGTCGCGCGGGAGTATCGCCGCCGTAACCTGCCGCTGTCGGTCATGGTCATCGACTTTTTCCACTGGCCGAATCAGGGCACCTGGTGCTTCGATCCGGTGGACTGGCCCGATCCTAAAGCAATGGTCGACGAACTGCGCGAAATGGGTATTGCGCTGATGGTGTCGGTGTGGCCAACGGTAGAGGCGCGCAGCCCCCTCTACCCGCAGATGAAAGCCAAAGGGTGGCTTGTCAGCAGCGAACGCGGCGTACAGGTTAACCTCGATTTTATGGGCAATACGACGTTCTTTGACGCCACGCATCCCGAAGCGCGCGAGTTAGTCTGGGATACGGTGAAGCGAAATTATTACGATTTGGGCATCAAACTGTTCTGGCTCGACGAAGCGGAACCGGAGTACCGCGCCTATGATTTTGATAACTATCGCTACCACGCCGGTCCGGTGCTGGAAGTGGGCAACCGCTACCCGCGCGATTTTGCGCAGGGCTTTTACGATGGGCTACAGGCAAACGGTGAAACTGAGATAGTTAACCTGGTACGCTGCGCCTGGGCAGGCAGCCAGCGCTATGGCGTGCTGGCGTGGTCGGGTGATGTCCACTCCTCGTTCCATGCTTTTCGCAATCAGCTCGCCGCCGGACTGAATATGGGGCTGGCGGGGATCCCGTGGTGGACTACCGATATCGGCGGCTTCCAGGGAGGGAACGTCAACGACCCGGCGTTCCACGAATTGCTGATCCGCTGGTTCCAGTGGGCGGTGTTTACGCCGGTTCTGCGCATGCACGGCTATCGCGAGCCGCAGATCCAGCCCCCGGAGCGCTATCGGGACGGTATTCCTCAATGTAACAGCGGTTCGCCTAATGAGCTGTGGAGTTACGGAGAAGAGAATTACGCCATCATGCAGCACTGGCTTACCGTGCGCGAAACCCTGCGCCCGTATATTGACGCGCTGTACCAGCAGGCGCATCTGCACGGAGACCCGCTAATGCGTCCGCTGTTCTGGCACTATCCGCAGGATAAGCAGAGCTGGGCGTGTGAAGATCAGTATCTGTTTGGCGAAGATCTTCTCGTGGCGCCGGTTATGCAGGCCGGTCAGCGTGAGCGCGATGTCTGGTTACCGAATGGCAATAGCTGGGTCGCCCTTAACGGCGAACGCTACCCCGGCGGGGAGCATATCCGGGTGCCCGCGACGCTGGAAACCATCCCGGTGTTTATCCGCGACGGGAGTCCGCTTATCCCGCAACTGGTAAACTGACTTCAGGCAAGCGCCCAAAAATAGACAATTTTTTCACTAAAGCCTGCCTGCCGTCGCGTTTGCGCGTAAAGTAAGCAGGCTTACTATTTTTGGCAAGGATCCCGTCATGCTCGACCCTACTCTGCTTATACTTCTGGCCCTGGCTGCTTTGGGTTTTATCAGCCACAACACCACCGTCGCGATTTCCATTCTGGTACTGATCATCGTTCGCGTTACGCCGCTAAACACCTTCTTCCCGTGGATTGAAAAACAGGGGCTAACCATCGGGATCATTATTTTGACCATCGGCGTGATGGCACCGATTGCCAGCGGAACGCTGCCGGCCTCAACGCTGCTGCACTCCTTTGTGAACTGGAAATCGCTGGTGGCGATTGCGGTGGGCGTTTTTGTCTCCTGGCTTGGCGGACGCGGCGTGACGCTGATGAGCAGCCAGCCCTCACTGGTGGCCGGCCTGCTGGTGGGCACCGTGCTGGGCGTGGCGCTGTTTCGTGGCGTGCCGGTTGGCCCGCTGATTGCTGCCGGGCTGGTTTCGCTGTTTATCGGGAAGTCGTAGTCAGGCTGGCGATATAGCGGGCGGGCGTCTGCCCCAGCCCTTTCTTAAACATGGTGATAAAGGCGGTGGTGGAGTCATACCCCAGCGCCTGCGCCGCCTGCTGTACTGACTTCCCGCCGATCAGAAACTGCAACGCGACAATCAGCTGGAGCTGGTGTCGCCAGCGGCGAAAGCTTAACCCGGTCTCTTTCACCACCAGCCGTGCCAGATTGCGCTCGCTCATGGCAAAGTGGCTGGCCCACTGGGCCAGCGTCTGCCAGGCGGCAGGCTCGTTTGCCATGGTCTCACTCATCAGGCGAATTTTCGGATGCGGAGAAACCGGCAGCTGGAGATGCTCCTGCGGTTGCAGGGGCAGTTCGTCAAACAGGACGTCAACCAGTCGGCCAGTCGCGGGAAGCGGCAGTTCTTCCCGCGACCTGTCCGCGAGCGCCAGCACCAGCTCCCGCACCAGGGGCGATATTTTCAGCGTACAGGTACGCGCCGGCAGGTCGAGCGCGCCGGGTTCAATAAACAGCAGGCAGAGCTGCGCGCCGGGCGTCGCCCTGTTGCTGTGCGGCGTTTGACCCGGGATCCACACCGCATACTGGGGCGGCACCATCAGCATCGCGTTTTCCACTTCGCAGGTTATCGCCCCACCCAGTGCCATAATCAGCTGCCCTTTGCGGTGCTGATGAAGCGGAATAAATTGTTCTTGTGCCACTACGCGGATGCGAAAGGCCACCGCCGCATCGTGCTGGCTGTCGGGATCGTAGCCGTCGAGCCCCAGTCCGTACATAAAGTTGTCCGATATTAGCGATAAACTGTCATTTTAGCCTGATTTCAACCACGACTTAAATCGGTATTGTATGCGCTCGCCTGAACGTAAGAGACAATAATGACTACTGCTATTCAACCTTCCGGGAAACAGGGTGCGCTGCTGGTTGCAGGTATCCTGATGATTGCCACGACGCTGCGCGTCACGTTTACCGGCGTCGCCCCCCTGCTCGACACCATCCGTCAGGACTATGGCTTAAGCACGGCGCAAACCGGTCTTCTCACGACGCTGCCGCTGCTGGCCTTCGCCTTAATCTCTCCCCTTGCCGCAGGCGTCGCCCGACGGTTGGGCATGGAGCGCAGCCTTTTTATCGCGCTGCTGCTGATATGCATCGGGATTGGCATACGTTCGCTGCCGTCGGCGTCGCTGCTGTTTATCGGTACGGCGGTCGTTGGCTGCGGGATTGCGCTGGGCAATGTCCTGTTACCCGGATTAATCAAACGCGATTTTCCGGGCCAGGTCGCAAAACTCACGGGGGCGTATTCGCTGACGATGGGGGCCGCCGCTGCCGCAGGATCGGCGCTGATCGTCCCGCTGTCGCTGGGGAATGCCGGCTGGCACGGGGCGCTGCTGATGCTGATGTTCTTCCCGCTGGTGGCGCTGCTGCTGTGGTTACCGCAATGGCGCCAGAAGCCCGCAGCTACCCTGACGGGAGCGGGCGCGCTGCACAACCGGGCCATCTGGCGCTCCGCCCTTGCCTGGCAGGTGACGCTTTTTCTGGGCATCAACTCACTGATTTACTACGTCATAATCGGCTGGTTGCCCGCAATTCTGATCAGCCACGGCTACAGCGAAACGCAGGCGGGCTCCATGCACGGCCTTCTCCAGCTGGCCACCGCTGTTCCCGGTCTCGCCATTCCGCTTATCCTGCACCGTCTTCGCGATCAGCGTGGCATTGCCGGGCTTGTCGCCCTGATGTGCGCCGTAAGCGCGGCAGGGTTCTGGTTTGCGCCGCAGCTGGCCGTCGTCTGGACGCTGGTGTTTGGCTTTGGATCCGGCGCCACCATGATCCTCGGCCTGACCTTTATCGGGCTGCGCGCCAGTTCGGCCCATCAGGCCGCCGCGCTCTCCGGCATGGCGCAGTCCATTGGCTATCTTCTGGCGGCCTGTGGGCCACCGCTGATGGGGAAAATTCACGATACCGCCGGAGACTGGCGCATTCCGCTGCTCGCCTGCGCGCTGGCTGCGGTGGTGATGGCCCTGTGCGGCATGCTAGCCGGGCGCGATCGGGAAATCACACCCCGCTGACACACAAGGCAGACCTTTCGGTCTGCTTTCTTTATGCCTGCGCCGCCCGCAGCATGGCCTGGACCAGCACCACCGGGCGCCCTTGCAGCGCGGCTCGCTCATGCTGGAACAGGGTGATCACATAGAAGGGATGGGTCACCAGCTCTGCCGCGCGGATCTCGCCCTGCTCGTCCCAGCCCGTCACGCGCATGTCGCCCCGCTCAAGCTGCCGGGCAAACTCAGGCGAGACGCCGTAATTGCAGTGATACCCTTCCTGAATTTCCGGCTTCCCGTACGCTTTGGCAATCAGGGTGTTGTTCCGCAGTTCGATCGCGTCGGTTTGTTCCACCAGCGAGCAGGCCAGCGGCGCAATCACCATCCTCCCTTCGGTATCGGTTTCGGCATGGCCTGCATCGTGCCAGCCCAGCACGTTGCGCGCATATTCAATCAGCGCATGCTGGAACCCGCCGCAGGTGCCGAGAAAGGGGATGCTGTTTTCGCGCGCGTAACGCGCCGCAATAAACGCCGCCTCGGTGTTTTTATACGGGCTTGCCGGAACCAGCCAGATGGCATCGTAACCGACCAGGTCTTCGGGACTGGTGAGCTCAGGCGTGGCGAGCCAGTCATAATCTGCGGTGAGATCCAGAACCGCAGCGGCGTCATCAATCGCCAGCGGGATAGCCTGGTGCGCAATAACATCGGGATTGTAATCACCAACCAGCGCAATGCGCAGCGTCGTTTTAACCGGGGAGAGTTCCATGAGAGATTCCTTATGCCGGAGGATTTTCAGATAACATAAGGAACCTCAGACTACCGATCTTTTGCAATTATCACAATACCTTAAATTGGGTGGATAAAAGCCTGGTGCTATAGTGTTCTTGCTGAACGTCAGACGGTAGGGAGGAAAACGGATGATTCAATGCAAACGCGTGTATGAAGAGGCAACGTCAGACGATGGTTACCGGGTGCTGGTAGACAGACTCTGGCCGCGAGGTATGAAAAAGAGCGATCTCGCCTACGATGAGTGGTGCAAATCGCTAACGCCGTCGAGCGAACTGCGTAAAGCCTTCCACGGTGAAGCGATCGATTTCAACGCGTTCAGTGAAGCCTATCGAAAAGAGCTGGCGCAGCATCAGGATGAAGGCAAACGCCTGGCAGCCCTCGCCCGACAGCAGACCGTGACGCTACTCTATGGTGCGAAAAATACGGAGCAGAATCACGCGCAGGTGCTGGCGGACTGGTTGCGGAGATTTTGATTAGCCGATCGCCAGCTCATCAACGATGCGTGGCATCTCGTCCGGCGTCAGCGGCATCAGATGTTCCGGGCGAACAAACGCAAAACCGTGCTGGTTATCAAATGCGTAGACATCACCGGTGACCAGCCACAGCGGGCGCGCTGACGTGGCGGGTAACTGCGTCATGACGCCGTTGACCGGGTTCACAAAACGCTGGCCTGGCTGACAGAGGCCAAACAGCTCAACGGATTTACCAATATTTCGACGGCCTGCCGTCGTACGCGCACCCACGATCATCGCCATGCTGCCCGGTTTTAACTGAAACATACTTCTTCTCGCAAACGTGCTGCCAGAAACTGGCTAAGAATAATCCTAAAGAGAAGTGTATCGCAGTTTTATTGCCGTTGTCATCTGGTCGGTTGCGGATGATCGCGGCGGTAGAGATCCCATTCATCGATCGTTTCTCCGCCTGGCAGTTTGCACTCGGTACGTACGCCCTGAGGGCTTTGAACAGGGATTTGCTCTCCCCCTTTCTCCAGACAGTACACTGACGCCGGGTTTGCCATACCAATAGCGTGCGGCGGCTCAGGCGCATCGGGAGGGAGTGTCTTTGTTGAGCATGCGGCCAGCGGTAGTACCAGTGCCAGGAAAAGATATTTCATTTTCACGATCCTTCAGGGTGTTGAAAACGTCAGAGTAACGGGTCATCGCCGTTTTCTCCATGATTTCTCCATTAAACCTGCACGATTCGTCCCTATAGTGGGGTCTGTTCTCACTCTGACCAGAGAACATCATTCCGTAATCAAGATGTTTTGCCCCGGCCTTCGCGTCGGGGCTTTTTTTTAGCACGCCCGCCCTGGTTTCCAGAAGAATATATAAAATTTCCCCTATTCATGATTAACTATGACCGGAGTCTATAATTTCAGCATAACATGCAGCTACAGAGGCCTTCTGCATGGGAGTCAACCTGCTTTATGTCAGATATCATTCTTGCCCGTGTTTCAGAAACCCTCGCCACCGAGCAATCTCTCGACAGTCTGGTGCGTCAGCTACTGGAAATGCTGGAAATTGTGACCGATATGGAATCAACCTACCTGACCAAAATCGATATCAATGCGCGTTTACAGCACATTTTATATGCCCGTAACAGTAAGCAAATGCAGATCCCGGCAGGGTTCAGCGTGCCCTGGGACGAAACGCTGTGTAAGCGCGCCATGGATAGCGACACGTTGTTCAGTAACGAGGTGCCTGAACGCTGGCCAGAATGTGAGGCTGCTAAAGCGCTGGGGATTACGACCTATATGAGCGTACCGGTTCACCTTGCTGACGGTACCTTGTACGGCACGCTTTGCGCGGCAAGCACCGCACAGAAACAGTTCAGCGAGCGTGGCGAGCAGGTGATCAGACTCTTTGCCGGGCTAATTGGTCAGTACATTCAGAAAGAGTCGCTGGTGCTTCAGCTTCGCGAAGCCAACGCCGCGCTCATTGCCTACTCATACACCGACGCCCTTACCGGCCTGCCAAACCGTCGCGCCATTTTTGAAAATCTCACCACCCTGTTCTCACTGGCGCGCCATCTTAACCGCAACGTCATGATTGCCTTTATTGACCTTGATGATTTCAAGCGAATCAATGACCAGTACGGTCATGAAGCGGGCGATCGGTTCCTCGTTCAGGTCGGCAATCGGCTGACGCACGAGCAAACGCAGGACGAAATTATCGGCCGGCTCGGCGGCGATGAATTTCTGGTTGCCAGCCTGAGTAACAGCAATGATGGCGACACCAGCTCAGAGGTCAACGCAATCAAAACCCGCCTCAACGGTCGTATCGCGGGCGAATACGGGTTAGGAAATGTCACTATTCTCTATCCCGGTGCAAGCTATGGCGTCGTTATTGTGGACCCTCACAGCACGGATGAAGATAGCGCCCTGCGCACCGCAGACCTCGCGATGTATCAGGATAAAAAGGGAAAAAGCAAAACAGGCTTTGTCGCGTTAGATTAAAACCGTACACTCTACGGCCTTATACAAACTCAAACAGGTGATGGCATGAGAATAGGGATCCTCTTTCCGGTTGTAATTTTTATCACGGCGGTGGTGTTTTTAGGCTGGTTTTTCCTTGGCGGATACGCCGCGCCGGGGGCATAAGTGAGAAAAACGACCCTCATCATGCTGATTGTGGCCATCGTAGCCCTAGCCGGTACCCAGCTGGGCTGGTGGTAAGCCAAAGTAAAAAGGCCGCCATCAGGCAGCCTTTTTTAACACAGTTCAGATTTAGCTTTTGATTTTTCTGTAGATAAACAGAACAACCAGCGCGCCAATCACCGCGACGACAAAGCTGCCGAAGTTGAAGCCATCAACTCTGCCAAAGCCGAACAGGGTACTGATCCAGCCACCAACGACTGCACCCACAATCCCCAGAATGATCGTGACGATGAAACCGCCGCCATCTTTGCCCGGCATAATCCACTTCGCCAGGATACCCGCAATCAGCCCAAAGATAATCCAGGATAAAATTCCCATAGCTTTCCTCTCCGTATGGTTTTTGTCATTAAATCAACGACACAGAAAAGGATAGCACAGGATTTGAGAAAGGAAATTTGTGATAAGAATCACACGGTTCGTTTGAGTAAAATCTGAACAGTAGAAATTTGCCGTTCCACATGAATCGTGGGGTTGCATCTTTTGTTGAGAAAGATTATCTTTCTCAATACTGAATGGTTGAGCAAATCACTCAGGTATTCAGTACGACATTGCTCACATTGCTTCCAGTATTTCTTGCCCACTTTTTAGTGGGCTTTTTTTTGCCTAAACCCACCAAAATCTGGCGTTTTATCGCAGGTGGCGAAACGCTATTCTCTGTGGCTACTGAACAGCAAAGAATTGATAACATGAACGTATCGAGCAAATTTGTCATCTGCCTGAATCTAATTTCTGCCAGTACGCTACTGTTACTGCTCTCCACACGGTTTGAGTGGTTCTGAATAGAACGTAGCCTGCACGGCGATACCGCGCTGGCTCTTCTCTCATACTTGTAGCTTTTATGACCTGTGTTAAGATCCCTGCACCTCAGGACGTGGCGGGACAGCAGGAATATGAAGAAGGCCATTAGCGTTGCTATCATCTCAACCTTTCTGGTCGTCCTGTCGCTGTATGCTGTTAACGCCATCATCGTTGAGCAGCAAAAGGACCGGCAGAGGGAGATCTCCCACACGCTGTTACGCTATTCCGAAGACTTGACGCAAATTATCGCCAGCACGCTTAAAACGACTTCCGCGAAGGGATGCGATAGCGCGAGTCTGAACGACTACCGTAAATTAAAGATGCAGAGTCTCTATTTCGCCGATGTGGGGTTTATTGAAAATGGGAAAATCACCTGCACCGCATTTTGGGGCAAGCTGGCAAATCCCATCGCCCTTCCCTCTGAGCTTCATGACACTCTGAACGGATTCAGCCTGGCGCAATTTTCACAGAAAGATTTCTTTGTGGGCAATGCGACAATTTATAACCATCTTATTATCTTCACGTCACGTACAGCCTACGATAAATTTTCTCCCGTTACCGCCAACTATTCACTTCGTTCTTCCACGAAAGATTTCGACCGGACCTTTTTCACCGTTACGTCTCCTACAGATAACCTTAGCCGCCTGTCGTCTCTGCTATTCACGCAGACCGTGACGCAGTGCAGCACCCGCTGGGATTTGTGCGTTACCGTCACCCATCACAACGCCGGACTGGCATCGCTGTCCCGCGTAGTGATGGTGCTCCTGTGCCTGTTTTTATACTTTATCTGGGTATCGCTGACGCTGTTTTCTCTGCGACTTTACGAAGACCGGCTTTCTCTGGAGCGTACGCTGGTCAAAGCGGTGAAAGCGAATACCATCAGCGTACACTTTCAGCCCATTATTCGGGTTGCTGATAAGAAAATCGTTGGGGTTGAAGTGTTATCGAGATGGCAGGATAACAACCACAAAGAGGTTTCTCCCGAGCTGTTTATCCCGTTGATTAAAAAAATTGGGCTGTATAACGTTTATTACCGGAACATGATTAAAAAATCCCTGTCGGAAATTGCCGCGCTGGCCACTGAACATCAGCTCATGATTTCACTGAACGTTGGGCGAACGGAAATTGAAGACGGCAAATTCCTGGCGGTATTACGCCATGAATGCCTACAGCACGCGCTTCCCTTATCGTTAATAAAGATCGAATTATCCGAGAATGGCGTGTCCACCTCGGCCATCCTTGAAGAGTTTTGTGAGGAGCTTAAATCGGCAGGCGTCAAAATTTCCATAGACGATTTTGGCGTGCAAAATTCTAATCTGGCCAGGCTGTCAAACCTCAAGTATGACGAAATCAAAGTGGATAAGTCGTTAGTGGATGGCATCAACGAGCATTATAAACAGGATATTCTGGCGATCTTTTGCGACGCGCTCGCTAAGCTGCACAAAACCCTCGTGTTTGAGGGCGTCGAAAGCGAAACGCAATATCAGTTCATCGCCCAGAGATATCCTGATGCCCTCGTGCAAGGCTGGTACTTTTCAAAATCGTTAACCCGGCGCGACCTGGCCAGCCTGCTGGCAGACTCAGCACGATGAAGCGTTATTCATTGCCCCATTGATTCAGAAAGTTTGCGATATCGTCAATGCGCGCTTCATCAATATCCGCCTCGACAGCCATCTCCCGCTGCGCCTCTTCACTGATTTCCTCATTGTTGTATAAGCGAGTGAGCAGCAGCTGGAAATAGCGTGCCAGCGGCGTACGCTCTGCCTCTTCGACCGGTTTCGCCGTTTCAGTCGCATACTCATCGACGATGTCATAATACTTGAGCGGGATATCATGGTTCATAGCGTTTTTCCGTCTTTTGTGCATAAAAAACGGGAACCCTCAGGCTCCCGTTGTCATTTAACCCAGCGAGTGGATTACATGTTCGCGATAATCGCGTCGCCAAACTCTGAGCATTTCAGAAGTTTAGCGCCTTCCATCAGACGTTCAAAGTCATAGGTGACGGTTTTCGCGTTAATCGCGCCTTCCATACCCTTAACAATCAGGTCTGCGGCTTCGAACCATTCCATATGACGCAGCATCATCTCTGCGGACAGAATGATAGAGCCTGGGTTGACTTTGTCCTGGCCCGCGTATTTCGGTGCAGTACCGTGAGTGGCTTCGAACAGAGCGCACTCGTCACCGATGTTCGCGCCCGGCGCGATACCGATACCGCCAACCTGAGCTGCCAGCGCATCAGAGATGTAGTCACCGTTCAGGTTCATACAGGCGATCACGTCATACTCAGCAGGACGCAGCAGGATCTGTTGCAGGAACGCATCGGCGATCACATCTTTAATGACGATCTCTTTACCGGTGTTCGGGTTCTTAATCTTCTGCCATGGGCCGCCGTCGATCAGCTCACCGCCGAACTCTTCGGTCGCCAGCTGGTAGCCCCAGTCTTTGAACGCGCCTTCGGTGAACTTCATGATGTTGCCTTTGTGCACCAGGGTCACAGAGTCACGGTCGTTGGTGATAGCGTATTCGATAGCTGCACGCACCAGACGCTTGGTCCCTTCTTCGGAGCACGGCTTAATGCCGATACCGCAATGCTCTGGGAAGCGAATTTTCTTCACGCCCATCTCTTCGCGCAGGAATTTGATCACTTTTTCTGCATCAGCAGAATCCGCTTTCCATTCGATACCGGCGTAGATGTCTTCAGAGTTTTCACGGAAGATAACCATGTCGGTCAGCTCCGGGTGCTTAACCGGGCTTGGGGTGCCCTGGTAGTAACGTACCGGACGCAGACACACATACAGATCCAGTTCCTGACGCAGCGCCACGTTCAGGGAGCGAATGCCGCCGCCAACTGGCGTGGTCAGAGGGCCTTTGATAGCAACGCGATAGTCGCGGATCAGGTCCAGCGTTTCGGCTGGCAGCCAGACGTCCTGGCCATAAACTTGAGTGGATTTTTCACCGGTGTAAATTTCCATCCAGGAAATTTTACGCTCGCCTTTGTAGGCTTTCTCAACAGCGGCATCAACCACTTTCAGCATTGCCGGGGTAACGTCTACGCCGATACCATCACCTTCGATGAACGGGATAATCGGGTTGTGAGGAACGTTAATCTTGCCGTTTTGCAGGGTGATCTTTTTACCTTCCGCCGGAACAACTACTTTGCTTTCCATTAACCTCTCCTTCGAGCGCTTCTGGTTGTTACTGATCTTATGTTAATAAATTGTAATGAGCCTTCCGATAGTACCTGATTGTCCGACGCCATGAAAGGTCTTCGTTATTAGGCTATAATGCGGCAATTGATAAAGCCTGAAAATACCATGAAGAAAACTTCTTTTAGAAAACACCGGGTTGAGCGATTCAGCTCACAACAAGCGACCAGAAGAATGCCAGAAACCCAGCCGACGCGGGTCATACTGTTCAATAAACCCTACGATGTTTTGCCGCAGTTTACCGATGAAGCCGGGCGCAGCACGCTGAAGGATTTTATACCCGTACAGGGTGTCTACGCGGCCGGGCGACTGGATCGCGACAGCGAAGGGCTGCTGGTGCTCACTAACGACGGCGTCCTACAGGCCAGGCTCACTCAGCCGGGAAAACGTACCGGAAAAATTTACTACGTGCAGGTTGAAGGCGAGCCGGACGACGCCTCGCTGGCAAAGCTGCGCAACGGCGTGACGTTAAACGACGGTCCCACCCTGCCTGCGGGTATTGAGCGCGTGAATGAGCCCGAGTGGCTGTGGCCGCGCAATCCGCCGATTCGTGAGCGCAAATCCATTCCCACCAGCTGGCTTAAAATCACCCTTTATGAAGGCCGCAACCGACAGGTCAGGCGCATGACTGCGCACGTGGGATTCCCTACCCTGCGACTCATTCGCTACGCGATGGGGAGCTACACGCTGGACGCACTGGCAAACGGGGAATGGCGTGACGTTACCCCCAAGGAGAACTGATGTTTAAACCTCATGTTACGGTCGCCTGCGTGGTCCACGCGCAGGGCAAATTCCTGGTGGTGGAAGAGACCATCAACGGCAAAGCGCTGTGGAATCAGCCAGCCGGGCACCTTGAAGCCAATGAAACCTTGCTCCAGGCGGCAAAGCGCGAGCTGTGGGAGGAGACGGGTATCCGTGCCGAACCGCAGCACTTTATCCGCATGCATCAGTGGATAGCGCCTGACCGCACGCCTTTCCTGCGCTTTTTATTCGCCGTTGAGCTTAACGAAACGTGCGCCACTGAACCGCACGACGACGATATCGATCGCTGTCTGTGGGTGACTGCCGAGGAGATCCTGACCGCGCCAAACCTGCGCTCGCCGCTGGTTGCCGAAAGCATCCGCTGCTGGCAGTCTGCGGGCCGCCTGCCGCTGGATGTCATCGGAGAGTTTAACTGGCCGTTTACAGAGGGTGTCAATGGTGGGGGGGCGTGATAGAATACGCCGCCTTGAAGTTCAATGTCGTGAGTATTCCATGTCAGATAACAGCCAGAAAAAAGTGATCGTCGGCATGTCCGGCGGTGTCGATTCCTCCGTTTCCGCCTACCTGTTGCAGCAACAGGGCTATAAGGTGGAGGGCCTGTTCATGAAGAACTGGGAGGAAGACGATGGCGAGGAATACTGCACTGCCGCTGCGGATCTCGCCGATGCGCAGGCCGTGTGCGATAAGCTCGGCATCGAACTGCACACCGTTAACTTTGCCGCAGAATACTGGGACAACGTCTTTGAGCTTTTCCTTGAAGAGTACAAAGCGGGCCGCACGCCGAACCCGGATATCCTGTGCAACAAAGAGATCAAATTCAAAGCCTTCCTGGAATTCGCCGCTGAAGACCTGGGCGCGGATTACATCGCGACCGGCCACTACGTGCGTCGCGCGGACGTGAATGGCAAAAGCCAGCTGCTGCGCGGACTGGACGGCAACAAAGATCAGAGCTACTTCCTTTATACGCTGAGCCACGAACAGATTGCCCAGAGCCTGTTCCCGGTCGGCGAACTGGAAAAGCCGGAAGTGCGTAAAATTGCTGAAGAGCTGGATCTGATCACCGCGAAGAAAAAAGACTCCACCGGTATCTGCTTTATCGGCGAGCGTAAATTCCGCGAATTCCTGGGCCGCTATCTGCCTGCACAACCGGGCAAAATTGTCACCGTTGATGGCGACGAAATCGGCCAGCATCAGGGACTGATGTACCACACCCTCGGCCAGCGCAAAGGTCTGGGTATTGGCGGCACCAAAGACGGCAGCGAAGATCCGTGGTACGTGGTCGACAAAGACGTCGAGAACAATATTCTGGTGGTGGCTCAGGGTCACGACCACCCGCGCCTGATGTCCGTTGGACTTATCGCGCAGCAGCTGCACTGGGTCGATCGCGAGCCGCTGAAAGGCACGCTGCGCTGCACCGTGAAAACGCGCTACCGCCAGACGGACATCCCTTGCACCGTAACCGCACTGGATGACGACCGCATTGACGTGCGTTTCGACGAGCCGGTTTCCGCCGTTACCCCTGGCCAGTCAGCTGTTTTCTACAGCGGCGACATTTGCCTCGGCGGTGGGATCATTGAACAGCGCCTGCCGCTGCCTGCTGTTTAAACCGTTTGCACACATAAAGGAGACCGTGTGGCGAAGAACTACTACGACATCACCCTGGCGCTGGCGGGAATTTGCCAGTCAGCCCGTCTGGTGCAACAACTGGCGCATCAGGGTCATTGCGACGCCGATGCCCTGCACGTTTCACTTAACAGCGTTATCGATCTCAACCCGGGCTCCACGCTGGGCGTCTTTGGCGGCAGTGAAACTAACCTTCGTCTCGGTCTTGAAACCCTGCTCGGCGTGCTCAACGCCAGCAACCGTCAGGGATTGAACGCGGAACTGACCCGCTATACCTTAAGCCTGATGGTACTGGAACGTAAGCTGAACGCGGCAAAAGGGGCAATGAATACCCTGGGCGACCGCATCGCCGGGCTACAGCGCCAGCTCGACCATTTTGACCTCCAGTCTGAGACCCTGCTGAGCGCGATGGCGGGTATCTACGTCGACGTGATTAGCCCGCTCGGCCCGCGTATCCAGGTCACGGGTTCTCCTGCCGTATTGCAAAGCCCACAGGTGCAGGCGAAGGTTCGCGCCTCGCTGCTGGCAGGCATTCGTGCCGCGGTGCTGTGGCAACAGGTCGGCGGTGGCCGCCTACAGTTAATGTTTTCTCGTCATCGCCTGACGACTCAGGCAAAACAAATTCTTGCTCATTGTTAACCTCCCGGAGTTGCGAATTATGGAATTATCCTCACTGACCGCCGTATCCCCTGTCGATGGACGCTACGGCGATAAAGTCAGCGCGCTGCGCGGGATCTTCAGCGAATATGGCCTGCTGAAGTTCCGTGTTCAGGTTGAAGTACGCTGGCTGCAAAAGCTGGCCGCCCAGACAGCAATCAAGGAAGTTCCTGCTTTTGACGCAAAGGCAAACGATTACCTTGATAAAATCGTTGCTGAGTTCAGCGAAGAAGATGCCGCGCGCATTAAAACCATTGAACGCACCACCAACCACGATGTGAAAGCGGTTGAGTACTTCCTGAAAGAGAAAGTGGAAAGCGCCCCTGCCCTGCACGCGGTATCTGAATTTATTCACTTCGCCTGCACGTCTGAAGATATCAACAACCTGTCTCATGCGCTGATGCTCTCCACCGCGCGCAAAGAGGTGGTTCTGCCTTACTGGCGTAAAATCATTGATGCGGTGAAAGCCCTGTCCGTGGAGTACCGCGACATTCCGCTGCTGTCCCGTACGCACGGCCAGCCGGCAACCCCGTCCACCATGGGTAAAGAGATGGCGAACGTGGCGTACCGCATGGAACGCCAGTATCGTCAGCTGGAGCAGGTTGAGATCCTCGGCAAAATCAACGGCGCGGTAGGTAACTACAACGCCCACATCGCCGCGTACCCGGAAGTGGACTGGCACCAGTTCAGCGAAGCGTTCGTGACTTCTCTGGGCATTCAGTGGAACCCGTACACCACCCAGATTGAGCCGCATGACTACATTGCCGAGCTGTTTGACTGCATCGCGCGCTTTAACACCATCCTGATCGACTTCGATCGCGACGTCTGGGGTTATATCGCCCTGAATCACTTTAAGCAGAAGACCATCGCCGGGGAAATCGGTTCGTCCACCATGCCGCACAAGGTGAACCCAATCGACTTTGAAAACTCCGAAGGTAATCTGGGTCTGGCGAATGCCGTGTTGCAGCATATGGCGAGCAAGCTGCCGGTATCCCGCTGGCAGCGCGACCTGACCGACTCCACGGTGCTGCGTAACCTGGGCGTGGGCATTGGCTATGCGCTGATCGCGTATCAGTCTACCCTGAAAGGCGTGAGCAAACTGGAAGTGAACCGCGACCGTCTGCTGGACGAACTGGATCACAACTGGGAAGTGCTGGCGGAGCCGATTCAGACCGTGATGCGTCGTTACGGCATTGAAAAACCGTATGAGAAACTCAAGGAGCTGACCCGCGGTAAACGCGTTGATGCTGAAGGTATGAAGCAGTTTATCGACGGTCTGGCGCTGCCAGAAGAAGAAAAAGCGCGCCTGAAAGAGATGACCCCGGCAAACTATATTGGCCGTGCCATTACCATGGTTGACGAGCTGAAGTAATCGCCCTCCCCCTTTCCATCCGGAAAGGGGGCTGCTTTTCAACATCGTGCCGACGTTTTCATGCCTCGTTACAGGCTTTGCCGGGATTAAAGCCTGCTGTCAGATTGATTGTTATTTTTTGTCGTGGAATAACTTTCCGGAATATAGCGTTTCAGGCCAAACGGGCACAGCCTGAACTGGCACGGCGTCTCAACGGTGCACGGGCGATCCATCTCCTGCCGGTTCCCTGGACACGCATTTTTCTTTTTGAAACCCATCCAACCTATTGATGTAAAGGGCATTGCCTGCGCTATCCATACTCTTCGGCGTCGGTCGTTAATCAGGATCCCCTGGCTTGAGGTGGTGATGATTTCACCTGCACGAACGTAATAATCCCCTTTAAGCCACAGGATGTAATTCAGGCCATAATGTGTTTCAACCTTGCAAAAGAGGGTACCGCTTTCGGGGCTCGCAATAGTCTCAACAACCTTCCATTCCATAAATGCCTCTTTACTCGATAAATTGCTGTTTAGTTGTGTAAAAATGCTGATTTACTGGTACATATTATGCGGATCTAATTTCGCACCATAAAATAAGCGTAGACAAAGATGGAAAGATCGAAAACATCCTTACAAAAAAAAAGGGCAATATTTACAAAACTTGCCCGCAGCTTAAGTACCTCGCGGGATTTGTACCCCCCTCAATGCCCGTTCTGGCAAAAATGCCGCGCGCCCTCAACAGTTAATAAACAGATGGCTGTTTTATCCGGAATGCGGAAGCTTGCGAAAACAAGTCGGTTTATATTACTCGCGCTTTTTTAGGGCATGAAAAAACCATTTAATTTCATCACGCTGGTGTCAACCTGGATAATCAGCGTTAAACTATTCATACCATTTATATAGGGAGAAGTGATGATGCGCGTACTGGTTGTTGAGGATAACGCATTGCTACGTCATCACCTGAAAGTTCAGCTTCAGGAGATGGGCCATCAGGTGGACGATGCCGAAGACGCAAAAGAGGCCGATTATTATCTCAATGAACACCTGCCGGACATCGCCATCGTCGATTTAGGGCTGCCGGATGAAGATGGATTGTCCCTTATCCGCCGCTGGCGTAGCCATGACGTTTCGCTGCCGGTGCTGGTGCTGACCGCTCGCGAAGGCTGGCAGGACAAGGTTGAAGTATTGAGCGCAGGCGCGGACGACTACGTTACCAAACCCTTCCATATTGAAGAGGTTGCCGCGCGTATGCAGGCGCTGCTGCGCCGTAACAGCGGGCTGGCGTCGCAGGTGATCTCTCTGCCGCCGTTCCAGGTGGATCTCTCCCGCCGCGAATTTTCCATTAATGATGAAGTGATCAAGCTGACCGCATTCGAATACACCATTATGGAAACGCTGATCCGTAACAACGGTAAAGTGGTGAGCAAGGACTCCCTGATGCTTCAGCTTTATCCGGATGCCGAGCTGCGCGAAAGCCATACCATTGACGTACTGATGGGCCGCCTGCGCAAAAAAATTCAGGCGCAGTACCCGCACGACGTGATCACCACCGTGCGCGGTCAGGGCTACCTGTTCGAATTACGCTAAATGAAAGGGATTTTGCGCCACATATTACCCCTTTCGCTGCGGGTTCGCTTTCTGCTGGCAACCGCCGCCGTCGTGCTGGTGCTGTCGCTCTCCTACGGAATGGTGGCGTTGGTCGGGTACAGCGTAAGCTTCGATAAAACCACCTTCCGCCTGCTTCGCGGCGAAAGTAACCTGTTTTATACCCTGGCGAAATGGGAGAACAACCAAATCACCGTCGAGATGCCGGAAAACCTGAACCAGCAGAGCCCGACGCTGGCGCTGATCTACGATGAAAAAGGCAAATTGCTGTGGGCGCAGCGTGATGTTCCCTGGCTGAAAAAACGCATCCGTCCGGAATGGCTGAAAACCAACGGATTTCACGAAATAGAAGCCGACCTCAACTCGACCAGCATCCTGCTGCGTGACGATCGGGCGTTACAGAACAAGCTCAATGAGATCCGCGCCGAAGATGACGACACGGAGATGACCCACTCGGTGGCCATCAACCTGTATCCCGCTACCCTGAACATGCCGCAGCTGACCATTGTGGTGATCGATACCATACCGGTTGAGCTAAAACGCTCGTATATGGTCTGGAACTGGTTCGTGTACGTTCTGGCTGCCAACCTGCTGCTGGTAATCCCTCTCCTGTGGGTCGCTGCGTGGTGGAGCCTTCGTCCGATTGAGTCCCTCGCCAAAGAGGTGCGCGAGCTGGAGGAGCATCACCGCGAGAAGCTGAACCCGGAGACCACGCGCGAGCTGACCAGCCTGGTGCGCAACCTCAACCGCCTGCTGAAAAGCGAACGTGAACGTTACGACAAGTATCGCACGACGCTCACCGATCTTACGCACAGCCTGAAAACCCCGCTGGCGGTGATGCAAAGTACCCTGCGTTCCATGCGCAGTTCGAAAATGAGCGTGGATGACGCCGAGCCTGTGATGCTGGAGCAAATCAGCCGAATTTCACAGCAGATTGGTTATTACCTGCACCGCGCCAGCATGCGTTCCGGAAGCGCCCTGTTGAGCCGCGAGCTGCACCCGGTAGCCCCGCTGCTGGATAACCTCACTTCTGCGCTGAACAAGGTATACCAGCGTAAAGGGGTCAATATCAGCCTGGATATCTCACCGGAAATTAGCTTTGTCGGCGAGAAGAATGACTTCATGGAAGTGATGGGGAACCTGCTCGATAACGCCTGTAAGTATTGTCTGGAGTTTGTCGAGGTGTCCGCGCGTGTAACGGATAACGAACTGCATATTATCGTTGAGGACGATGGTCCTGGCATTCCCCGTAATAAACGCGAAGTTGTATTTGACCGGGGTCAGCGCGCCGATACGCTGCGTCCGGGCCAGGGCGTGGGGCTGGCCGTCGCCCGGGAAATCGTCGATCAGTACGACGGCAAGATCGAAACCGGTGAAAGTTTGCTGGGCGGCGCCCATATGGAGGTCATTTTTGGCCGTCAACAGCCCGTATCGAACGATAGTTAACCCGGAATGTGAAAAATACGCAGATCTCGCCCCCAGGGTTCTTTGCTTCCGTTATAATCCGTCTCAGTAAGAGCCTGCGGAAAACAAAAATATGGATTATCAATTAACGCTTAACTGGCCCGATTTTATCGAACGTTACTGGCAAAAACGCCCGGTCGTTCTGAAACGCGGGTTCAGCAATTTTATCGACCCTATTTCCCCTGACGAACTCGCGGGTCTGGCGATGGAAAACGAGGTGGACAGCCGTCTGGTGAGCCACCAGGACGGAAAATGGCAGGTCAGCCACGGTCCATTTGAAAGTTACGATCACCTGGGCGAAAGCAACTGGTCTTTACTGGTGCAGGCGGTCAACAACTGGCACGAACCCACCGCAGCCTTAATGCGCCCCTTCCGCGCCCTGCCGGACTGGCGAATGGACGATCTGATGATCTCCTTCTCCGTTCCCGGTGGCGGCGTCGGTCCGCATCTGGATCAGTACGACGTGTTTATCATTCAGGGTACCGGTCGCCGTCGCTGGCGCGTGGGCGAAAAGGTGCCAATGAAGCAGCACTGCCCGCACCCTGACCTGCTTCAGGTCGATCCGTTTGAAGGGATCATAGATGAAGAGCTGGAGCCGGGCGACATTCTGTATATCCCGCCAGGCTTCCCGCATGAAGGCTATTCGCTGGAAAACTCGCTGAACTATTCGGTCGGTTTCCGCGCGCCAAGCGGCCGCGAGATGATCAGCGGGTTTGCTGATTATGTTTTACAGCGCGAGCTGGGCAGCTACCGTTACAGCGATCCGGACGTTCCGGCGCGTGAGCATCCGGCAGATATTCTGCCAGAGGAGCTGGATAAGCTGCGCGGTATGATGCTGGATCTGATCGGCGAACCGGATCACTTCAGACAGTGGTTTGGCGAGTTTATCAGCCAGTCGCGTCATGAACTGGACGTCGCACCGCCAGAGCCACCGTATCAGGCAGATGAAATTTATGATGCGCTCCAGCAGGGCGATAAGCTGGTTCGTCTGGGCGGATTACGCGTGCTGCGCATTGGCGAAGAGGTATTCGTCAACGGCGAGCGTCTGGACTCCCCGCACCGTCCGGCGCTGGAAGCGATTGCCAGCCATATGGTGCTGTCTGCGGATACCTTTGGCGACGCGCTGGACGATCCGTCGTTCCTCGCCATGCTGGCCGCGCTGGTGAACAGCGGGTACTGGTTCTTTGAAGACTGAATCGCTTTAATGCCCGGTGGCGCTTCGCTTACCGGGCCTACGATCGGAATGTAGGCCGGGTAAGGCGTAGCCGCCACCCGGCTTTTTTACTTCCGCTCCCCCGCCGCAAAATCCTCCTCCTCACCCGCCCACTCTGCGGGATATAGCCCTTCAAGCACATCCCGATGAAACGTTGAATAGGGCCAGTCAATGACTTTGCTGACATAGCCATGCTTCAGCGGATTGATGTTGACGTAATCCCTATGCCGCCGGTAATCCTGTTCATTGCGAATGGTGTGTTCCCAGAAACGCGGTTGCCAGACGTGGCGCATCTCAATGCTGCGGCTGAACGTTTTTTTGATGTCGCGCCAGCGCGCCGAAAAGTCACTGTCCCCTTCCGGTAAGGTCCAGATACAGTGCATATGTTCAGGCAGGACAACCCAGGCGTTAATGGTGAAGGGCTTAGCACGCTTAACCGCGGCGGTAGCGGAACGCAGGCTTTCGATGTGGCGAGTAAGCAAATCGCTCTGGCGGTTTTGCAGATTGACGGTGAAAAACCAGGTCCCACCGGGGATGTAATGGCGGCGGTAGTTTGACATAGGCACTCCTTGCCGATTGCCCGGTGGCGCTGCGCTTACCGGGCCTACAAAATCAATGAACGTAGGCCGGGTAAGGCGTAGCCGCCACCCGGCATAACACGGCTACCGCTTCGCGGTTAACTCGGCTATTCGCACAATCACCTGCACCGCTTTCTCCATCCCTTCCAGCGTTACGAACTCATGCTTACCGTGGTAGTTATACCCGCCGGTAAACAGATTCGGGCACGGCAGGCCCATAAACGACAGCTGCGAACCATCGGTTCCACCCCGGATCGGCTTCATCACCGGCTCGATGTCACAATCGCGCATCGCCTGCCGGGCGATATCCAGAATGTGCGGATGCTCCACCACCTTCTCGCGCATATTGTAATAGCTGTCTTCAATGATGAGCTCAATATAGCAATCCGGATGCAGCCCCTTGCCGACCTTTTTCGCGATCTCCATCATCTTACGCTTGCGCGCCTCAAAGGCTTTGCGGTCAAAATCGCGGACAATATAGTGCATCTGCGCGCTATCCACGGTCCCCTTGATGCTGGTCAGATGATAAAAACCCTCATACCCTTCCGTCATCTCCGGGCTCTCTTCGGCGGGAACTTCCGCATGAATACGCGCGGCCAGCGACAGCGCGTTCACCATCACTCCTTTCGCAGAGCCCGGGTGGACGTTATTCCCGACGATTTTGATCGTCACCGATGCTGCGTTAAAGTTTTCATACTCCAGTTCGCCCACGCCGCCGCCGTCGACCGTGTACGCCCACTGAGCGTTAAACGCCTCAACGTCAAAGTGTTTCGCGCCCTTACCCACCTCTTCATCCGGCGTGAAGGCGACGCGAATATCGCCGTGCGGGATATTTTGTCCCTTCAGCACCGCCAGCGCCGTCATGATTTCGGCGATACCCGCTTTGTCATCGGCGCCCAGCAGGGTTTTGCCATCGGTGGTAATTAACGTCTGCCCCAGCAGCTGGTGCAGCACCGGGAACATCACCGGCGACAGCACTTCGTCACCAATCCCCAGCGCGATATCACCGCCGCGGTAGTTTTCAACAATCTGCGGATTAACGTGTTTACCGCTAAAATCAGGTGAGGTATCGACATGAGAAATAAAGCCAATCGCCGGGATATCGCCCTCAACGTTGGCCGGCAGCGTTCCCATCACGGTACCTTTTTCGCTCAGCGTGACGTTGACCAGCCCCATGGCCTCAAGCTGCTCTTTCAGCAGGTTGAGCAGCTTCCACTGGCCTTCGGTGCTTGGCACCTGTCGGACACCCGGCTTAGATTGGGTATCCAGCGAAACGTAATGTAAAAAACGCTCAAGTAGTTTATCCATGCAGTCACCCTCACTTTTTGTGACAACATTATCAGTAAGCAGCAAAACGCAAATATTGCGTCAGGTCACTTTTATCCCGCAAACGAGAACTTTTTACGTTTATATCGTTCTGCGTTAATAAATGTAGCTTATGAATAAGTGAGAAGGATTGGCGATTCAATGGGTTTGCCGTAGAATGTCCGCCCTCATTACGAGTCACCAAGGTGGTTACACACAAACCCCGCTTCAGTCTGCTGCCTGAGGCGTCTATATGGGACAGCGCGAAAATTGAATACACAACCCCGTTCCCTTTCACCGCTGGTGCAACTGGAACGAATTCGTAAAAGTTTTGATGGCAAAGACGTCATTTCCGACCTGAATCTGACCATCAATGACGGTGAGTTTCTCACGCTGCTTGGCCCCTCCGGCTGCGGCAAAACCACCGTCCTGCGCCTTATCGCCGGGCTGGAAAGCGTCGATAACGGCCACATCCATCTTGAGAACCAGGACATTACCCAGGTTCCTGCCGAAGATCGCCACGTCAATACCGTCTTTCAGAGCTATGCCCTGTTCCCGCACATGACCGTGTTTGAGAACGTGGCGTTTGGCCTGCGGATGCAAAAAACAGCGGCCAGCGAGATCCCGCCCCGCGTCACCGAAGCCCTGCGCATGGTACAGCTGGAAGAGTTTGCCCAGCGAAAGCCGCATCAGCTATCCGGCGGACAGCAGCAGCGCGTGGCCATCGCCCGCGCCGTGGTCAACAAACCGCGCCTGCTCCTGCTGGATGAATCCCTCTCCGCGCTGGACTACAAGCTGCGCAAGCAGATGCAGAACGAGCTGAAAGCGCTTCAGCGTAAGCTCGGCATCACGTTCGTGTTTGTTACTCACGATCAGGAAGAAGCCCTGACCATGTCGGACCGTATCGTGGTGATGCGCGACGGCAAGATCGAGCAGGACGGCACGCCGCGTGAAATTTACGAAGAGCCGAAAAACCTGTTCGTCGCCAGCTTCATTGGTGAAATCAATATTTTCAACGCCACGGTGATTGAGCGTCTGGACGAGCAGCGCGTGCGCGCCAACGTGGAAGGCCGCGAATGCAACATCACGGTGAACTTTGCCGTGGAAAAGGGACAAAGGCTCAACGTCCTGCTGCGCCCGGAAGATCTCCGCGTTGATGAGATCCACGACACGGCTGACGCCGAAGGTCTGATCGGTTACGTTCGCGAACGCAACTATAAAGGCATGACCCTCGAATCCGTGGTCGAACTGGAAAACGGCAAAATGGTGATGGTCAGCGAGTTCTTCAACGAGGACGATCCGGACTTCGACCACTCGCTGGATCAGAAGATGGTCATCAACTGGGTAGAAAGCTGGGAGGTTGTACTGGCTGATGAAGAACACAAGTAAGTTCCAGAATGTGGTGATTGCCACGATCGTCGGTTGGCTTGTGTTGTTTGTCTTTCTACCCAACCTGATGATCATTGTAACCAGCTTCCTGACCCGCGACGACGCGAACTTCGTCGCGATGGTCTTTACGCTGGACAACTACGCGCGTCTGCTCGATCCGCTCTACTTTGACGTGCTGCTGCACTCGCTCAACATGGCGCTGATTGCCACCGTTGCCTGCCTGGTGCTGGGGTATCCGTTCGCGTGGTTCCTGGCTCGCCTGCCGCAAAAAGTGCGTCCGCTACTGCTGTTTTTACTGATTGTGCCCTTCTGGACCAACTCGTTAATCCGCATCTACGGGCTGAAGATCTTCCTCAGCACCAAAGGTTATCTGAACGAGTTTCTGCTGTGGCTGGGGATTATCGATACGCCGATCCGCATTATGTTCACCCCGAGCGCGGTGATCGTCGGCCTGGTCTATATCCTGCTGCCGTTTATGGTGATGCCGCTCTACTCCAGCATTGAAAAGCTTGATAAACCGCTGCTGGAAGCCGCGAGAGACCTGGGGGCCAGCAAGCTGCAAACCTTTATCCGCATCATTATTCCGCTGACCATGCCGGGCATTATCGCCGGCTGTCTGCTGGTAATGCTGCCGGCGATGGGCCTGTTCTACGTGTCGGACCTGATGGGCGGGGCGAAAAACCTGCTGATCGGCAACGTGATCAAGAGCCAGTTCCTGAACATCCGCGACTGGCCGTTCGGCTCGGCCACCAGCATTACGCTGACGGTGGTGATGGGGCTGATGCTGCTGGTCTACTGGCGTGCCTCGCGCTTGCTGAATAAGAAGGTGGAGCTGGAATGATCGGTCGACTGCTTCGCGGCGGTTTTATGACCGCCATTTATGCGTATCTCTATATTCCGATAATCATTTTGATCGTGAACTCGTTTAACAGTTCACGCTTCGGGATCAACTGGCAAGGGTTTACCACCAAATGGTATGGCCTGCTGATGAACAATGACAGCCTGCTCCAGGCCGCACAGCACTCGCTCACGATGGCGGTGTTCTCTGCCACCTTCGCGACGCTGATTGGTTCGCTGACCGCCGTGGCGCTGTACCGCTACCGTTTTCGCGGTAAGCCGTTCGTCAGCGGCATGCTGTTTGTGGTGATGATGTCCCCGGACATCGTGATGGCCATTTCACTGCTGGTGCTGTTTATGCTGCTGGGCGTCCAGCTCGGTTTCTGGTCGCTGCTGTTCTCGCATATCACATTCTGCCTGCCGTTTGTGGTGGTGACCGTCTACGCGCGTCTGAAAGGGTTCGACGTGCGCATGCTTGAAGCGGCGAAAGATCTGGGTGCCAGCGAGATGACTATTCTGCGCAAAATCATCCTGCCGCTGGCGATGCCTGCCGTGGCAGCCGGGTGGTTGCTCAGCTTTACCCTGTCGATGGACGATGTGGTCGTGTCCTCCTTCGTCACCGGGCCGAGCTATGAAATTCTGCCGTTGAAGATCTACTCAATGGTTAAAGTCGGTGTTTCACCCGAAGTGAACGCGCTGGCGACTATTCTGTTGGTGTTATCGCTGGTTCTGGTCATTGCCAGCCAGGTTATTGCTCGTGATAAAACAAAATCTCAGGGGACACAGAAATGAAAAAAATGCTTGCCGCTGCGGCGCTGGTGCTTGGCATGGGTGCCGCGCACGCTGATGACAGTAAAACGCTCTATTTCTACAACTGGACCGAGTATGTGCCGCCGGGCCTGCTGGAGCAGTTCACCAAAGAGACGGGCATCAAGGTGATCTATTCCACCTATGAGTCGAATGAGACCATGTATGCCAAGCTTAAAACCTACAAAGATGGCGCGTATGACCTGGTGGTGCCCTCGACCTATTTCGTCGACAAAATGCGCAAAGAGGGCATGATCCAGAAGATCGACAAAACGAAGCTAACCCATTTTTCAAACCTCGATCCTGAGATGCTGAACAAACCGTTCGATCCCAACAACGACTACTCCATTCCCTACATCTGGGGCGCGACGGCAATTGGCGTCAACAGCGACGCCGTCGATCCAAAAACGGTTTCCTCATGGGCCGACCTGTGGAAGCCGGAATACAAAAGCAGCCTGCTGTTAACCGACGATGCGCGCGAAGTGTTCCAGATTGCGCTGCGTAAACTCGGCTATTCCGGCAACACCACCGATCCGAAAGAGATCGAAGCGGCGTATAACGAACTGAAAAAGCTGATGCCAAACGTGGCGGCGTTCAACTCCGATAACCCGGCTAACCCGTATATGGAAGGTGAAGTGAACCTGGGGATGGTCTGGAACGGCTCGGCGTTCGTTGCGCGTCAGGCCGGGACACCGCTGGAGGTGGTCTGGCCAAAAGAAGGCGGGATCTTCTGGATGGACAGCCTCTCAATTCCGGCTAATGCGAAAAACGTGGATGGCGCCCTGAAGCTGATTAACTTTCTGCTGCGCCCGGACGTGGCAAAACAGGTGGCGGAAACCATTGGCTATCCGACGCCGAACCTGGCCGCGCGGAAGCTGCTAAGCCCTGAAGTGGCGAATGATAAATCGCTTTATCCGGACGCTGAAACCATCAGCAAAGGGGAATGGCAGAACGACGTCGGTGACGCGAGCCGCCTTTATGAAGAGTATTATCAGAAGCTGAAAGCCGGTCGTTAATGCATAACGGGCGACGCAAGTTCGCCCGTTACCCTTACAGCCCCTTCAGGAGTTTATCCACAAAGGCCGGCACCACTTCGCTTGCCAGACCGTAATGCTTCTCTTCAAACTCGCTGCCGACCTGGCTTGGCTCCAGATTGAGCTCCACCGTATGGGCACCTTGCAGTCGCGCTTCGTGCACAAATCCCGCCGCCGGATAGACATGGCCTGAGGTACCAATGGCGATAAAGACGTCCGCCATGGCCAGGGCACTGTAGATCTCATCCATTCCCAGCGGCATTTCGCCAAACCAGACCACGTGCGGACGCAGACGCGAAGGAAACTGGCAGCAGTGGCAGCGGTCTTCGTCCAGCACGTCCTCTTTCCAGTCCAGCACCTGACCGCTCCATGCGCACCGCACCTTGAGCAGTTCGCCGTGCATGTGAATGACGTTGCGGTTACCGGCTCTTTCGTGAAGATTGTCGATGTTTTGCGTCACCAGCAGAAAACGATCTCCCAGCGCCTCCTCCAGCTTTGCCAGCGCCAGGTGCGCCGCGTTTGGCGCAATCTCCGGCTGCTGAAGCTGACGACGGCGGGCGTTATAGAACGCCTGAACCAGCGCCGGATCGCGGGCGAAACCTTCCGGCGTCGCCACATCTTCAACTCGGTGTTCTTCCCACAGCCCGTCCGCCGCGCGGAAGGTCTGAATACCGGACTCGGCGGAAATCCCCGCCCCGGTCAACACCACCACTCTGGGTTTATCCATCGCTTCTGGCATCATCCTGTCTCTGAAAAAGATCCGCTGACGCAGGCGTTCACGTAAGCGGCGTTTATTTTTGCGAAAACGGCTGAGTCGACCCTGGCGACGCGACAGCATAGTAACCTCGTAAACTAATCGGTGAGATGAAGGAATGCGGCTCCGCGCATGCCTCCTGCGTCCCCGTGTCGCGCACGCTCAATGCGCGGCACGCGGGCGACCGGCAATAAATGTCGGGGCAGACGCCCGGACAACTGTTCCGTAATCGCAGTGAAGTTTGACAGCCCTCCCCCAATCACCAGCAGCTCCGGGTCGACGATGGTCAGGATGTTGCCCAGACACACCGCCAGCAGGTCGAGATAGCGTTCAACGTGCTCTCGCGCCTGCGCATCCCCTTGTTCCCACAAGGTAATGATTTGGGGGGCCTCAAGTTTCTGATGATAGAAGTGTTCATACAGCCATGCAAACCCCCGTCCCGACAGATAGTTTTCAATGCAGCCGTGCTGACCACAGCCGCAGCGGGTAAGCGGGAAATCGCGCCCGACCACGTCCAGCGCGTCCACCGGCAGACGAATGTGGCCAAATTCGCCGGTGATGTAGCTGCGTCCGGTAATGGGCTTGCCGTTAATGACAATCCCGCCGCCGACGCCCGTCCCGAGGATCAGCCCCATCACCAGCGGATAGCGACGAAACTCGTCGTCCCAGGCTTCGGAAAGGGCAAAGCAGTTGGCATCGTTGTCTAAGCGCACGTCGCGTTGAAGGAGGGCTGAGAGATCGGCGCGCAGCGGCTTGCCGCTGGCAGCGGGAACGTTGGCGGCATACAGCGTGCCGTCGTCGGTTTCGGGCATACCCGGAATTCCAATGCCGACGCTGCCCTTGACGCCAAACCGCTCATCCGCCTGCGCTACCAGCGCGGCGATAGTGGTTAAAAATTCATCGTAGCTTTCACGCGGCGTGGGTACGCGCGTTTCCCACCGGAGTGTGAGATCGTTATCAAACACGCCGAGCGCAATCTTGGTGCCGCCAATATCAAATCCGTAATACATGATGCATTCCTCTGCTTGATTCAGCGGCCCAAAGACCGCTAAACCATGACGAAATTACTGGCCACTTAATACCCTCGCCGGATCGATACGGCTTGCGCGACGCGCCGGATACCAGCTTGCCAGCAGACTCAGTAAAAGTGCTGTAACCAGCACATAAATAACGTCCAGCCAGTGCAGTTCAGACGGCAGGAAGTCAATAAAATAGATATCGCCGGACAGGAACTGATGGCCGATAAGCGTTTCAATCCCGTTGATAATCGGCGTCAGCTGAAGGGACACCACCACGCCGATGACCACGCCGCAGAGGCTGCCAAACAGCCCCGCCAGCAAACCGTACCAGACGAAAATGGCGCGAATAAGACCGTCTTTTGCCCCTAAGGTACGCAGCACGGCGATGTCGCCGCTCTTATCCTTAACGGCCATAACCAGCGTCGAGACGATATTGAAGCACGCCACCCCAATCACCAGCACCATCGCCAGATACATAATCGCGCGGATCATCTGGATATCGCGGTACATATAGCCGTAAGTGCCTATCCAGCTTTTGATGTAGACGTAGCTATTGGTCACGCTGCCGGCATCACGCACCAGCTTATTGGCGTTGAAAACGTCGTTAACCTTAATGGCAATCCCCGTCACGCTGTCGCTCATGTCCAGGTACTGACGGGCATCTTCCAGCGGCACCATGGCGAAGCTATGGTCGAGCTGGCCGCTTAGCTGCAAAATACCGGTCACGTGCAGACGCACGCGTTTAGGCTGCTGCAATTTGTGGTCGGCGCTGGCGTTCGGGATCATGATCGATACCCAGTCGCCCTGCTTCACCTTCAGCGCGTCGGCAACGCCTTTACCCATGATGATCTGCTGCTCGCCGGCCTTAAAGTTTGCCCATGCGCCATTTTGCACGTAGCGCGGCAGCGCGCTCAGACGTGCTTCCTGACGAGGATTTACCCCTTTCACCTGGATGGCGCGCAGGTTTACCCCGCTCTCCACCAGCCCGGTAAAGTTGATGTAAGGTGCAGCAGCCGCGATGCCCGGCACTTTTTCCACTTTGTTCAGGGCATCCTGCCAGTTGGACCACGGCTGGTTAACCGGCTCGATTTCACCGTGAGGAACAACGGCCAGAATGCGGTTATTCAGTTCACGCTCAAAGCCATTCATGGCGCTTAAGCCGACGATCAGCACCGCCACGCCCAGGGCAATGCCGATGGTGGAGATCACGGAGATAAGGGATACCATCCCACTCCGGCGACGACCGCGGCTAAAGCGTAACCCGATGAGTAACGATAACGGTGAAGCCATTACTCCGCTCCCATCAGCGTCAGTTCTGCGTTCAGACGACCGTCGCGCATTTCCAGCTGACGGCCCATCCGCTTAGCCAGCTGCAAATCGTGGGTCACCACCAGAAACGCGGTACCCTGCGCGGCGTTCAGTTCGCCGAGAAGCTGGAAAATGCTGTCTGCGTTACGCGCATCGAGGTTACCTGTCGGTTCATCCGCCAGCACCAGACGCGGGTTGTTGACCAGCGCGCGGGCGATCGCCACACGCTGACGCTCACCGCCGGAAAGCTCGGACGGACGGTGATTACCGCGATGTCCCAGCCCTACCGCGTTTAGCATGTCGCTGGCGCGGGCATTAATTTCCGCCGGTTTCTTTTTACCAATCAGCAGCGGCATCGCCACGTTTTCCAGCGCCGTGAAGTCCGGCAGCAGATGGTGGAACTGATAGATAAAGCCCAGTTCGCGGTTACGCAGCTCGGCTTTCGCCGTTGATGACATTTTACTCAGCGGCTGTCCGGAGAAGATCACATCGCCTTCGGTTGGAGTGTCCAGCCCGCCCAGCAGGTGCAGCAGCGTACTTTTGCCGGAGCCGGAGCTGCCGACAATCGCCATCATCTCGCCTTCACCCACGCTAAAGCTCACATTGTGCAGCACGTCGGTCTGCACAGCGCCTTCCTGATAGCGTTTGGACAGGTTGTCGCACTGCAACAGGATCTTATTCATAACGTAAAGCCTCAGCGGGTTGAGTGGCGGCAGCCCGCCAGGAAGGATAAAGCGTAGAAAGCAGCGCAATGGCCATCGCGGCCAGCGCAATACCGACCACCTGTAGCGGCTCGATAGCCACCGGCAGCGCCGCGCCATCAAGCAGCGCGCCGATGATCGGCATCAGATTGTTGAGCTGGCTGGCGAGCAGCGCGCCCAGCGCCGCCCCGAGCAGCGCACCGATGATGCCGGCGCTGGCGCCCTGAACCATAAATACCGCCATGATCTGACGCGGGGTCAGGCCCTGGGTTTGCAGAATGGCGACTTCGCCCTGCTTCTCCATCACCATCAGCCCCAGCGAGGTGATGATGTTAAACGCGGCAACGGCCACGATCAGGCTTAGCAGCAGCCCCATCATGTTTTTCTCCATGCGCACGGCCTGGAACAGCTCGCCTTTACGATCGCGCCAGTCCTGCCATTTCGTCCCTTCCGGTAACGCCTGCTGGCTAAGAGTGTCTACCTTCAGCGGCGCGTCAAGCCACAGACGCCAGCCGGTAATATTGCCCGCCGGGTAGCGCATCAGACGCGAGGCGTCCTGAATGTTCACCAGCATCTGGTAACCATCGACTTCGCTGTTCGCCGCAAACGTGCCAATCACGTTGAACAGGCGCTGGCTTGGCAGACGCCCCATCGGCGTAAACTGGCTGGCTGAGGGCACCATCACGCGCAGCCGATCGCCACGGTTAACGCCAAGCTGCCCGGCCAGCTGCTCGCCGAGGATGACGTTATATTTACCCGGTTCGAGGTCGGTTTGCTTCACGTTAACCAGGTACGGCGTCAGCGGATCTTTTTGCGCCGGATCGATACCGAGCATCACCCCGACCGCCACGCTGCGGGCGCTTTGCAGCACCACATCGCCCGTTGTAAGGGGCGCAACGCGGGTGACACCCTGTAACTTCACCGCGCTTTCCGGCAGCTGTTGCGGGTTAACGGAACCCTGAGTGGAAGAGAGAACGGCCTGCGGCATCAGCCCCAGGATATTGTTTTGCAGCTCGCGCTCGAAGCCATTCATGACGGAAAGCACCGTCACCAGTGCCATCACGCCAAGCGTAATGCCAATAGTCGAAAGCCAGGAGACAAAGCGACCGAAGCGGTCCGCGGCGCGCCCACGCATGTAACGTAAGCCTATGAAGAGTGCGACAGGTTGATACATGAAATCCGTCTGTTTGCTGATAGCAGACCCACGAGTATATAAGCGAATCCGTTAAGCGTAAATGACTGAAACCGTAAGATTCGGTAATCATTTTTCCGAAAAATTCAGATAAATCATCATGCTACTGACCGAACTTCCGCCAGACAGCCTCCACCTTTTCCGAAAATCGTCCTGATACAGACTGTTACCCGTTACATCAGGGCTTCATTTTACAACAATCGGCGTTTCGTTTATGGCAACAAGGTCGTCACGCACCATGAAACAAAAAGCATTATGGATTAACCAGATAAAAGGCCTGTGCATCTGCCTGGTGGTAATTTACCACTCGGTGATCACCTTTTATCCTCACCTGGACGGGCTACAGCATCCGCTATCAGGCCTTCTCGCCAAATGCTGGGTCTACTTTAACCTTTACCTCGCCCCGTTCCGTATGCCGGTATTTTTCTTCATCTCCGGCTACTTGATCCGCCGATACATTGACGAGGTGAACTGGCGCTCCAGTCTCGACAAGCGCATCTGGAGCATCGTCTGGGTGCTGGCGCTGTGGGGCGTACTGCAATGGCAGGCGCTGACCCATCTGAACGCCTGGCTCGCCCCCGAGCGTGAACTGGCAACCTCATCCAATGCGGCCTACGCCGATTCCGTTTCAGAGTTTGTGCTGGGGATGCTCACGGCCAGCACCAGCCTGTGGTATCTGTACGCGTTAGTGGTTTACTTCACGCTCTGTAAGCTGCTGAGCCGCTGGAAACTGCCGATGCTGGGGGTTCTGGCGCTGGCAAGTGTCGCCATTAACTTCCTGCCGCTGCCGTGGTGGGGAATGAACAGCGTCGTGCGCAATATGATCTACTACAGCCTCGGCGCATGGTACGGCGCGCAGCTGATGGCGTGGATGAAAGGGTTGAATCTGCGCCGCAGCTGGCTGGCACTCATTGCCTCTGCCGCGCTGTCCGTGGTGCTGTGGTTCGCTAACGTCCCTCTGCCGCTCTCTCTGCTGTCGATCGTGGTCATCATGAAACTTTTCTACAGCATTGAGCAGCGTTATGCCGTTCACCCCAATAATCTGCTGAACGTCATCGGGTCGAACACTATCGCGATTTACACCACCCACCGCATTTTAATTGAGGCGTTTAGCCTGATCCTGATCGGTGAAATGAATGCGGCGTACTGGCCGGTCTGGGCTGAACTTGCGTTGATTCTGGTCTATCCGTTTATCAGCCTGCTCGTCTGCACGCTGGTCGGGCTGGGGGCTCGTAAGCTCTCCACCGCTCTCTTTGGCGATTTTTTCTTCTCCCCACCCGCGCGTGTTTCATCCGTGCCCGCTACCCGCTAACCTGCCCCGCCCCCGTCCGGGGGCTCTTTTCCTCTTGTGCGGTTACGATTTGCTAATGCAAAACGATCGAGGATAATAAAGACATTGCGTATCAGTGATATGCCCCAATACTGTTGGTATATCCCCAAGAGACTCTGACATAGCCATGCCTGAACACTATCGTTATTCCCTGCCTGTTAAACCAGGCGATCAACGCCAGCTCGGCGAACTGACGGGCGCGGCCTGCGCCACTCTGGTGGCGGAAATTGCCGAGCGGCATCCTGGGCCGGTGGTGCTGGTTGCCCCTGACATGCAAAACGCCCTGCGCCTGCACGATGAGATCCGCCAGTTCACCGACAGCCTGGTCTTCAGCCTGGCCGACTGGGAAACGCTTCCCTACGACAGTTTCTCTCCGCATCAGGAGATTATCTCCTCGCGCCTGTCGACGCTGTACCAGCTTCCCACCATGCAGCGCGGCGTACTGATTGTGCCGGTAAATACCCTGATGCAGCGCGTTTGCCCGCACAGCTACCTGCACGGCCACGCGCTGGTGATGAAAAAAGGCCAGCGCCTGTCGCGCGATGCCCTGCGCGTGCAGCTGGACGGCGCTGGCTATCGTCATGTCGACCAGGTGATGGAGCACGGTGAGTACGCGACGCGCGGCGCGCTGCTGGATCTCTATCCGATGGGCAGCGATCAGCCGTATCGTCTGGATTTCTTCGACGACGAGATCGACAGCCTTCGCGTGTTCGACGCCGACACCCAGCGCACGCTGGAAGAGGTGGAATCCATTAACCTGCTGCCCGCCCATGAGTTCCCGACGGATAAAACCGCCATCGAACTGTTCCGCAGCCAGTGGCGCGACAGGTTCGACGTGAAGCGCGATGCTGAACATATCTATCAGCAGGTCAGCAAGGGCACCCTGCCAGCCGGGATCGAATACTGGCAGCCGCTGTTCTTTAACGAGCCGCTGCCGGCGCTGTTCAGCTACTTCCCGGCAAACACGCTGATTGTGAATACCGGCGATATCGACGCCAGCGCCAGCCGCTTTGAAAGCGAGACGCGCGCCCGCTTTGAAAACCGGGGCGTGGACCCGATGCGTCCGCTGCTGCCGCCGGAAATGCTGTGGCTGCGTACCGATGAGCTCAACGCCGAGCTGAAACGCTGGCCGCGCATGCAGCTCAAAACCGACTCGCTTGCCGATAAGGCGGCGAACACCAATCTCGCGTTCCGTACGCTGCCCGATCTGGCCGTCCAGGCGCAGCAGAAATCCCCGCTGGATAATCTGCGCAAATTCCTTGAGTCCTTTACCGGACCGGTGGTGTTTTCCGTTGAGAGCGAAGGTCGCCGTGAAGCGCTGGGTGAACTGCTGGGACGGATCAAGGTCGCACCAAAACGCATTCTGCGGCTAAGCGAGGCGACCGGTAACGGTCGTTATCTGATGATCGGCGCCGCCGAGCACGGATTCATTGATACGCTCAATAACCTGGCGTTGATTTGTGAAAGCGATCTGCTGGGCGAACGCGTGGCGCGCCGTCGTCAGGACAGCCGTCGCACCATCAACCCGGACACCCTGATCCGCAACCTGGCCGAGCTGCATCCCGGTCAGCCGATCGTGCACCTGGAACACGGTGTGGGTCGCTATCAGGGTATGACCACCCTCGAAGCCGGTGGCATCAAAGGTGAATACCTGATGCTGACCTACGCCAACGACGCCAAACTGTACGTGCCGGTGTCGTCTCTGCACCTGATCAGCCGCTACGCGGGCGGTGCCGAAGATAACGCGCCGCTGCATAAGCTGGGTGGCGACGCCTGGTCACGCGCGCGGCAGAAAGCGGCGGAAAAAGTGCGCGACGTGGCCGCCGAGCTGCTGGACATTTACGCCCAGCGTGCGGCCAAAGAGGGTTATGCGTTTAAGCATGATAAAGAGCAATACCAGCTGTTCTGCGACAGCTTCCCGTTTGAAACTACGCCGGATCAGGCTCAGGCTATCAACGCGGTGCTGAGCGACATGTGCCAGCCGCTGGCGATGGACCGTTTAGTTTGCGGCGACGTGGGCTTCGGTAAAACCGAGGTGGCGATGCGCGCCGCTTTCCTGGCGGTTGAGAACAACAAGCAGGTGGCGGTGCTGGTGCCGACCACCCTTCTTGCCCAGCAACACTTCGACAACTTCCGCGACCGCTTCGCCAACTGGCCGGTGCGTATCGAAATGTTGTCCCGCTTCCGCAGCGCCAAAGAGCAGACGCAGATCCTGGAGCAGGCAACCGAAGGCAAAATTGATATCCTGATCGGTACCCACAAGCTGCTGCAAAGCGACGTGAAGTGGAAAGATCTGGGCCTGTTGATTGTCGACGAGGAGCACCGCTTCGGGGTGCGCCATAAAGAGCGCATCAAAGCGATGCGCGCCGACGTCGACATCCTGACCCTGACCGCAACGCCGATCCCGCGCACCCTGAACATGGCGATGAGCGGCATGCGCGATCTGTCGATTATCGCCACCCCGCCGGCGCGCCGTCTGGCGGTGAAAACCTTCGTGCGCGAGTATGACAATCTGGTGGTGCGCGAGGCGATCCTGCGCGAAGTGCTGCGCGGCGGCCAGGTTTACTATCTCTACAATGACGTCGAAAATATCCAGAAAGCCGCCGACAGGCTGGCAGAGCTGGTGCCGGAAGCGCGCATCGCCATCGGTCACGGCCAGATGCGCGAGCGCGAGCTGGAGCGGGTGATGAACGACTTCCACCACCAGCGCTTTAACGTGCTGGTGTGTACCACCATCATTGAAACCGGGATCGATATCCCGACGGCAAACACGATCATCATCGAGCGCGCGGATCACTTCGGTCTGGCCCAGCTGCACCAGCTGCGCGGCCGCGTCGGGCGTTCGCACCATCAGGCCTACGCGTGGCTGCTGACGCCGCATCCGAAGGCGATGACCACCGACGCGCAAAAGCGTCTTGAAGCCATCGCCTCGCTGGAAGATCTGGGTGCGGGCTTTGCGCTGGCGACGCACGACCTGGAGATCCGCGGCGCCGGTGAGCTGCTGGGTGAAGACCAGAGCGGCTCCATGGAGACCATCGGTTTCTCGCTGTATATGGAGCTTCTGGAAAATGCCGTCGACGCGCTTAAAGCCGGACGAGAACCGTCTCTGGAAGATCTCACCAGCCAGCAGACCGAAGTGGAGCTGCGCATGCCTTCCCTGCTGCCGGACGACTTTATCCCAGATGTCAACACGCGACTGTCGTTCTACAAACGCATTGCCAGCGCGAAAAGCGAAGGCGAGCTCGAGGAGATCAAGGTTGAGCTGATTGACCGTTTCGGCATTCTGCCGGACGCGGCGCGCAACCTGCTGGATATCGCCCGGCTGCGTCAGCAGGCGCAGAAGCTGGGGATCCGCAAGCTCGAAGGCAACGAGAAAGGCGGCATGATTGAATTTGCCGAGAAGAACCACGTCGACCCGATGTGGCTGATTGGCCTGCTGCAAAAACAGCCGCAGCATTTCCGTCTTGATGGCCCGACGCGTCTGAAATTCACCCAGGATCTGACAGAGCGTAAAACACGCATGGACTGGGTGCGTAACTTTATGCGCCAGCTGGAAGAGAACGCTATCGCTTAAAAAATTTGCCCCCGCCAGCGTTCGGCTGGTGGGGGACAATTTACAAACTCTTTGCACTTCGCCCAATCTTCCCGACTATACATTCGCCATACTTATCATTAACGCCTTATAAAACAATAACCTTATCATTTGTATGGATTATGATAATGATGACCTCTTCGCGTTTTACCCGCTGGATCACGCTGTTTGCGCTGGCCGCAGCGGTTGCCGTTGCGCTGCCCGCGCGCGCTAATACCTGGCCTCTTCCGCCTGCCGGCAGCAACGTCGTGGGCCAGAACCGCTTCCATGTCGTTGAAAATGATGGCGGCTCGCTGGAAGCAATTGCCAAAAAATATAATGTCGGGTTCCTGGCGCTGTTGCAGGCCAACCCGGGCGTTGACCCCTATGTGCCCCGGGCCGGCAGCGTGCTGACGATTCCACTGCAAACCATTCTCCCGGACGCGCCGCGTCAGGGCATTGTGATCAATCTCGCCGAGCTGCGTCTGTATTACTACCCGCCGGGCAAGAATGAAGTCACCGTCTACCCTATCGGTATCGGCCAGCTGGGGGGCGATACGCTTACCCCGACCATGGTCACCACCGTCTCTGATAAGCGCGCCAATCCTACCTGGACGCCGACGGCAAACATTCGCGCCCGCTATAAAGCGCAAGGCATCGATCTGCCCGCTGTGGTTCCCGCTGGCCCGGACAACCCGATGGGGCACCACGCGATCCGCCTGGCGGCCTACGGTGGTGTTTATCTTCTGCACGGCACGAATGCGGATTTCGGGATCGGGATGCGCGTCAGCTCCGGCTGTATTCGCCTGCGCGATGACGACATCAAGACGCTGTACAACGTGATTACCCCTGGCACGAAAGTGAATATCATCAACACGCCGATTAAGGTGTCTGAAGAGCCGGGTGGCGTCCGTCTGGTTGAGATCCACCAGCCGCTGTCGAAAAACATCAATGACGATCCGCAGACGCTGCCTATCAATCTGAATGCGGCTATGGTGAGCTTTAAAACGAACGCCAACACCGACGGCGCGGTGATGGAGCGGGCGATGGAAGCGCGCTCGGGAATGCCGACCAACGTCACGCGGCATCATGAGGTTGAGCAACAGTCGATGTAAATCAGTCATAACGACAAACGCCCTGCATGAGCAGGGCGTTTTTTATTGCAGTGGCATAACGGAGGGTTGCGTTACGCTTATTTGTAGATAACTGCGGTACCGTGCAGGGTGTTAGGACCGGTCACAGAGGTGATGCGGAACGATTTCGCACCCATTTCGTCAGCTTTTTGCGCCAGCTGATCTTCCAGAGAGCCCAGGTTAGTTCCGGCGGTGGCAGAGATGGTACCGACTTTCTGCTGGTCTGCTGGAGTAGACTGAACTTCAACAGCAGCGAAGCTTGCGAAAGAGAGTGAACTCAGAACGGCGGCAGCGATGAGGGTTTTAACGTTTTTCATAATTTTTTACCTTTAGCAGATGATGGTGTGGTCGTTAGTTATTTAATTAACGATCGATAGGTAAATGATAGATGTGATCCAGGTCACGCGTCAACCCATTTTTATAATGACCATTAAATTAATTTGTTTTGCCTTATATTTCATAAAGATAAATTAAAATTATTTTTCAGTAATCACTGCTGGTCGTAGCAGGCATTTATTTTTATAATGATTATTCAACAAATCAACAGAGGACCAACGGCATATGACAACCGACGTCACGAGTTGCGCAAAGAAAAGCCGTGGCCGACCAAAAGTGTTCGACAGGGATGCGGCGCTCGATAAGGCCATGACGCTCTTCTGGCAGCATGGGTATGAAGCCACGTCGCTTTCCGATCTGGTGGAAGCAACCGGCGCGAAAGCCCCTACCCTCTATGCAGAGTTCACCAACAAAGAAGGCTTATTCCGGGCCGTTCTGGACAGATACATCTCGCGCTTCGCGGCAAAACATGAAGCGCAACTGTTCTGTGAAGATAAAACCGTTGAGCAGGCATTGCGGGATTATTTCTGCGCGGTTGCAACCTGCTTCACCAGTAAAGACACGCCCGCGGGCTGTTTTATGATCAACACCTCCGCCACCCTCGCCGCATCGTCGAAGGAGATAGCCAACACGGTTAAATCACGTCATGCGATGCAGGAGGAGACGCTCAGTACGTTTCTGACTCAGCGCCAGCAGCGCGGCGAAATTCCGGCGCACTGCCGTCCGCAGGAGCTGGCCCAGTATCTGAGCTGTATTTTGCAGGGGATGTCGATCAGCGCCCGTGAAGGCGCGACGCTGGAAAAGTTGCAGGGTATTACGCAAACAACGCTGCGCCTGTGGCCAGAACTGCTTAAGCTCTGAAGCAAAAAAAAAGCTCCTCAGCCTGAGCGCATGAGGAGCTAAGTTCAGAGAACATCTTTTTTACGCTTTGTTATTCAGTATCAGCTGACCATTACCGTCGAGCGGAATTTGCGTGCCAGGATCTTTATCCATGCGGATTTTCCCCTGCTGGTCGCCGATTTTGTAGGTTACGTCGTAACCCAACATTTTTTCAGACTTGTCATACACGGTTTTACAGCGCTGCTGCGTTGTGGTGTAGGTGTCGTTTTCCTGCATCGCGCCCTGCACCTGGTTACCGGCATAACCGCCACCCAGCGCACCGACAACCGTCGCGACATCCTTACCACGGCCACCACCAAACTGATGACCAATCACCCCACCGGCAACCGCACCCAGCACGGAACCCGCAATACGGTTTTCGTCCTGAACCGGACGACGATGGGTGACAGAAACATTACGGCACTCCTGACGAGGCGTCTTGACCGTCTCTTTAATCGGTGTAGCGGAAACCACCTGCGCATACTGCGGGCCACGATCAAGTACGTTCAGACTGGCAACGGCAGCCACACCCAGCGCAGCTGCGACGCCAATCCCTATACCCGCCAACATTGATTTATTCACGGGACTTCCTCCTTTGTTGCAATTGGTAGCAATTTTGCAGCGCGCTAAGCGCTTCGCCAATAAGACAAAGGATCAAAAAATGGGGCATTGACCTGGGATTACGCGCGTTTAGGAGAACTCTTAAGCGTCAGGAGCGGGATGAACAGCATGATGTGCTAAAAATTCCCTCCGGCGGGCCCGGAGGGAGAGAGCAATTAGTGCAGCTTCAGGCGTGGGCGGATCACGCGGTTGATACGGCCGACCAGCATCATTAAGCCGGTTTTGAAGTAGCCGTGCAGCGCAATCTGGTGCATACGGTACAGAGAGATGTACACGAAGCGGGCGATACGCCCTTCAACCATCATGGAGCCGCGCATCAGGTTACCCATCAGGCTGCCTACGGTGGAAAAGTTGGAGAGCGACACCAGAGATCCATGGTCTTTGTAGACATAGGCTTTCATCGGTTTGCCTTTCGCCTGCGCCAGGATGTTGTGCAGCACAAGGCTTGCCATCTGGTGCGCTGCCTGAGCGCGAGGAGGCACAAACCCGCCTTCCGGACGCGCGCAGGAGGCACAGTCACCGATGGCGAAGATGTCCGGATCGCGCGTGGTTTGCAGCGTCGGCTCGGTCACCAGCTGGTTAATGCGGTTCGTCTCCAGCCCACCGATATCCTTCATGAAATCAGGCGCTTTGATACCAGCGGCCCAGACCATCAGGTCGGCCTGGATGTACTCGCCGTCTTTGGTATGCAGACCGCCCTCATCCGCGCTGGTCACCATGGTCTGGGTCAGCACGCGCACGCCCAGCTTGGTCAGCTCGTTATGGGCAGCGCCGGAGATACGCGGCGGCAGCGCCGGCAGAATGCGTTCACCTGCTTCCACCAGCGTCACGTTCAGCGCTTCGTTAGTCAGCCCCTTGTAGCCGTAGCTGTGCAGCTGCTTAACCGCATTGTGCAACTCCGCCGATAACTCAACGCCCGTTGCCCCGCCGCCCACGATAGCAATGTTAACCTTGCCGTTGGCACCCATGTTATTGGTGTATTTCAGGAACAGGTTAAGCATTTCCTGATGGAAACGACGCGCCTGATGCGGGTTATCCAGGAAGATGCAGTGCTCTTTCACGCCTGGCGTGTTGAAGTCATTGGACGTACTGCCCAGCGCCATCACCAGCGTGTCATAGGCCAGCTTGCGCTCAGGGACCAGCAGCTCGCCTTTGTCATCCCGCAGCTCGGCCAGCGTGATGGTTTTATTTTCACGGTTGATATCCACCACGGAGCCCAGCTGGAACTGGAAATGGTGGTTACGCGCATGCGCCAGATAGCTCAGCGCATCCACGCCCTCATCCAGCGACCCGGTCGCCACTTCGTGCAGGAGTGGCTTCCACAGGTGGCTGTGGTTACGATCCACCAGCGTAATCTTGGCTTTCTTACCGCGCCCCAGCTTCTTACCCAGCTGTGTCGCCAGCTCCAGTCCGCCAGCACCACCGCCGACAATCACTATCTTTTTCAATGGCGTAGTCAACGTGACCCCCCTCAAATTATTAACCAATTGTTAATTAAAAGTTATAGAAATAACCCTTAATTAACAACAGGTTACTGCGCTGAAACCATTCAGATTCATTGAGAATAGCACGTCAGGCGCATTGGTCATACCAAAATTGATATGTATCAAGTTTTGATGGTTTAAAAGTAGACAATTCCGACAAAAAAGAGGCCCGGCACGCTTTCGCGTACCGGGCCTCTATCAGGTTCAGGGAGATCAGCCCAGCGTTTTGAAGGCCTTAATACGCTGCAAATGCGGCGAGATGTTTTTGAACTTGTGGGTCTGCTCTTCGTCCCAGACAATTTCGTAGTAATGATGCAGAAGCTCGGCGGCGCGGGAGCTGTTCAGCGCTTCATCATTGCGGGAGAGGATCACCAGACAGCGATCGCGGTTCTTTTCACGGAAATTGCTCACGCATTTGGTTGCGATATCGGCGTACTCTTCCGGACGGTCAATCTTGCCTTCCATGTTCTCGTTCGGGAACAGGTTAGGATTGAAAATGACCTGGCGCATATCGCACAAAAAACCGATGCGTTCTGCCCAGTATCCCCCCAACCCTACGCCGCAAATCAGCGGGCGATCGTCGATATTAAGCTGCAACATTTTATCCACTTCTTTCAGCAGATGCTGCATGTCATGCTTCGGATGACGCGTGCTGTAGCTAATCAGCCGAACATCCGGATCGATAAACTGCAATTGCAGCACTTTCTCATGATTACCAGGACTGTTTGAGTCAAAACCGTGTAAATAGATGATCATCGTCTCACCACGCTACGCCTTCCGGGATGAATTAAAGGGCTGCTTTATGTGCCTGCCAGCGCTCGTTCAGGGCTTCAAGCTGGGCGTTTACCGCTTTCCAGCGCGCCGAGTCCATCAGCTCCTGACGACTAAATGAACCTTTATGATACAATTGTGTAACACGCTCAGCATTGATCGGCGACAGGTTATCCAGCACGCTCACCGCACCTTTACGATTATTGCAGACGAGGATCATATCGCAACCCGCATCCAGAGAAGCCTGTCCACGTTCAGCATAGCTGCCCATGATCGCCGCTCCTTCCATGGATAAATCGTCGGAGAAAATCACGCCGTTGAAGCCTAACTCCTGACGCAGCACGGTTTTCAGCCAGTGCGGAGAGCCGCTGGCCGGGCGAGGATCGACATCACTGTAAATGACGTGCGCAGGCATGATCGCGTCCAGCTTGTTATCGGTGATCAGTGAGCGGAAAACAGACATATCTTTAGCGCGAATTTCTGCTTCCGGGCGCGGATCGCGCGGCGTTTCCTTATGGGAATCCGCCGTCACCGCCCCGTGGCCCGGGAAGTGTTTGCCGGTGGTTTTCATGCCCGCGTCATGCATTCCGTCTATGAAGCGCGTCGCCATTGCCAGCGCGATACGCGGATCGTGATGATACGAACGCTCACCAATTGCCGCGCTGATGTGGCCCACGTCCAGCACCGGAGCGAAGCTGATGTCGATATCCATGGCGATCATCTCGCTGGCCATCAGCCAGCCAGCGTCCTGCGCCAGTTGACCGCCCTCTTCGGTTCCCAGCAGCGCTGCGAAAGATTGCGCGGCAGGTAAACGGGTAAACCCTTCCCGGAAACGCTGTACGCGGCCACCTTCCTGATCTACCGCGACCACCAGGTGATTGCGCGAAGCCGCGCGGATCTGACGAACCAGCTCACGCAGCTGCGCCGGATCGTGATAATTGCGGGTGAAAAGAATCAGCCCCCCTACCAGCGGGTGCGCCAGGATTTCGCGCTCTTCCGCATCCAGCTCAAACCCCTCAACATCCAACATTACTGGACCCACACCAACCTCTCTTATCCTTTCGTTTGTAACTGGCGCCAGGCATCATCTGCCAGCGCAATAAATTGTTCGTCATCTGTTTGCTGAAAGCGCATTTCAAACCAGCCCGCCATGAGCATGATTACCCACGGTCGCCAGTGCGCAACCTGCCGCGCAAGGGTGTGCGCATTCATGTTGGCGTTTCGGGCATAAGCGGCTATCAGCTGTCCGCGCGAGGCCTCGTCGGGCATCCAGACCGCGGCAAGTTCGAGCGCCACGTCACCGTCCCCGGCATATTCCCAGTCGATAAGTTTCTCGCCTGCCGCCGTATGAACGATATTCCCCGCGTGGACGTCCATATGCAGCGGTGCCAGGCGTAACGCCTGCGGCTCTCCCGCTTTACGCAGCCGCTTCAGCTGCGCCAGCCAGAATGGCGTGCGTCGTCCCGGCGCGGCCTGCTGCCAGTAGCGTTCCAGCAAGGGGAGCAACGTTACCCGCCAGCCCAGACGCGGCTGGCGATGCAGATGATACAGCATGGCTGCCAGCGTCGGGGGATCGGGTAGCTCGCGTTTGATCTCACCCGCAATAAACGTCACCGCCATCCAGTCCCTGATAAAAAGATGGGGTTGCGGCGCAAGGTCGGCGGGCAGGCGCTTCAGGGCGCGGAACTGACGTCGAAAATGGGAGGCAGCCGCGGCGGCATCATGATGCTGGCGTAAAACCAGCCGATGATCACCATGCTCAATAATGCAACTCGCGCCGCCAAGCCCGACGGGGGCTTGCGGCGCGATAACACGGTACTGTGGGAAATAGCGCGTCAGGACATCATGACGCGTGCGATTATTGTTGCGTAACGGCACCTTTACCTGACCAGATAATTTCGCCGGTCTGAACCAGCATTAACTGCATCTGCAACGACGGCGTGTTCACGTTACCCGTCGCGTTAGAATAAAGGACATACTGCGCGCCAACGTTGCGGGCAATGCCAATGGCTTTACTGCGCGAACCCAGGCTGTCCTGAGGCGACAGACCAAGCTGTTGCTTAGCGACCGCGAGCTGCTGGGCTGAGACCAGCGTAAATTTACCGTTGTTCGCCAGCGCATTGCGCAGCGTTTCCGTTGCTTCGCCCGCATTCAGGGAACCATTCGTACGGTTGTTCACGCTGTCCACCAGCAGGACGCTGCCGGGCGTAACGCCCTGTGCCTGCAACATTTTGCCCACCATCGGCTGCATCGCGCCGTTCCAGTCATAGTGGCGCACGCGCGGCGCAGGCTGTGCGGTATCGTCCTGATGTTCGATCGGGCCAGGCTGCGCCGGAATGGTCGGTACAGACGGCACGGTTGGCACAGGTTCCGCCGGCGTTGTGGGCTGTTCCGTCCCCGGCTTCGCCTGATCCACCGGTGCAGGTTCTTCAGTTCGCGTCACACAGCCTGCCAGAAAGAGTGCGAAGGCACTCAGGAGCGCATAACGGCTCATCGTTTTAATCAAGGTTCACCCCTTACAAATAAAGATAAAGTCTCACCTTATGTGCACCCAGATAGCTGGCGCTGCCGTAGAGCGTGACCGACGATCTTGCCGGAATGGTCACGCTGCGCGGCGCCTCAAGCGGATGCATCTCAAGACCTCTCACGTCATACCAGTAGAAGCGATAATGCACCGTCACTGGCTCTTGCCTTTCGTTATAGAGCGTAGAGGAGGCAGAAGACTGGATTTCGCTAATGGTCAGTGAAGGCTGCTCGGCCGTGATGCCCGCAGCAAGCACTGAAGACTCCATCACCAGCGTCTGTTCTTCACTGACCGGGATGGCAGGACGCGCGCTGCACCCTACCATTACCAGCGTCACGATCAGCGCTGCAATACGCCCAATTAACATATTAAAGACCTTTATGTGCCAGCATCGGTCCCAGTGGACGTCCACCCAGCAGATGCATATGAATATGATAGACTTCCTGCCCGCCATGGCGATTGCAGTTCATGATCAAACGGTATCCGTCTTCAGCAATCCCTTCCTGCTCAGCGATTTTCGCGGCCACCGTAAGCATACGGCCTAGCGCCACTTCGTGCTCGGTTTTAACGTCATTGACGGTCGGGATGAGAATATTGGGAATAATAAGGATGTGCGTCGGCGCCTGGGGAGAAATGTCGCGGAAAGCCGTGACCAGTTCATCCTGATAGACAATATCCGACGGAATTTCGCGGCGGATAATTTTACTGAAAATCGTTTCTTCAGCCATGACCTTTTCCTTTTAAATTTAATCTGGCGTCGTGCGTCCGTTGTTAACACACATTGTCTGTTTTACTGCATGACACAACACAAGAGTATGAGCGACTTTCTCCTGTCCTTTCAACCTTCTCCCGTGATTTCTTTCCTGATTGTCCGCCATCTGGCTGAAGAGGCATCGCTTTAGGACATTTCTATTCTGAAACCTGATTTCAGTTCATCCCGAAACATCTGTTTACAGCGTTAATCACAATGCGTATATTTCGCATTTGCATTTTCATGCGCATTTTTAACATAGAAAACGACGTCAGCCCGTGCTAGCGGAGCTGTCGCGCACCACCTTCACCATTCACTAAGGGTTTGATGATGTCTTTCATTAATCACACCAGGGATGGGCAACGCCAGCCTGTCGCAACACCTTCGTTGCTGACAGCCTGCATTGCTATGGCATTGACGCCAACCGCCGCTTTCGCTGCTTTAACCGAAGATACCGTCGTCGTTGACGGAGGTTTTGACAACACACAGGATCTGTCTGCCAGCCAGGATCAGGATTACAGCGTAAAAACCACCACTACCGGCACCAAACTGTTGCTGGTCCCTCGTGATATCCCGCAGTCCGTCAGCGTCATTAGCCAGCAGCGTATGGCTGATCAGAATCTGCAATCTATCGGCCAGGTGCTGACGAACACCACGGGCATTACGGCGCAGGTGCAGGATAGCGACCGTACCGTGTTTTACTCACGCGGATTTTTCGTCAGCAACTACGCCTATGACGACCTTCCGACGTCCATCAGTGAAGTGTGGAACTTTGGTGATACCGCCGCCGACACCGCAATATATGACCGCATTGAAGTGGTCCGCGGCGCCACCGGCCTGATGTCCGGGACGGGCAACCCGGCGGCGTACGTTAATATGGTGCGCAAGCATGCGGACAGCCCGGAATTTAAAGGCAACGTCTCCGCCAGCTACGGCAGCTGGGACAAGCAGCGCTACGTGCTGGATCTCCAGGCGCCGCTGGTGGAGTCAGGTAAGGTGCGGGGCCGTCTTATCACCGGTTATCAGGACAACGACAGCTTCGTGGATAACTACCACTACCGGAAGAAATTCCTCTACGGCGTGATGGACGCGGATGTCACCGACAGCACGACCCTCTCGGTAGGATATGAGTATCAGGAAAGCCATACCGCCGACCCAACCTGGGGTGGCCTGCCGACCTGGTACAGCGACGGAAGTAAGACTAACTACAATCGCAGCCAGACCGTCGCGCCTGACTGGGCCTATTCGGATAAAGACAGCACTCGCATCTTCGCTAACCTGACCCAGCGTTTCGATAATGGCTGGGAAGCGCACATCAACGGCATGCATGCTGAAACCAACTTTGACTCTAAGCTGATGTATATGTCCGGTTATCCTGATAAAGAGACCGGCGCGGGCCTGGTGGGTTACGGCGGCTGGAACCGCGGGGAACGTAAACAGGATGCGGTCGACGCCTTCCTGCGCGGCGGCTTCGATCTCTTTGGTCGTCAGCACGAAATGATGTTCGGCGGCAGCTTCAGCCGTCAACGCAACCATTACGACAATACCATGCCGGATGCGGTATACGGCATGGTTGACGTCGGCAACTTTAAGAACTGGAACGGGAACATTGCCGATCCGCAGTGGACCCCGTGGAAGCTCTACAGCAAAGATGATATTCGTCAGTCTTCAGCCTATTCCTCCGCGCGTTTCTCGCTGGCCGACCCGCTGCACCTGATTCTGGGCGCGCGCTACACCAGCTATAACATTCGCTATAATCCGGCAGGTTCCCCAAACACCCGTCTGGAAAGTACCGAAGATGACGTAACGCCATACGCGGGCCTGGTGTATGACATCAATGAGGACTGGTCGACCTACGTCAGCTATACCTCCATCTTCCAGCCGCAGGATAAGCGCGACGCCAGCGGACGTTATCTCGACCCTACCACGGGCAAAAGCTATGAAGCGGGCGTGAAGGCCGACTGGTTTAATACCCGCCTCACCACCTCGTTGGCGATTTTCCGCATTGAGCAGGATAACGTCGCAAGCAACACCTATACCTACATGCCGAGCGGTGAGTCGATTTATAAATCGCTGGACGGCGTGGTCAGCAAAGGCGTTGAATTCGAGCTCAACGGTGCCCTGACCGATAACTGGCAGCTGACCTTCGGCGCGACGCGTTATATTGCTGAAGATAAAAATGGCAACGCCGTCAGTTCCGATCAGCCGCGCACGACCATGAAGCTGTTCACCCGTTATCAGCTGCCCATGCTGCCGGCGCTGACCGTGGGCGGTGGCGTAAACTGGCAGAACAAGGTATGGACGGACGTGGAAGGCGGTCCGGCAGGACGTTCCCGCGCGGAGCAAGGCAGCTATGGGCTGGTGAACCTGTTCAGCCGCTATCAGGTCACCAAAGACTTTGCCGTTCAGGCTAACGTCAACAACCTGTTCGACAAAGAGTATTACGACTACGTCGGATCGTATGTGGTGTATGGCGCACCGCTGAACGTTTCGGTGAGCGCGAGCTACGACTTCTGAGTTTAAGCCCGGTGGCGCTACGCTTACCGGGCCTACCCCTCATCCAGGGCCGGTCAGGCGTAGCCGCCACCTCGCACCACAAACCGCAGCAATAAAAAAGGCAGCCATTCGGCTGCCTTAGTCTCCCCAGGTCACAGCTTAGTTGTTGCGGATGTACTCATCCATTTCGGTTTTCAGGTTATCGGATTTTGTTCCGAAGATAGCCTGAACACCAGAACCTGCAACAACGACGCCCGCTGCGCCCAGTTTTTTCAGACCCGGCTGGTCTACTTTCGCCACGTCGGCAACGCTCACACGCAGACGAGTGATACACGCGTCCAGGTTAGTGATGTTTTCTTTACCGCCGAAGGCCGCAACCAGTGCAGGTGCCATTTCGCTGGTCGCACCGGCTTTGCTGTCTTCAGTTGCATCTTCACGACCCGGAGTTTTCAGGTCCAGTGCTTTGATCAGCACGCGGAAGACGGTGTAGTACACCACTGCGTAGCCCGCACCCACGATTGGGAACAGCCACAGCTTGCTGCTGTTACCGGACAGAACGATGAAGTCGATCAGGCCGTGAGAGAAGGACGTACCGTCACGCATACCCAGCAGGATACAGATTGGGAATGCCAGACCTGCCAGTACCGCGTGGATGATGTACAGGATCGGCGCAACGAACATGAAGGAGAACTCGATCGGCTCGGTGATACCGGTCAGGAACGAGGTCAGCGCTGCGGAGATCATGATACCGCCCACTTTTGCACGGTTCTCTGGTTTAGCAGAGTGCCAGATAGCAATCGCAGCGGCTGGCAGACCATACATTTTGAACAGGAAGCCACCAGACAGTTTACCTGCCGTTGGGTCGCCCGCCATGTAGCGAGGGATGTCACCGTGGAACACCTGACCTGCTGCGTTGGTGTATTCACCAATCTGCATCTGGAATGGAACGTTCCAGATGTGGTGCAGACCAAATGGCACCAGGCAGCGCTCAATGAAGCCGTAGATACCGAACGCCACAACCGGGTTCTGGTAAGCCGCCCACTGAGAGAAGGTCTGGATAGCCGTACCGATTGGTGGCCAGATGAAGGACAGGACCACACCGGTGAAAATCGCGGCCAGACCCGAAATGATCGGCACAAAACGTTTACCCGCGAAGAAGCCCAGATACTCAGGCAGCTTGATGCGATAGAAGCGGTTAAACATGTACGCTGCAATCGCACCGGAGATGATACCACCGAGAACACCGGTGTCTGCCAGGTGCTTAGCGGCAATCTCTTCAGCAGGTAAATGCAGGACCAGCGGCGCAACCACAGCCATGGTTTTCACCATGATGCCGTAAGCAACAACGGACGCCAGAGCGGATACACCGTCGTTATTGGTGAAGCCCAGCGCAACACCGATAGCGAAGATCAGCGGCATGTTAGCAAAAACAGAACCGCCTGCTTCGGCCATCACGTGGGAAACTACGGCTGGCAGCCAGCTGAAGTTTGCAGAACCGACGCCCAGCAGGATACCTGCGATAGGCAGTACGGATACTGGCAGCATCAGCGATTTACCGACCTTTTGCAGGTTAGCAAATGCATTCTTAAACATAATTGAGAGTGCTCCTGAGTATTTGTGCTTTTTTTACGCTTTCACGCATTGGCCCGGGGGGAGTACCGCGCCGTGGACAGGACATCTAAGCGCCCTTTATTTATTACACAGAGTAAAATAATTCCCTCTGAGTTTGTTTGACGGCTATCACGTTTCAGTTCAAGACGACCAAAAAACTTGCAGATATTTACATAAAGCATGTCTGGATGTGTCTAAAATCGCCATCACCGCCCTGAATGAGGCGGTGAACTTTACTCGTTTTGCTTATTAATTACGAGCCTAAAAAAAACAGGCGTATCAGACAGATTGCAGGCGGGCGGGGTCGATATGGAACAGGCTGGCGAAGTTTTCCGTGGTCACGCGAGCCAGCTCGTCAATACTGACACCTTTCAGAACGGCCATATACTCAGCAACGTCACGGGTCATCGCCGGCTGGTTCTCTTTGCCGCGATGAGGCACCGGCGCCAGGTACGGGGAATCGGTTTCCACCAGAATACGATCCAGCGGAACATAGCGCGCGGCATCACGCAGCTGTTCAGCATTACGGAACGTAACGATCCCCGAAAACGAGATATAAAAGCCTAAATCAAGCAGCTTACCCGCCGTTTCTCTGTCTTCTGTGAAACAGTGTAGTACGCCACCGCAATCCGTCACCTTTTCTTCCCGCAGGATCTCCAGCGTGTCGGCGCGTGCGTCGCGGGTATGAACGATAACCGGCTTATTCAGTTCACGGCCAATACGGATATGGTTGCGGAAGGATTCCTGCTGGCGAAGTTTCGTCTCTGGCGTATAGAAATAATCGAGGCCGGTCTCGCCCATCGCCACGACGCCCTCTTCTGCGGCAAGGCGGCGTAAATCCTCAACCTCGTACGTTTCATCCTGATTCAGCGGATGCACGCCGCAGGAGAAGACAACGTTGTTACGCTCGCCAACCAGTTCACGCATGGTGCGGTAGCCCGGCAGCGTGGTCGCCACGGCCAGGCAAAATTTCACATCGCGCTCGGCTGCTTTCGCCAGCACGTCGTCCACATTTTTATGCAGGGATTGATAATCCAGGCCATCAAGATGGCAGTGTGAGTCGACTAAAAACATAATGTCTCTCTCAGAGGTGGGAAACCGGCGGTATAACACCCGGTTGCAGGTAGTGTTCGATACGCAGTAACTGGTCGGTCAGTAAAAGCTCGCGATTAAGACCGGTTACCGTCAAAAGTTGTTCACGACTCTGGCAGATATCATGAAGGATAGCGTGCAGCGACGACCCGGACAGGCGATTCGCCAGCGTGGTGACCAGCGTCCACACGTCAGGGTTAGTCAGAAGCGTCGCCCCTTGCTGGATTTTGAGCGCATCCAGCAGCAGTGCGGCCAGCCAGTGGAGCCGTTCCGGAGCCTGATCGCTGTTCAGCGCTGGCAGGACGCTCAGCCAGTCATGGTTATCGAGGGCTGATTCAACCGCACGACAAAGCGTTTCACGCTGGGACCACACCTCCGGCTGCAATAAGGCCAGCGCAGCCGCAGGCGCACCGCTGCACAGGCGCAACGCCGAGAGCGCCGCATCCTGTGACACCGTCACTTCTCGCTCCAGCCAGGCGAGCGCCCACGACTCCTGAGGGGCTGCAAGGTGGTGAAGACGGCAGCGGCTACGCAGCGTCGCCAGCAGTCGGCCCGGCTCGCGGCAGGAGAGGAAAAACCAGGTATTCTCTGGCGGCTCTTCCAGCGTTTTTAACAGCGCGTTGGCAGCGGCTTCCGTGAGCAGCGCGGCGTCCTTCAGCCACACCACTTTCGCCCCTCCCAGACGCGCATATTCGTACAGTTTCTCACTGACCTCACGCACCGCGTCGATGCCGAGCGTATTTTTGCCCTTCTCGGGTTCGAGGGTGTAATAGTCAGGATGCGTGCCCGCCTGCATGAGCTGGCAGCCACGGCATTTGCCGCAGCTTTTATGCCCTTCCGGCTGTTGGCACATCAGAAAGCGCGTGATGGCGTAAATCAACGCATCATCGCCCATGCCCGGCAGGGTCTGGATCAGTAACGCATGATGCCCCCGACCAACCTGATAGCTGTTGATCAGCTGTTCAAAGTGCGGGCGCAACCATGGATACCATTTCATGCCTGCTGCTCCTGTACCCACTGCGTAACGGTCTGCTGAATATCACGCGTCACGTTATCCAGGGATTGCGTCGCGTCGATGGTACGAATGGTACTGTCCTGTCCGGCCAGTTCCAGATAACGCTCGCGGGTGCGGTTAAAGAAGTCAAAAGACTCCTGTTCAATTCGGTCCAGCTCGCCGCGCGCCCGAGCGCGCTTCAGGCCCACCTCAGGGGTCACGTCGAGATACAGCGTCAGGTCAGGACGGAAATCGCCCAGAACCGCGTCGCGAAGCGTAGCCAGCATGGCCTGATCGATACCTCGGCCACCTCCCTGATACGCCTGGGTTGAGAGATCGTGGCGATCGCCAATTACCCATTTCCCTTCTGCCAACGCGGGCTTGATCACCGTCTCCACCAGCTGAACGCGCGCTGCATAGAACATCAGCACTTCCGCTTTGTCGGTAATAACTTCATCGCCGACGGATTTGATATCCAGAACCAGACTGCGCAGTTTTTCCGCCAGCTGCGTGCCGCCCGGCTCGCGGGTGAAGACCATGTCGGCGACGCCAAGCGATGTCAGCGTATCAACCACCACGTTACGGGCGGTGGTTTTTCCCGCCCCTTCGAGTCCCTCAATGACAATGTATTTACTGCGCATTTTTTTCCTTAAGTGCCTTCAGATAGTCCTGAACAGAGCGATTGTGGCTGGCCAGGTTGGTGTTAAAGGTATGCCCCCCTTTTCCATCAGCCACAAAATAGAGATACGGTGTCCTGGCCGGGTGCGCGGCAGCCTTCAACGAGGCTTCACCTGGTGTTGCGATCGGTCCAGGCGGCAAACCGCTAATGACGTAGGTATTATACGCCGTTGGCGTCTCCAGATCTTTTCTGGAAATCTTGCCGCTGTAGTTTTCGCCCATGCCGTAGATGACGGTAGGATCGGTCTGCAAACGCATGCCGATGCGCAAACGGTTAATAAACACCGAGGCAACCTGATCGCGTTCGGCAGCGACGGCCGTCTCTTTCTCGATGATAGAGGCCATCGTCATGAACTGGTTTTGATCTTTATACGGCAGGCCTTCAGCTCGCCCTTTCCAGGCAGACTCTACCGCCGCGACCATTTTGTTGTGCGCGCGCTTCAGGATTGCCACGTCCGTCGTGCCTGCCGTGTACATCCAGGTGTCGGGCCAGAACCAGCCTTCGATCCACTCGGGATGGCCGAATTTTAAGGCTTCCGCAACCGTCTGGTAGCGATCATCCTTGAGCGTATGCTTGATATACGGCGCGTCGCGCAGCTGCCTGAGGTAATCGCTCAGACGCATACCCTCAACAAAACGCAGCGGGAACTGGGCTTCTTTACCACTCTCCAGCAGTTGCAGCATCTCGCGCACGGTCATGCCAGGGGTAAAGCGATAGGTCCCGGCCTTAAAGTGGGACAGTTCAGGCTCAATACGCAGCAGCCACTGGAAGACACGTGGGCGGTTGATGATTTTGTCGCCATACAGCTGCTGACCAAGCGCCTGCCGCCCGGTACCCGCTTTCAGGGTAAAAATCGTCTCGTCTTTAATCAGGATCTTGCTGTCCGCCAGCTGACGGACTTTCCACACTCCCGCTCCGCCGGCAATACCGAACGCAACGATAAGAAGGAGGACAAAGCGTAACATTTTCTTCATGACTACCTGGTTTGCTCACATAACGGGGCCAGAAACTGGAACAGCTCGCGGGATGACCAGCACGTGTGGCCATAAGCGCAAACGGGGACAACGGGCATTAGCGCATTGCAGATAACAACTTCATCCGCGGCCAGCAGCGCCTCTTCCTTAGCGTTAACTTCGACAACGCGAACGTCAGCGCGTGCCAGCTGTTGCAAACAAAACTGTCGCATTATGCCGTTGACACCGGCCTGCTCCAGCGAAGGCGTGAATACGTCACTGCCCTTCCGCCAGAGTAAATTAGCCGCACAGCATTCCGTAATGTACCCTTCGCTGTCAAGAACCAGCGCCTCCCCGGCCTCCGTCTGCTCAAGATGAGTACGAATAAGCACCTGTTCAAGGCGGTTAAGATGTTTTATTCCGGCAAGCATCGGGTTTCGCCCCAGGCGTACCGGGCTCAGCGCCAGCGCTATGCCCTCTTCACGCCAGTGCGCGTAGTGGGAAGGATAATCTGAAACGGAAAGGATCCGCGTAGGATGCAGGCAGGCAGAGCCGCTGTACCCTCGCCCGCCGCTGCCGCGGCTGATGATCACCTTCAAAACGCCGCTTGTTTTCGCTGACGCCAGCCGACGCATCTCGCTTTCAAGAATGCCCCACGCTGAAAAGGGGATCAGTAACGTTTCGCAGGCTTTTTGTAAACGAAGGATATGGGCTTCGAGCAGGCACACGCCACCGTCGAGAATACGCGCGGTTGTGAAACAGCCATCGCCAAACTGGGTCGCCCTGTCGCTTGCCGGCAGCGTTTCTTGCTCAAGGCCATTGATTAAAAACATGGTGGCTCCTTATGCGTGGAGGCACAGTCTGGCAGGATGTTGATAGCCGGACAAGTGGATTTCACCTAATAAAAAAGGCCCGGCAAGCGGACCTTTTTTAACGTCAGTGACTAATCAGACTCAGACCTTTTTGAAGATCAGAGAACCGTTAGTTCCACCGAAACCGAAGGAGTTACACAGGGTGTACTCCATACCGCTCACCTGGCGTGCCTCGTGAGGAACGAAGTCCAGATCGCAACCTTCATCCGGATTGTCCAGGTTGATGGTTGGCGGTACAGCCTGATCGCGCAGCGCCAGGATAGAGTAGATTGACTCTACCGCGCCCGCCGCACCCAGCAGGTGACCGGTCATGGATTTCGTGGAGCTCACCAGTACACGGCTGGCAGATTCGCCGAAGATAGACTTAACAGCCTGCGCTTCTGCTTTATCGCCCGCAGGAGTAGACGTCCCGTGTGCGTTAACGTAGCCAATCTGTGCCGGAGTAATGCCCGCATCACGAATCGCGTTAGCCATAGCCAGCGCGGCGCCCGCACCATTTTCTGGTGGTGACGTCATGTGATACGCATCGCTGCTCATGCCAAAGCCAACGATTTCAGCATAAATTTTCGCGCCACGTTTTTTCGCGTGTTCGTACTCTTCCAGTACGATCATGCCCGCACCGTCACCCAGCACGAAACCGTCACGGTCTTTATCCCACGGACGGCTTGCCGCCTGCGGGTTATCGTTACGGGTTGAGAGCGCACGCGCTGCACCGAAGCCACCGACACCCAGCGGGGTACTGGCTTTTTCAGCACCGCCCGCAACCATAGCATCTGCATCGCCGTACGCGATAATACGCGCGGCCTGGCCGATGTTATGCACGCCAGACGTACAGGCTGTCGCGATTGAGATGCTTGGGCCACGCAGGCCAAACATAATGGTCAGATGACCTGCCACCATGTTTACAATCGTAGACGGAACGAAGAACGGGCTGATTTTACGTGGGCCGCCATTCATCAGAGACGTATGGTTTTCCTCAATCAGGCCAAGGCCGCCAATCCCGGAGCCGATAGCAGCGCCGATACGGGTAGCGTTCTCTTCCGTAATCTCAAGGCCAGAATCCTGCATGGCCTGAACGCCAGCGACAATTCCATATTGAATGAAGGCATCCATCTTGCGCTGTTCTTTGCGCGAGATGATCTCTTCACAGTTAAAATCCTTTACTAAGCCAGCAAATTTCGTTGCATAGGCGCTAGTATCGAAATGGTCGATTAGGCTGATGCCGCTCTGACCGGCAAGGAGAGCTTTCCAGGTGGACTCTACGGTATTGCCGACAGGAGACAACATGCCAAGTCCGGTCACAACTACACGACGCTTAGACACGTTTGTCCTCCAGGGAGGGATAAAAAAAGAGATTCGTGGGACTACAAAAGATAAAACTCAGGCGGTCGAATGACCGCCTGGAGATGTTCACTTACGCCTGGTGACCGTTGATGTAATCAATGGCAGCCTGAACGGTGGTGATTTTCTCAGCTTCTTCGTCCGGAATCTCAGTATCAAACTCTTCTTCCAGAGCCATTACCAGCTCAACGGTGTCAAGAGAATCTGCGCCCAGGTCTTCAACAAAGGAAGCGGAGTTCACAACTTCTTCCTGCTTAACGCCCAGCTGTTCGCCGATAATTTTCTTAACGCGTTCTTCGATAGTGCTCATACTCTTAAATTTCCTATCAAAACTCGCTTTCGCGATGGTTTTCGTAGTGTATAAAATGTTGAAAAATTTGCAACTAAATCCCGGCAGGTCTTACCACGATTTTACGTTATTTTGAGGCCATTTGCCCAAATAACGCAAATATTTTCGATCGTGATTAAACCATGTACATCCCGCCGTTGACGTGGAGGGTTTCACCAGTGATGTAACCCGCTTCGTCAGAGGCTAAAAATGCAACCGCGCTGGCGATTTCTTTAGGGTCGCCAAGACGACCCGCCGGAACTGCCGCCAGCGTACCCGCACGCTGATCATCCGTCAGCGCACGCGTCATGTCCGTTTCAATAAAGCCCGGAGCAACAACGTTTACAGTAATTCCGCGGGACGCGACTTCACGCGCCAGCGACTTACTGAAACCGATCAGACCTGCTTTCGCCGCAGCGTAGTTAGCCTGACCAGCATTTCCCATGGTACCAACCACAGAACCCACAGTGATAATACGACCATGACGCTTTTTCATCATAGCGCGCATTACCGCTTTTGACAGACGGAATACAGATGACAGGTTGGTTTCGATAATATCGTTCCACTCATCATCTTTCATTCGCATCAGCAGGTTGTCGCGAGTGATCCCGGCATTATTGACCAGAATATCCACTTCGCCAAACTCTGCGCGAATATTTTCCAGAACAGATTCGATAGATGCTGGCTCAGTCACATTCAGTACCAGACCTTTACCGTTCGCACCCAGATACTCGCTGATGGCCTCTGCGCCCTTCTCGCTGGTCGCAGTCCCGATCACTTTCGCGCCGCGCGCAACCAGTGTTTCAGCAATAGCACGCCCGATACCGCGGCTTGCGCCGGTCACCAGGGCAATTTTTCCTTCAAAACTCATGGTATTCCTCTTTTATTGCGAGAGTGCCGCTTTCATTGCTTCCGGCTCGTTAATCGCCGAGGCCGTCAGGGTGTCAACAATACGCTTCGTCAGGCCGGTGAGAACTTTACCAGGGCCGACTTCGTACAGATGCTCAACGCCCTGAGACGCCATAAACTCAACGGTTTTGGTCCACTGCACCGGGCTGTAAAGCTGGCGAACCAGCGCGTTACGGATAGCGTCGGGTGCGGTTTCGCATTTCACATCGACGTTATTCACAACGGAAATCGTCGGTGCGTTAAAGGTCATTTTTTCCAGCTCAACCGCCAGCTTATCGGCAGCAGGCTTCATCAGAGCACAGTGAGACGGCACGCTCACCGGCAGCGGCAGCGCGCGCTTCGCGCCCGCTGCTTTACAGGCGGCACCGGCACGTTCAACCGCTTCTTTATGACCGGCAATAACCACCTGGCCCGGCGAGTTGAAGTTTACCGGAGAAACCACCTGACCTTCAGCAGATTCTTCACACGCTTTCGCAATAGAAGCATCATCGAGACCGATGATGGCAGACATGCCGCCCGTGCCTTCTGGCACCGCTTCCTGCATGAATTTACCACGCAATTCAACCAGACGAACCGCATCAGCAAAGGCAATAACGCCCGCACAGACCAACGCAGAATATTCGCCGAGACTGTGGCCCGCCATCAACGCTGGCGCTTTGCCGCCCTGCTGCTGCCATACGCGCCACAGCGCAACGGAGGCAGCCAGCAGTGCCGGTTGGGTCTGCCAGGTTTTGTTCAGCTCTTCGGCCGGACCCTGCTGGGTCAGCGCCCACAGATCATAACCCAGCGCGTCAGAAGCTTCACGGAAAGTCTCTTCGATAACCGGATAGTTTGCCGCCATTTCAGACAACATCCCAACGGTTTGCGAGCCCTGTCCCGGGAACACAAAAGCAAATTGCGTCATTTTTTAATCCTTATCCTAGAAACGAACCAGCGCGGAACCCCAGGTGAACCCACCACCGAAGGCTTCAAGCAAGACCAGTTGGCCCCGTTTAATTCGTCCATCGCGTACCGCTTCGTCAAATGCGCACGGTACCGATGCCGCAGAGGTATTGCCGTGGCGATCGAGCGTCACCACAACGTTATCCATTGACATGCCCAGCTTCTTCGCCGTCGCGCTGATAATACGCAGGTTAGCCTGGTGCGGCACCAGCCAGTCGAGCGCGGCGCGGTCCAGATTATTTGCTTCCAGCGTCTCGTCAACGATGTGGGCCAGTTCAGTGACGGCCACCTTAAACACCTCGTTACCCGCCATCGTCAGGTAGATCGCGCTGTCCGGGTTAACGCGATCGGCGTTAGGCAGCGTTAACAGTTCGCCGTAGCGACCGTCAGCATGCAGATGCGTGGAGATGATGCCCGGCTCGTCGGACTGCCCCAGCAGTACCGCGCCCGCACCGTCGCCAAAAATAATGATCGTGCCGCGATCGGTTGGATCGCAGGTACGCGCCAGCACGTCAGCGCCGATCACCAGCGCATATTTTACCGCGCCCGATTTCACGTACTGATCGGCGATGCTCAGCGCATAGGTGAAGCCCGCACACGCTGCGGCAACGTCAAACGCAGGGCAGCCCTTAATACCGAGCATGTTCTGCACCTGGCACGCCGCGCTTGGGAAGGCATGCGTGGCAGACGTTGTCGCCACCACAATAAGCCCGATCTGTTCTTTATCAATGCCAGCCATCTCAAGCGCGCGCTGAGCGGCTTCGTAGCCCATGGTGGACACAGTTTCGTCTGGCGCGGCGATACGACGTTCACGGATACCTGTGCGCGTGACAATCCACTCGTCAGACGTATCTACCATTTTTTCAAGATCGGCGTTGGTACGCACTTGTTTTGGCAGGTAGCTGCCGGTACCTAAAATCTTCGTATACATGTACGCTCAGTCACTTTTAGCTAATACAGATCCCAGGCGAGCGGCAATTCTCTGAGGAACTTGTCGCTGCACCGCCTGCACTGCCTGTTCAATCGCGACGGTAAAGGCTCGCTGATTGGCGGCGCCATGACTCTTAATCACGATGCCGCGCAATCCTAACAGACAGGCGCCATTATACTGGTCGGGGTTGAGGTGACTGAATCGCCGCGTCAGGCTTTTTTGTAACCAACGCTTTAATAAAATCAGCCACCAGGACCTTTTTTTACCGTCTCCCTGCGATTTCAGCAGGGAAAGGAACATTCGTACGACCCCTTCCATGGTCTTCAACGTTACGTTTCCGGTGAAGCCATCACACACTAATACGTCCGTTTTGCCCGTCAGCAACTCATTGGCTTCGAGATAACCAATATAGTTGATGGAGGGAACCTGTTTGAGTATTTCCGCAGCGTCGCGGATACTGTCCAGGCCTTTGGTTTCTTCTTCACCAATATTTAATAACGCAACGCGGGGGTTGTTAATCCCGACCACGTCTTCTGCCAGCACCGACCCCATCACGGCAAACTGAGCCAGCATTGTACTATCACAATCTACGTTAGCGCCCAGATCGAGCACCACCGTTTTGCCCTTCTGCTGGTGCGGTAACACCGTCACCAGCGCCGGACGCTCAATGCCCTCAATCGGCTTGAGCAATAATTTCGACAGCCCCATCAGCGCGCCCGTATTTCCCGCGCTGACGCAAGCCTGCGCTCGCCCTTCTTTCACCAGCTCCAGCGCCATGCGCATAGAGCTGCCACGGCTATTACGAATAGCCTGCGATGGCCGGGCATCACTGGCAATAACTGACTGCGCAGGAATAATCTGCAGACGCGAACGTTGTTCAAAGTCAGCTTTTGCAAGTAATGGCGTGATTGTGTCGGGATTACCGACTAATAGAAGTGTGAGTTGCGAATTAGAATTCAGTGCCTGCAATGCTGCAGGCACTGTCACGGTAGGGCCAAAATCGCCCCCCATGACATCTAACGCCAGGGTTAGACGTGTCAAGGTATCGTCGCAGCCTGGTTCGGTAAACTCCCCGTTTGCACGGGGAAGTTCCTCACTAAGCCTAATCACGCTGACGCGTGATTACTTAGTGATAACCTTGCGGCCGCGGTAGAAACCGTCAGCGGTGATGTGGTGACGCAGGTGTTTCTCACCAGAAGTCTTGTCTACAGACAGGCTGGTAACTGCGGTCAGCGCGTCATGGGAACGACGCATGCCACGTTTGGAACGGGTTGGTTTATTCTGTTGTACGGCCATGGACCTTACTCCTCAATTACTTACGCTTTAAGCTGGCTAATACGGCAAATGGGTTTGGTTTTTGCGCTTCATCAGGCAGTTCCCCAAAGACCATGTCCGCCTCGGACACTTCACAGTGTTCAGAATCATGCACCGGAACCACTGGCAAGGAGAGGATGACTTCATCTTCAACCAGAGCCAGAAGATCGATTTCACCGAATTCGTTAACCTCAATCGGCTCATACGCTTCCGGGAGTGCTTCAGCCTGTTCGTCAGAACGAACCGGACTAAAACAATACGTTGTGTGAACATGCTGTACGAACGGTTTCCCGCAACGCTGACATTCGAGCGTTACCGTTACCTTTGCATCACCGGTTAAGACGGCGAGACGCTGGTTATCGATAGCGAACGACATGGAGCATTCTACATCACTGTCCACACTGACTACAGACTCGGCAATACGCTCGGCCTGATCGGAAGAATAAATTCCTTCGTAATCGAGGCGTTTTTGAGCCGTACGAACCGGATCAAGAGTCAGGGGTAATTTTACCTTTTGCATAGGGCGCGCATATTAACTTTGTAACGTCATAGAGTCAAAGAAAAAGGCAACCAGAGCTGCCTTTTGCCAATTATTCGCACACATTGCGGCCTGTAGTTTAAAATGGCTGGCATCGATACGCTATATCTGGTGATAAAAATATGCCAAATCTCGTACTTGCTTCCACTTCACCCTATCGCCGAATGCTGCTGGAAAAGCTCGGGATCCCGTTTGAATGCGCCGCACCCAACGTTGATGAGACGCCACAGCCGGGTGAGTCGCCGCGTCATCTGGTGACCCGTCTCGCAAAGGAGAAAGCGCAATCGCTGGCCGAACGCTACCCCGCTCATCTGATTATAGGCTCCGATCAGGTTTGCGTGCTGGACGGCGAAATCACCGGCAAACCGCATACGGAAGAAAACGCCTGCCAGCAACTTCTGCGTGCGCGAGGCAGTATTGTGACCTTTTATACGGGCCTGGCGCTTTATAATTCGGCCAGTGGTCATCTGCAAAGCGAATGCGAGCCGTTCGACGTGCACTTTCGTCATCTTAGCGAGCAGGAGATTATGGATTACGTGCGCCGGGAACGTCCTCTGAACTGCGCAGGCAGTTTCAAAAGTGAGGGGTTGGGGATTGCGCTGTTCGACAAGCTGGACGGTCGGGATCCCAACACGCTGGTGGGACTGCCGCTGATAGCGCTGTGCCAGATGTTAAGACGTGAAGAGTGTAACCCGCTGACGATGTGACCGTTGCGGCCTGATGCCCTCACCCCGGCCCTCTCTCACGGGAAGAGGGAGAAATACATGTAGGCCGGGTAAGCGCAGCGCCACCCGGCACAAAATCAGCCACGCAGAACCTTCAGGCAGCGTTTCAACTGCTCATCCAGCGGCGCTTCAATACGGATAACTTCCCCGGTATTAGGATGGGTAAACTTCAGCGCTGCCGCATGCAGGAACAGACGCGACAGTCCCGTACCCGCCAGCTGCTTATCAAACTCGCGATCGCCATAGCGGTCGTCAAACGCAATCGGATGACCCGCAAACTGGGTATGCACGCGAATCTGGTGCGTACGCCCCGTCACCGGGCTACAGCGCACCAGCGTGGCAAATTCGTAGCGCTCTTCTACTTTAAAGCGCGTCTCAGACGGTTTCCCTTCCTGATTAACACGAACAATGCGCTCGCCGCTTTGCAGAATATTTTTCAGCAGCGGTGCCTGCACCACTTTTACATGGGACTGCCACTGGCCGCGCACCAGCGCCAGATAATCTTTTTGCATCCCTTTTTCGCGAAGCTGCTCATGCAGGGAACGCAGGGCAGAACGCTTTTTCGCCACCAGCAGCACGCCGGAGGTATCACGGTCAAGACGGTGAACCAGCTCAAGGAAACGCGCTTCCGGGCGCAGCGCGCGTAAACCTTCAATCACGCCGAAGCTCAGACCGCTCCCCCCGTGTACCGCCGTTCCGGACGGTTTATTCAGCACCAGAATGTGGTCGTCCTCATAAAGGATAACCTCGCTCAGGGCCGCGACTTTTTGCAGCTTCGGAGAAACAACCTCTTCTTCACGCTCTGCTACGCGTACCGGTGGAATGCGGACTTCATCGCCCGCCTCGAGCTTATACTCAGGCTTCACGCGTTTTTTATTCACCCGCACCTCGCCCTTACGCAGGATGCGATAAATCATACTTTTTGGCACGCCCTTCAGCTGGGTGCGCAAAAAATTATCGATACGTTGCCCCGCGTCATCGTCGGCGATGGCAACCATTTTTACGGCTGGAGTCTCTGTTTTCATGGTTGGCGATTCTAAATAGCGTCAGGCAATAGCGCCACTCATTTTTCTATGCTTATATTTACTTTTATCCGGAACACTCCGCTTTCGCGCAATCGATTTGGTGGTTATTAAACCAATCACCCCGTTGAAGTGAAGAAACTGTGAGTAACCGGGTGATAATTGGTAAAAGTCATCTTGCTATAACCCGGCGAGCAGTGGAATAATGAATCCGTTTTCCGCGTTAAATCCGGGTTTTGTAAGGATCTCGACGGAATGACCAATTTTGTCTGACCGATCATCCACGCAGCAATGGCGTAAGACGTATTGATCTTTCAGGCAGTTAGCGGGCTGCGGGTTGCAGTACTTCCCGGTATAAGGATTGTTCTCTGGAGAGTTTTCCCAGGCAATTCCCCTGATAATTGCGCTGTGTTTCCGTATGAAATACAGGCAACCGACACTCTGCGCCTCTTAAGCGAGCGACAACCGTGAGGTTGGCGACGTGAATAGACACGAGGCCATCGGTTCATACCCCGGAAAGCGTCACCTTGCCCGCAGCTTTGTCGTCAATGTAAGAATAACGAGTAAGTTACGATGAAAAGAATGTTAATCAACGCAACTCAGCAAGAAGAGTTGCGTGTCGCCCTTGTGGATGGGCAGCGCCTGTACGATCTGGATATCGAAAGTCCTGGACACGAACAGAAAAAAGCGAACATTTACAAAGGCAAAATCACCCGCATTGAACCAAGCCTTGAAGCTGCATTTGTCGATTACGGTGCTGAGCGTCACGGTTTCCTTCCTCTCAAAGAGATCGCCCGCGAATATTTTCCTGCCAACTACAACTCCCATGGCCGTCCGAACATTAAAGATGTTCTGCGTGAAGGTCAGGAAGTTATCGTTCAGATCGATAAAGAAGAGCGTGGCAACAAAGGTGCCGCACTGACCACCTTTATCAGTCTGGCAGGAAGCTATCTGGTATTGATGCCAAACAACCCGCGTGCCGGGGGTATCTCTCGCCGTATCGAAGGCGATGACCGTACCGAGCTGAAAGAAGCGCTGGCAAGTCTTGAGCTGCCAGACGGCATGGGTCTCATCGTGCGCACCGCGGGCGTCGGCAAATCTGCCGAAGCCTTGCAGTGGGACTTGAGCTTCCGCCTGAAGCACTGGGAAGCCATCAAGAAAGCGGCAGAAAGCCGTCCAGCGCCGTTCCTGATCCACCAGGAAAGCAACGTCATCGTGCGTGCCTTCCGTGACTACCTGCGTCAGGACATCGGTGAAATTCTGATTGATAACCCGAAAGTGCTTGAGCTGGCTCGCCAGCACATCGCCGCACTGGGTCGCCCGGATTTCACCAGCAAAATTAAACTGTACACCGGTGAAATCCCGCTGTTCAGCCACTATCAGATCGAATCCCAGATCGAGTCTGCCTTCCAGCGTGAAGTGCGTCTGCCGTCCGGCGGTTCTATCGTTATCGATACCACCGAAGCGCTGACCGCCATCGACATCAACTCCGCGCGTGCAACCCGCGGCGGCGATATCGAAGAGACAGCCTTCAACACCAACCTTGAAGCCGCTGATGAAATCGCCCGCCAGCTCCGCCTGCGCGACCTGGGTGGTCTGATCGTTATCGACTTCATCGACATGACCCCGGTTCGCCACCAGCGCGCGGTTGAAAACCGCCTGCGTGAAGCGGTGCGTCAGGATCGTGCCCGTATCCAGATCAGCCATATTTCTCGCTTTGGCCTGCTGGAGATGTCCCGTCAGCGCCTCAGCCCGTCACTGGGCGAGTCCAGCCATCACGTGTGCCCGCGCTGTTCCGGTACGGGTACCGTGCGTGACAATGAATCTCTCTCCCTCTCCATTCTGCGCCTGATTGAAGAAGAAGCGCTGAAAGAGAACACCAAAGAGGTTCACGCCATTGTGCCGGTGCCAATTGCCTCCTACCTGCTGAACGAAAAACGTGCAGCGGTCAGCGCAATCGAAGCGCGTCAGGGTGGCGTTCGCTGCATCATCGTGCCAAACGACGAGATGCAAACCCCGCACTATCACGTGCTGCGCGTCCGTAAAGGCGAAGAGACAAGCACCCTTAGCTACCTGCTGCCGAAGCTGCATGAAGAAGAAATGGCGCTGCCGTCTGATGAAGAACCTGCTGAGCGTAAACTGCCTGAGCAGCCAGCTTTAGCGACCTTCATCATGCCGGAAGCACCACCGGAAGCGACGCTGGAAAAACCAGCGGAAAAACCTGCCGTACAGAAAGCGGCCCCTGCCGCGCCAAAAACGCAGCCTGAGCAACCGGGTCTCCTGAGCCGCATCATCGGTGCGCTGAAAAAAATGTTTGCCGGCGAAGAAGTTCAGCCTGAGCAGCCAAAAGAAGCGCCAAAAGAAGCGAAACCAGAGCGTCAGCAGGACCGTCGTAAGCGCCAGAACAATCGTCGCGATCGTAACGACCGCAACGAGCGTGGCGATCGTAATGAGCGCCGTGATAATCGTTCCGAGAACAACGAAGGTCGTGAGCAACGCGAGGACAACCGTCGCAACCGTCGCGAGAAGCAACAGCAGAACGTTGAAGAGCGTGAAATTCGCCAGCAGGCGGGCGATGAGTCCGAGAAGAGCAAACAGCGTGACGAGCAGCAGCCTCGCCGCGAGCGTAGCCGTCGTCGTAACGACGAGAAGCGCCAGGCTCAGCAGGAAGTCAAAAACCTGAATCGCGAAGCGCCTGTAGAACAGCAGGACACTGAGCAGGAAGAGCGCACCCAGGTTATGCCGCGTCGCAAGCAGCGTCAGCTGACCCAGAAAGTACGTGTCGGTGCTGTTCAGGCGGAAGAAAGCGAAGTCATCGCGGTCGAAGCGCCAGAAAGCACAACGGGTACACAGGTTGCGAAAGTTGACCTGCCAGCCGTGGTGGAAAATCAGGTTGAGCAGGACGAAAGCAGCGAAAACCGTGACAACGCAGGCATGCCGCGTCGCTCACGCCGTTCTCCACGTCACCTGCGCGTGAGCGGCCAGCGTCGTCGTCGCTACCGTGACGAGCGTTACCCGACTCAGTCGCCAATGCCACTGACCGTGGCGTGCGCGTCACCTGAGATGGCCTCCGGTAAAGTCTGGATCCGCTATCCGGTTGCTCGCCCTGAGCAGGGTGTTGAAGAGCAGGCTGTAACCGAAGAGGTGATTGCACCGGTAGCCGCGGCAGAAAACGTCGTGACTGAAGCGGCAACCGTGGCAGAGCCGCAGGTTGTTGAGCCTCAGGCTGTTGAAACGGCGGCACCACAGGCTGTGGAAGTGGAAACGACCCATCCTGAAGTGATTGCTGCACCGGTTGATGCCGCCCCGCAGATTATCGCCGAAGAAGATGCCGTAGTGGCTGAAGAGGTCGTGGAACACGCTGAACCTGCACCAGCAGTGGAAGAAACCGCAGACGTTGCCGTCGAAACGGTTACCGAAGAGGTGGTTCAGGACGTCGAGATTCAGGTTGAACCTGTTGTCGAAGAAGTCAAAGCGCCTGAAGTGAAGCCTGCGCCGGTTGAGGCAGTTGCCGCACCAGCCCCTGCGCACGTTGCTACAGCACCTATGACCCGCGCCCCGGCACCAGAGTATGTGCCTGAAGCGCCGCGCCATAGCGACTGGGTACGTCCGGAATTCAACTTCGAAGGTAAAGGTGCTGCCGGTGGTCACAGTGCAACGCACATGGCTACTGCGCCTGCTACCCGTCCGCAGTCTGTGGAATAACACACCCTAAGACTGAAAGCCGACCTCCGGGTCGGCTTTTTTTATGGCTGCTGCACGGGCTTTCTCATTCCGGTGACCTCCGGCATGATCTGCCGCATCATTTCCAGAAAACGCCGCAAGCGCGCCGGATAGTAGCGGGACCAGGGGTAAACCAGATGCACCGGTAACGCTGCCGGCTGCCACTCCGGCAGCAAGTGCACCAGCCGCCCTTCCTGAATATCATCCTGCACCGTCCAGCTGGATACCACCGCCACGCCAAGGCCGGTGAGCGCCGTATTGCGGGCCACATACAGGCTGTCGGTACTCAGACGTGGCGTAATGGTCACACGCGCCGTGGCTGGTGATGCCTCATGAAAAAGCTCCACATGACGTTGGTAAAAAGAGCTGATGGCAATCCAGGGGAGGTGTTGCAGATCGTCCGGCGTGTTAACTGCGGGAAAACGGGCCAGCAGCGCCGGCGACGCCACCACCGAGCGCGGCACTTCAGCCAGCAGCACGGACACGGTCGCCGGATCGACTTCAGCGCCTACCCGGATAGCACAGTCCAGGTTGTCGCCGAGGAAATCAACTGACCTATCGTTGAGCATCCATTCGATTGAGAGCAGCGGATAGCGCTGCAAAAATTCGGTTAACGGCTTCAGAAGCTGATCCTGGCCAAACGCGTGGGGAGCCCTCACCCGCAGAACACCGACCGGCTCCTCCTCTTTCTGCCCCACCTCGTCTTCCAGCGCCAGCCAGCTGTCAATCACCCGTCGGGCATGCTGATAGCAGCGTTCGCCGTCATCGGTAAGACGGGCTGTATGAGTTGTACGCAGCATCAGGCGCACGCCCAGCATGGTCTCAAGCGACTGCAACCGTCGGCTTACCGTCGCCTGGGTTGTTGACAGCTGACGAGCCGCCGCAGAGAGTGACCCTGCCTCAACGATGCGAACGAACGTGCGCATCAGCTCTACCCTGTCTATACGCTCAGTTCTTTTCATAGGTTTTATTATCATACGTTCAACGTATAAGCGTTTTACCACTGCGCCTGCTACCGTCGCAAGCCGTCCTGATAAAAAATAGCCGCACACGACGAATGAGGAACATCTTATGAACACCACCACAACCAACACCGAGGCCGTGAGCCACTGGGTAATCGTTATGCTGGCGCTTGGCGCTGGCTTCAGCGTAGCATCCATCTATTATGCCCAGCCTCTGCTGCCGTTGATGGGCACAGACCTGCACCTGAGTATCGAAGGCATGGGGATGGTCCCGACGCTCACCCAGGCGGGTTACGCCTTAGGCATCCTGTTCCTGCTCCCGCTCGGCGATCGTCATGACCGTAGAACGTTAATCCTGATAAAAAGCGCGGCCCTGGCGCTGTTCTTGCTGGGCTGTAGCCTGACCGGACAACTGCACTCCCTGCTGCTCACCAGCCTGCTCATTGGCATGGCCGCTACCATGGCTCAGGATATCGTCCCGGCGGCAGCGATCCTGGCGCCGGAAGGGAAACAGGGTAAAACTGTCGGCACGGTGATGACCGGCCTGCTGCTGGGCATTTTGCTCTCCAGAACCGTAAGCGGCGTGGTGGGTGAAGCCTTCGGCTGGCGGGTGATGTATCAGCTGGCCGCCGCAAGTATTGCGCTTGTCGGCGTAGCCATGTGGGCCGTGCTTCCCCGCTTCGCTGTTCACTCCACGCTCAGCTACCCGGCGCTGATGCGCTCCATGGAACACCTGTGGCGTCGCTACCCGGCGCTGCGTCGGGCCGCGCTGGCTCAGGGTTTTCTGTCGATTGCCTTCAGCGCGTTCTGGTCGACGCTGGCGGTCATGCTGCTGGAACGTTATCACCTTGGCAGCGCCGTGGCGGGTGGGTTTGGTATTGCCGGTGCCGCAGGCGCGCTGGCCGCACCGCTGGCGGGGGGTCTGGCCGATAAGCTGGGCGCCGGTAAAGTGACCCAACTGGGTGCTGCACTGGTCACCGTGTCGTTTGCCCTGATGTTCCTGATGCCGGCGCTGGGTGTACATGGTCAGCTGATCCTGATAGCGATCTCCGCGGTGGGTTTCGATCTCGGCTTGCAGTCCAGCCTCGTGGCGCACCAGAACCTGGTTTACGGCCTTGAGCCGCAGGCACGCGGACGTCTTAACGCCCTGCTGTTTACCGTCATTTTCATCGGAATGGCGCTGGGTTCGGCATTAGGCAGCAATATCTATACGCTGGCGGGCTGGACGGGCGTGGTTGGGCTGGCGACCCTGTGTGGCGCCATTGCGCTGGCTATCAGAGTGATTGAAAGCGCCCGGGTGCTGTCCGCACAGGCAGAAAGCGTGTAAAAAAAATGCCCAACCCGGATGGGTTGGGCAGACAAAACATGCCCAGTTTCAAGACATGTTCCAAAAGGTCTGAGTATTATCTGTTCATCTGGAACAACGACATACCCTGCATATCGCTAAAGGCTTTATACGAAGCCTGCAACGCCGCCTGCTGCATGGTGTAGGACGAAATCACCGAGTTCCAGTCCACGTCCACCAGGTCACTCATCTGCTGGGTCTGGCCCAGCGCGCGGTCCTCACCCAGAGAATCCAGCTTGCCCAGCTCGTCCAGCTTGATGCCGAGGTCGGCGCGCACGGTCAATACGTTGTTGAGGGAGTTGCTCAGGCCACGGTTGGCTTTATCAATTGCCGCGGTAAACGCTTCGGCCTTCGTTTCGTCATCGCCAACCGGCGTATTCAGCGCACCGATGGCAGCGTCGAGGATCTTGAACAAATTCGTTTCCTGAGTGCTCCCCGCCGGCTCCGGCTTTGCATTGCTGGTGAAGCTGTCGAAAACTTCAGCGCCCGTATGGCTGATTTGCATCGTCCGCGCGGAGTCAACCTGCTGGCTGATTGGCGTACCGCCGCCCTGATACGTTCCGGTCGCCTGGTCGAACGCCGCCGCTTCGGTTTTGTATCCTGAAAAGATATAGCGACCGTTACCGTCCGTGCTGTTAGCCAGGTTCATCAGCTGATCGCGAATACCTTGCAGGTTCGTTGCCAGCGAAGCGCGGTCATCGTCGCTTAACGTGCCGTTGCCCGCATTGACAATCTTTTCCTGAGCCGCCTGGATTGCGGTTGTCACCTGCGATAACACGTTCTCTTCCAGCGAGACTTTCGTCGTAGCGAAGGAGCGCGCCAGCGCATACTGGCTGTTTTGCGTTTGAGCCTGAGAGAGCACAACGGCCTGCGAGGCGGCAATCGGATCGTCAGACGGACGGTTGATGCGCTTACCCGTAGACATCTGCTCGCCGTAGCTGAGCCAGAGGCTTTGGGAGTTCGTCACGCCGCGCATGCTTTGCTCATACATCATTTGAGTACTAATACGCATTTTTTATGCCTCAGCCTTAGCGGATATTGATCAATGCATCAAACAGCGCGCTCGCCGTTTGCAGCACCTGCGCATTCGCCAGATAGTACTGCTGATAGCGTTGCAGGTTGCCATACTCTTCATCCAGGTTAACCCCGGAGATTGACTGCTGCTGTTTGGTCAGCTGCGTCACCACGTTCACCTTGGTTTCGCTGCTGGTTTTCAGGGACGCCGTGGTGCTGCCCACCGTACTGACCAGGGCCGCATACGCGTCGTTAAAGGTTTTGTTCCCACCGACCAGCTTGGCGCTCTGCAAATCCAGAAGCTTTTGACCGTTGGTATTGTCGCTTTCGCCGCTTCCCTTCGCGGAAGCCATCGCCAGTTTGGACTCGTCGCTGATCGCCACGTCCATATTTACGATGACGTCATTCACCGGCTTCACGATAAAGCTGTCTTTATTATTGGCTGAACCGCTAATGTTGACGTTGAGACCATCGAACGACAGGTTACCGCCTGTATCCGGCTTGGCCGTGAAGCTGGTGTTGTCTGACAGACGGGTGATGGTCCAGTCGGTACCGTTGTACTCAACTTTGTAGTTTGTCGCCTGCACCTTGGTACTGTCCGTCATCGTTGCCGTAACGGCCGCGTTCCCGGTGTTTTTGCCGTTACTCAGCACCGCCGGGGAGCCAAAATCAAACAGCTTACCGCCTTTGTCCCCGTTCGCATCAAAGCCCGCCTGGTGCTGGGTATTCATGGCATCGGCAAACGCCAGTGCCATCTGGTTAAGCGTATTTCGCGCCTGATCCAGATCCTGAGAACGGAACGTTAACAGCCCGCCAAGCGACCCCGTGGTGATCTGTTTTTCCGAGATCTCCACGTTGCCCGCGGCGGCATCCACATAGGCAATCGTGGTACGCGCGGGATCCGCACTGGATTTCACCGCAGCAAGCTGGCTTGCGTTGCTGCCCTGAACCAGGGTGTAACCGTTGGCGATAGAAATGTTATAGGTGCCGCTGTCCTGCACGGTCACGTCCACGCCGACAATCTTGTTCAACTCACTCACCAGCTGATCGCGCTGATCGAGCAGTTCGTTCGGGGATGCGCCCGCCCCTACGCCAGTCAGTCGGGAAATCTGGTCGTTAAGGTTGGCAATCTGCTTCGCGTAGTTATTGATCTGATCGACGCTGGTAGAAATCGCCGTATTAACCTGCGCATCCTGATCGCGGAGATACTGATCGTTGGTTTTGAACTGGTTTACCAGACCATCCGCCTTCCCGAGTACCGTCTGGCGTGCAGCCGGATCTTCTGCGTTACTCACCAGCGTTTGCAGACTTTTAAAGAAATCCTGGAGGTTGGCAGAGAGCGAGTTAGTGGTATCCGAAAGCACGTCGTCAATTTTTGACATCTGCTGGTAGCGCGTGGTCAGCCCGCTGCTCTGGTTCTGCGCCGCGCGCAGCTGGTTGGTGATAAATGAATCATATTCACGCTGAACGCCGGAGACATAGACCCCGTTACCCACCCACCCGCCGCCGGTCAGGGTGCTGTTTGATGCGCCCAGAATGGTGGTCTGGCGGGTATAACCTGCCACGTTGTAGCTTGAAATATTATTACTGACGGTATTGAGTGCCGACTGCGCAGCACTGAGGCCACTCATGGCGCTGTTAATCAAACTGGACATGGGGGTTCCTTTTATACGTTCAGACACAAGTCCTGATGAAGGTTATCGGCAACCTCCACCGGGACTTGAGAACTTTCAGAACAGATTTTCGAGATCTGTGCTATAGGCTTTGCTGACCTTCTCAGACATGGATTTCAGCTGCTGGATCATGCTGGTCAGCTTGCGGGCATAGTTTGGATCGGTGGCGTAGCCGGCATTCTGCAACGCCTGAGCGCCCTGCTCTGGCGTGGCGGCCTGGGTCACGGCGGTGTAGCGCGGGTTCCGGCTCAGCAGCCCGACATAATCCGATAACGCTTCAAGATAGGAGCTGTAGACGCGGAATTTGGCTTTCACCTTCACTGCCGCACCGTTTTCATATTCCGTCGTGGTAATTTCCGTGGTCGGTCCCTTCCAGCTGGAGGTGGCTTTCACGCCAAAGATGTTGAAGCTCGGCTCGCCGTTTTCCCTGCGGATTTGACGTTGCCCCCAGCCCGACTCCAGCGCCGCCTGCGCCAGAATCAGATGGTGCGGGACGCCACTCTCTTCACTGGCAAGACGCGCTGGCAGGGAGAGCTGCGCCAGGAAGTCTTTGCTGTCGCCGGAGAGCGGCTCGTCACGCGTTTCTGCCGGCTTCGGCATCGCCTTACGCACCATCTGCGTCAACGCCTGATTTTGATAACTGGTCACCTTTTCCAGATCAAACTTCATTGGCACCTGCTGCGGGGCCTCTTCAGGCGGCAGCCCCTGAGCGGCTGCGGTCTGTTTCACAATCATGTCCGCCAGGCCGAGCCCCTTTCCGGCGGTCATTTGCTGGGCAATCTGCTGATCGTACATGCTGGTGTAAAGCCGCGTGGAATCGCTGCTGAACATGCCATCTTTCGGCAGCGTTTCACGCATGCTTTTCAACATCATCTGCACGAACATGCCTTCCACCTGGCGGGCAACCGGGCGGATATTCGCCGCCGGATCCTTACCCGCGCTGGTTTTCAGCTCGTTGAGCGACTGGGCATCCCAGGCGGCACTGGTCAACAACTTGCTATCGGTCAGCATTTAGATGATTTCCAGTTTGGCGCGCAGACAGCCTGCACTTTGCATGGATTGCAGAATGGACATGAGATCCATCGGCGTTGCGCCCAGCGTGTTCAGGGCGCGCACCACGCTGTTCAGGTTGGCGCTGGAGCGCACGCTCTGCAACGATCCGCCGCTCTGTCGTAAATCAATCTGCGTTTGCGGCGTCACCACGGTCTGACCGCCACCAAACGGCGTGTCCGGCTGGCTGACGTTGGCCGAACGGTTAACCGTCACGGAGAGGTTGCCCTGCGCCACGGCGCAGCTGTCCAGCGTTACTTCGCGGTTCATGACCACCGAGCCGGTACGGGAGTTGATAATGACTTTCGCATCCTGAAGCGGCACGTTCACGTCCATATTCTGGATTTCGGCCAGCATTCGCACCTGGTTACTGCTGCCGGTTGACGTGCGGATCTGTACGGTGCGGGCATCCAGCGCGGTGGCGCTGCCGTAGCCCCGGCTGCGGTTGATGGTGTCAGCAATCTGCTGCGCCATCGTGAAGTCTTCGTTATTCAGTTGCAGGTTAATGGTGTTGCCGGTGCCGAACTGGGTCGGCAGTTCACGTTCAATGATGGCGCCGTTGGTGATACGTCCCCCGTTCAGCTGGTTTACCTGCACGCTGCTGCCGCCTGCCGACGCGCCTGCCCCGCCAACCAGAATGTTGCCCTGCGCCAGCGCATACACCTGGCTGTCGACGCCTTTCAGCGGCGTCATCAGCAGCGTACCGCCGCGCAGGCTTTTAGCGTTACCCATCGACGAGACAACCACGTCAATGGTCTGCCCCTGGCGCGCAAACGCCGGGTACGACGCGGTCACCATCACCGCCGCCACGTTTTTCAGCTGCATATTGGTCCCGGCCGGGACGGTAATACCGAGCTGAGAGAGCATGTTATTCAGGCTCTGGGTGGTGAACGGCGTCTGGGTAGTCTGGTCACCCGTACCGTCCAGCCCCACCACCAGACCGTAGCCGATCAGGGAGTTTTCACGCACGCCCTGCACGCTGGTGAGATCGCGAATGCGATCGGCCTGCGCAACGGTAGCCACCAGCGATAGCGCCACGGCGAAGAGAAATTTATACATAGGTCACCTCGCTTACATCGGCGATAGGTTAAGGAAGAAGCGTTGCAGCCAGCCCATATTTTGCGCTTCGTTGATATAGCCGTTGCCGACGTACTCAATGCGCGCATCCGCCACCTGGGTGGACGGTACGGTGTTGGTGCCGCTGATGGTGCGAGGGTTAACCACACCGGAGAAGCGAATAAATTCCGTGCCCTGGTTAATGGCGATCTGTTTTTCACCCACCACGTGCAGGTTGCCGTTCACCAGAACCTGGTCAACCGTGACCGTCAGCGTGCCGCTGAAGGTGTTACTGGCGTTCGCGCCGCCTTTGCCGTTAAAGGTGTTGCCGCCAGAGGCTTCCACATCCGCACGGGCGTTGCCGAACAGCCCTTGCAGATAGCGCGGTACGGTGTCGAAGCCAAAATTGGTTTTGCCGTCGCGGCTGGCGTTCGCCGACGAGCTCTTGCTCGCGCTGACGTTTTCCTGCAACACGATGGTCAGCGTATCGCCGACGTTACGCGGACGACGGTCTTCAAACAGCGGCTGATAACCGTAGTTAATCGGCTGCGCGGTCTGGAAAATGGAGCCGTTCACCACCGGCGCGGGGCCGGGAACGGGTTGGGCGGTAGTCGCACCCTGTACCAATGGTTTAGACGGGATCCAGGCACACCCGCTGAGGGTAACGGCCAGAACAGTCAGGATCGGATAACGAAACGCCGCGTTTTTTTGCATTGCCTTCATCTTCGAAAACAGGGAGCCGGTGCGACGTTTACCGCACCGGGCTACACCTTAGAGTTGCGTCAGTTTTTGCAGCATCTGGTCGGTCGTCGACACTGCTTTACTGTTAATTTCATACGCGCGCTGAACCTGGATCATGTTCACCAGCTCTTCCGCCACGTTGACGTTAGAGGTTTCCACATAACCCTGGTACAGCAGCCCTGCACCGTTCAGGCCCGGCGTACTCTCATTTGGCGTACCGGAAGACTGCGTTTCGGTGTAGAGATTCTCGCCGATGCTTTCCAGTCCGGTATCGTTCATGAAGGTCGTCAGGTTGAGCTGGCCAACCTGAACCGGCGCCGCCTGACCCTGCTGGGTAACGCTGACGATGCCGTCACGGCCAATGGTAATGCTCAGCGCGTTCGCCGGAATGGTGATGGCAGGCTGCACCTGGAAGCCGCCCGCCGTCACCAGCTGGCCGTTCTGATCCACCTGGAACGAGCCGTCGCGGGTATAGGCAGAGGTTCCGTCCGGCAGCTGCACCTGGAAGAAGCCCTGGCCTTTGATTGCCACGTCTTTACTGTTGTTGGTCTGGGACAGGTTGCCCTGGCTGTGCAGACGCTCGGTGGCGACAGGGCGCACGCCGGTACCAATTTGCAGACCGGACGGCAGCGTGGTTTGCTCAGAAGATTGCGCCCCCGGCTGACGAATCGTTTGATAAAGTAAATCTTCAAAAACCGCACGCTGGCGCTTGAAACCGTTGGTGCTGACGTTTGCCAGGTTGTTGGCAATCACATCCATGTTGGTTTGCTGTGCGTCCAGACCGGTTTTCGCGATCCATAAGGAACTGATCATAGGGAGTCCTGTTAACTCATAGCCAGAAGTTGGTTAGCCTTGCTCGCGTTTTCATCGACGCTGCTGATGATTTTCATCTGCATTTCGAAGCGGCGGGCGCTGGCGATCATGTCGGTCATGGCTTCGACCGGTTTGACGTTACTGCCTTCCAGCACGCCGGACATCACGCGGATGGTCGGGTCGGCCTGTAAGGTGGCGCCGCGAGTGGCCTGAGCCGCCTGGGTCAGACGGAACATCCCGTCATCGCCACGCTGCACTTCATTGCCTTCCGCTTTCACCAGCTTCAGACGACCGACAGGCGCAACGGTGTTGGCCGGGTCGCCCGGATTCAACGCCGAGATGGTCCCGTCTGCCGCAATGGTCAGCTCTGACCCTTCAGGCACCGTCAGCGGACCGGCTTCGCCCATCACCGGATGCCCCTGAATCGTAAGCTGTCCGGTGGCGCTCACCTGAATATTACCGTTGCGGGTATACCCTTCTGCGCCGTCAGCCGTTTGCACCGCCAGCCAGCCGTCCTGCTGAAGGGCCACGTCCAGCGGACGCGCGGTGTAATCCATCTGGCCTGGCGTCATGTCGGCACCCGGCGTGGAGGCGGTGACCAGTGTACGCGTAGGCAATGACAGCCCTTCTACCGGCACCGCACGCAGCGCGTTGAGCTGCGCACGAAAACCTGGCGTGGAGGCGTTTGCCAGGTTGCTGGCGGTAACAGCCTGCTGATTGAGCGTCTGGCTTGCTGCGCCCATCGCTGTATATATTGCGTGATCCATTGCGCTTTCCCGTCAGCTGCTTAACGCAGGTTAACCAGCGTATTGAGGATCTGATCCTGGGTTTTGATGGTCTGCGCGTTCGACTGGTAGTTACGTTGCGCGACGATCATGTTCACCAGCTCTTTACTCAGATCGACGTTGGACGCTTCCAGCGCGCCGTTGGTCAGCGTGCCGAAGTTACCGGAGCCCGCGGTGCCCAGCAGGGCAACACCGGAAGACTGGGTGGCAGACCAGACGTTATCCCCTTCGGACTTCAGGCCTTCGTTGTTGGCGAAGTTAGCCAGCACGATCTGGCCCAGCACCTGGGTCTGTTCGTTCGAGTAGTTACCGACAACGGTGCCGTCATCGTTGATCTGGTAGCTCACCAGGTCGCCCGGCTTATAGCCGTTCTGGCTCGTCGCCACGATGTTGTTCGCACCGGTGTTCTGCTGCATGGAGCTCTGGAAGCTCAGAGAGAACTCGGCAGGCTCCGCACCGCTAATGATGCCAGTGGTAATGTTGATAGCGGGGGTGGCGTTTGGCGTAGCGCTTATCACGCCAGCAGCGTTGTAGTTGTAAACACCCGCCAGGTTACCGTTGCTGTCGAAGCTCATCTGTGCCGTTTTTTTTGCAGGAGAACCCGCTACGCTGCCATCCTGGGTATACACATCCCATTTGTTGTCAGTTGTTTTGACATAGAACAGGTTCATGTTGTGCGCATTACCCTGGCTGTCAAACACCGTCACGGTGCCTTTCTTGTTGTAAGAGTCAGGGTTGGTCGAATCGAAGGCGACGGTTGGCGCGGTATCGGTGGAGTTCAGGTTGATCTGCTGAGAGGCCGTGGTGGTGGACTTCGCCGCCATCAGCGTCGTGGGAATGGAGATCGCCTGCGGATTCGCACCGGTTTGCACCGTAGGAGGCGTGCCGGCAACCGGGTAACCGGTTAACTGAAGCCCCTGCATGTTCACCAGATTACGGTTTTCATCCAGCTTGAACTGGCCGTTACGGCTGTAGAACACAGAACCGTTAGCGTCCACCATGCGGAAGAAACCGTTCTGGCTGATGGCGACGTCCAGGCCGCGACCGGTGTTGGTGGTCGTGCCGTCGGTGAAATCCTGGGTGATACCCGCAACTTTCACGCCCAGGCCCACTTTAGAGCCTGCAAACATATCTGCAAAAGACGCAGAACCGGATTTAAAACCATAGGTCGCGGAGTTGGCGATGTTGTTGCCAATGACGTCCAGGTTGGTGGCCGCAGCATTCAGGCCGCTGACCGCTTGAGAAAAGGCCATGACTTACTCCTGATAAGTATGAAGGCTTAGATAATCTGCCGAACTTCGTCGAGTGTGGTGGTACCGGAAGTACCCAAATCCAGTTTGTTGCCATCGCTACCCTTGATGACGCCCTGAACCAGGGCAAACTGTAGCGGCTGCGCCACCAGCTGAGTGGTGCCGTTGCTGGCGCTAATCGCAACCTGATACGAGCCGTTAGGGGCTTTGGTGCCGTCGGTCAGGCTGCCATCCCAGGTAAAGGTATGAACGCCCGCCTTAAGCTCGCCAATCTCAATCGTGCGCACCACGTTGCCGCTGGCGTCTTTGATTGTGGCGGTGACTTTGTCGGCCGGCTGCTGCAACTCAACGCCAAACGGCGTCGTGGTTGTGGTGGATGTGCCTTCGGTGGTGCTGGTACCCGCCAGGATCGTGGTCCCGGGGATCATCACCCCATGACCGATCAGGTTGGCGGCCTGTAAGGACTGGCTGTTATCGATTTGACCGGAGACAGAGCCCAGCGTGGTGTTCAGTTTCTCAATGCCGCTGACGGTGCTGATCTGCGCAAGCTGCGTGGTCAGTTCGTTGTTCTGCATCGGGTTGGTTGGATCCTGATTTTTCAGCTGCGCCACCAGCAGGGTCAGAAAGCTGCTCTGTAAATCGGAGGCATTGCTCCCGGTAAGGGAACTGGAACCGGTCGCACTGCTGGTGCTGCTGACGCCGGTATTGGTCGGGTCATTCACGTTTACGGCGATGGACATGCGTGTCTCCTTTACTGGCCGAGAGTGAGTGTTTTGAGCATCATGCTCTTCACGGTATTAAGCACTTCAACGTTTGCCTGGTAGCTGCGTGACGCGGACATGGAGTTCACCATCTCCCCGACCACGTCCACGTTTGGCATTTTCACGTAACCGCTGGCATCCGCGAGCGGGTTGCCTGGCTCGTAAACCAGCTTGTCAGGTGCCTGGCTCTCAACCACATCCGCCACCTTCACGCCGCCCGTTGCCGCACCCGGTGCAGCATCCACCTGGAAGACGACCTGCTTAGCGCGATACGGTTGTCCGTCCGGGCCAGTCACACTGTCGGCGTTGGCCAGGTTACTGGCCGCCACGTTCAGTCGTTTGGACTGGGCTGTTAATGCCGAACCGGCGATATCAAAAATATTCAGCAAGGCCATTTACTAATTGCCCCCCTGTAGGACGGTCATCATGCCTTTGATTTGCCCGCCGAGAAGCGTCAGGCCGGTCTGGTATTGCAGACTGTTATCGGCAAACTGAGTGCGCTCCCGGTCCATGTCGACGGTGTTACCATCAAGCGAAGGTTGATCGGGAATACGGTAAAGTAAGTCGGTTGCTGGCGCGGTCATCGCCTGAGCGGGAATATGCCGTGAGGATGTCAGGGCAAGTGAGACACCCGTTCCTTCGGCACGTCCACGCTCCATCACTTTTTTAAGTTCACTGGAAAAATCAATATCGCGCGCCTGATACCCGGGAGTATCCGCGTTGGCGATATTGGCGGCTAAAATCTCCTGCCGCTGGGCGCGTAAGTTGAGCGCTTCCTGCTGAAAACGTAACGCGGCGTCGAGTTTATCGAGCATGTCTCCTCCGCTGATGAGAAAATTTCAGTTCACAGCTTAAATCTCACCCCGTCTCCCCTATCGACGGAATAAGCGCAAAATGCGTCGCTATTTATTGCGTTGATGCAAAACCACTGCGGGTAGAATTTGCTTAATTCTGGACATGGTGGAACGTGCGATGCGGACTTTTAAACGTGGCCTGGCGGCGACCCTGTTGCTTTTAAGCCCTCTGGTGCAGGCTGAGGGATTAGAGGACCAGCTCAATGCTTTCTTTGCGCAGAAGCTGGCCGGCTTCAGCGATGACGTACGCGTGACCGTGCGCACCCCGTCTAACCTTTACCCGTCCTGCGAAGCCCCGTCATTTAGCGTGACCGGCAGTACAAAGTTATGGGGCAACGTGAACGTGCTGGCGCGTTGCGCCAACGAAAAACGGTATTTACAGGTTGCGGTACAGGCGACGGGCAATTATGTTGTCGCCGCCGTTCCGATTCCGCGAGGCAGCCTGCTGCAACCTGATAGCGTAACGCTGAAGCGTGGCCGGCTGGATCAGCTTCCTCCGCGGACTATGCTGGACATTAACCAGGCTCAGGAGGCGGTCAGCCTGCGAGATGTTGCCCCTGGACAGGCGATACAGCTCTCTATGCTGCGCCAGGCATGGCGGGTAAAAGCCGGACAACAGGTGATGGTGGTCGCCAATGGCGACGGCTTTAGCATCAACAGTGAAGGAAAGGCGCTGAATAACGCCGCAGTGGCGCAAAATGTCCGGGTCAGAATGTCCTCAGGCCAGGTGGTCAGCGGCACGGTCGGTCCTGATGGGAATATTCTGATTAACCTGTAATCTTTTTAAAGATTTCGCGGCGACTGCCGATAAATATTCAACAAATGATGATGTCAGGCGCAAACGCCGCGAACCCTCGATGAGGACAACACTATGAGCATTGATCGTACATCAGCCCTGAAGCCGGTTAGCACTGTACAACCTCGCGAAACGAATGAGGCTGCCCCGCAGAAAGCGCGTCTGGAAAAAACGTCGACCGCTAACAGCACCAGCGTCACGCTGAGCGATGCGCAGTCGAAGCTGATGCAGCCGGGCAGCAGCGATATCAACATGGAACGTGTTGAAGCGCTGAAAACGGCTATTCGTAACGGCGAACTGAAAATGGATACCAGCAAAATCGCTGATGCGCTGATTCAGGACGCACAGAGTTTCCTCCAGAGTAACTAACCGTATGAGTCGACTGTCAGAAATACTGGATCAGATGACGGTGGTCCTGAACGACCTGAAAACGGTGATGGACGCAGAACAGCACCACCTCTCTTCTGGTCAAATCAACGGCAGCGCGTTGCAACGCATTACTGAAGACAAAAGCTCGCTGCTGGCGACCCTGGATTATCTGGAAAAACAGCGACGCGCTGAGCAAGACGCGAAACGCAGCGCCAATGACGAGATCAACGAACGCTGGCAGACCATTACAGAAAAAACCCAGCATCTACGCGATCTCAACCAGCATAACGGCTGGCTGCTGGAAGGTCAGATTATCCGTAATCAGCAGGCGCTTGAGGTGTTGAAGCCCTATAAAGAGCCGGGACTGTACGGTGCGGATGGTCAGACGGCCACGGCACGTATTACGGGCGGGAAAAAGATTTCGATTTGACGCAGTAGCGGCACGTCATGAAACGGGGAGCACCGTCTGGTGACTCCCCTTTTGGCGTTTATACCGTGCGGCGGGTGAACTCTTTCACCTTGAAGCCAAGCACCGCCAGCGTGGCAAAATATGCCACTACGCCCACGGCCACCACGGCCATCAGACGCATCAGGCGATAAGGCATGGTGCCCTGCGCCCAGTCAGGCATCACGTACAGCATGCCAACCAGCGCTGCCGCCATCACCAGTACCGCGATCACCAGGCGCAGCAGGAAGCTTGCCCAGCCCGGCTGCGGGGTGAAGATATCCTGCTTACGCAGCTGCCAGTACAGCAGCCCGGCGTTGAGACAGGCCGCCAGACCAATCGACAGTGACAGACCCGCGTGTTTCAGCGGACCAATAAACGCCAGGTTCATCAGCTGAGTCATGATCAGCGTCACAATGGCAATCTTAACCGGCGTTTTGATGTCCTGACGTGAATAGAAGCCGGGCGCAAGCACCTTCACGACAATCAGCCCCATCAGCCCCACCGAATAGGCCACAAGCGCACGCTGCGTCATGGCGGCATCAAAGGCGGTGAATTTTCCATACTGGAACAGCGACACCGTCAGCGGTTTCGCCAGGATCCCCAGCGCCACCGCGCTGGGTAACGCCAGCAGGAAACAGAGACGCAGGCCCCAGTCCATCAGGCGGCAATATTCATCATGATTGCCGCTGGCAAAACTTTTCGACAGCGACGGCAGCAGAATAGTCCCCAGCGCCACGCCCAGCACCCCGGACGGAAACTCCATCAGGCGGTCGGCGTAGTACATCCAGGACACCGAGCCCGACACCAGGAAGGAGGCAAAGATGGTATTGATGATGAGCGAGATCTGGCTGACGGAGACGCCGAGGATCGCCGGTCCCATCTGTTTGATAACGCGCATTGCCCCCGCGTCTTTGAAATTGATGCGCGGCAGAACCAGCATGCCGATCTTTTTCAGATGCGGAAGCTGGTAGGCAAGCTGAAGTACGCCGCCGACGGTCACGGCCCAGGCCAGCGCCAGCACCGGCGGGTTAAAATGCGGCGCGGCGAACAGCGCAAAGCCAATCATGCTGACGTTGAGGAACGTGGGGGCAAAAGCCGGAACGGAGAAGCGGTTCCAGGTATTCAGGATGGCACCCACCAGCGACGCCAGTGAAATCAGCAGGATATAGGGGAAGGTAATACGCAGCAGCTGCGTCGTCAGGGCAAACTTATCCGCCGTGTCGGCAAAGCCCGGCGCCGTTACCATGATCACCCAGGGCGCTGCCAGCATCCCAAGAACGGTGACGATCGCCAGCGCCAGGGTCAGTAAACCGGAAACGTAGGCCACAAAAACACGGGTGGCATCTTCGCCCTGCTTGCTTTTATATTCCGCGAGGATCGGGACAAATGCCTGTGAAAAGGCCCCTTCGGCAAAAATACGGCGCAGCAGGTTCGGCAGCTTAAACGCGACGAAAAAGGCGTCCGTTGCCATCCCTGCGCCAAAAACCCTTGCCACAATGGCATCGCGCGCAAAGCCAAGCACGCGGGAAAACATGGTCATCGAGCTGACGGCCGCCAGCGATTTTAATAAGTTCATTAACGTGAAGTTCCACAACCCTACGGATTTGTAGGCCGGGTAAGCGTTAGCGCCACCCGGCAAAGCCAACAAGCGGCGCTTAGTCTAACCGGATTTTAAGGAATTACTATCGGCAGATGTTACAGCGGGTTATTCCGACATCGCGTCGCGCCAGAGTCGTTCCACAATGCGTTGCGCCAGAATTGCCTGCTCGCCGGACGTTTCAGGCACCGTCTGATTTTGCACGCAGGTGATGAAGTGACGCGCGCAGCCCACAAAGCCGCGCTGCTCCAGCGTGCTCTGCCAGCCGGGAACGGGTAACGCGACCACGCCGTTGCCCTTCTCTTCCCGCCACTCACGCATATCGGTGACGTCATACAGCGCCCCATCCGTAACGGCCTGCATGGACTCGCGCTGGCTGCCCGCCCGGCGGTGCATGCTGGTCGTCACCTGCACATGTTCAACGGCAAAATGATGCTCGGCGTAGACCATCTCGCCCTGCTCGTTAGTCAGCAGCGTGCCGCTTTGCAGGCGTGCATTTCCGTTACTCAGCCACAGCGCCGTATCCACAACGTGAAGATAATCATCCAGCAGCGTGAAGCGCAGATCGTTCGGCCCCACGCTGTCGGTACGGTGCTTATCCATGCGCAGAGAGGCAAACGAGCCGGACTGAGCCTTGAGCTGCTGATAGAGCGGGGCGAAACGGCGGTTGAAACCGACCATCAGCATCAGCTTTTTACGCGCAGCCAGCTCAATCAGACGTTCAGCATCCTGCACATTTTCCGCCAGCGGCTTATCCACGCAGACGTGAACGCCCGCGTTCAGCAGCTCGCTCACCACCTGGTAGTGTGTTGCCGTAGAGGTATGCACAAATACCGCATCACATTCACGGGCTAAATCCTGTAGCGAACCGGCATAAGGGATGCGCCAGGTTTCGCAGATGCGCTCTGCTTTTTCACGGGTAGGCGACCACGCCCCTTGCAGCGTCCAGTCTGATGCTGCGCCTAAAACGGGCAGCCAGGCTTTTTGCGCAATCCCGCCCAGGCCTACAACGCCAATGCGTAATGTTGTCACGTTTAATCTCCCAGGTGTGCGAGTAAAGCATCCAGACGCTGCTTCAGCCCGGCAACCTCTTCTTCCAGGGCTGCCACGCGCGCGGTCAGGCTGTCGTTTGACGCTGGCGCGTCGGAGTCAGCGGCCAGCGCAGAGGTATCCACGTCGCCGCTGAACAGGTGCATATAGCGGCTTTCGCGCTTGCCCGGCTCGCGGGGCAAGCGCACCACGTAAGGACCGTCCTCACGTGAAGCCAGCCCCTCCAGCGTCTGTTCAACGTCCTGCATATCACGAAATTCATGCATGCGAGAGGCGCGCGTACGCAGTTCCCCCGGCGTCTGCGCCCCGCGCAGCAGCAGCGTGGTGATAACAGCCACTTCCGCAGCGCTGAGTTTTAAATCGCCAAATTCAGAATTACAAAAGCGCTGTTCATATTTAGTGACGCGATTGCCGAAGCCGCTGACGGTACGCAGGTAGTGGCGTTTCACCAGCTCGTCGAGGATATCCTGCACCTCGTGTTCGCCCAGGTTCATCACCGGCTCACGGTTCGTCTTCTGGTTGCAGGCCATCGTGACGGCATTGACGGAAAGGGGATACTGTTCCGGCGTCGTGACCTGCTTTTCCAGCAGGCAGCCAATCACGCGCGCTTCGGCGCCATTTAACTGATATTTCATCTTTTCTCCTTAACGACCTGCGGTCCACTCCTGCGTGGTGAGCGCGGTGAGGACATGGTCCCGCCACTCGCCGTCAATCAGCAGGTAATCTTTGGCATAGCCCTCTTTTTCAAACCCCAGACGGGCCAGCAGATCGCCGCTGCGCTTATTGTGCGGCATATAGTTCGCCATAATGCGATGAATATGCTGCGTGCGCTGCATGTAGCGGATCGCCGCCGTCAGCGCCTCAAACATAAGCCCCTGCCCCTGCCATTTCTGGCCGATGGAGTATCCAAGGTAACAGGCGTGAAACGACCCGCGCACCACGTTTGAAAAATTGGCAATGCCCACGATCTCTTTCTCTTCCGGATCGAGAAGCGCGAAATAAAACGCGCTTCCCTGCTTGTGAAATTCCGCAATCATACTGAGGCGCGCCTGCCAGCCGGAGGGGTAACAGTGGCTCTCGTCCCGAACGGGTTCCCAGGGTTTTAAAAACTGGCGATTCTCGGCGTAATAATCCGCCAGACGCCAGGCATCACGCTCATGCACCAGACGAACGACCAGCCTGTCCGTCGTCAGACGCACTTTTGGCACATTACTGCGATAGCCAAACATCGATACCACTCCTTCCCGTCGATTCTGCTCTGCCAGTTAGCTTTACTATACCTGTGCCTGTGCCTTCTGTGAAAACAGTGACATACCATTTTGATCGCTTTTCACATTTTTCGATGAGAACTCTCTATCAAAGCACCTTTTTGATAAAAAAATATTGTCGCCAGCGGGTATGGGAAAAAGCGTGGCGGCACCGCAGAATGTTAGCGTGCTCACCTTCTGTTTTCCCTGGAGGGAAAATGTCCCGCGTATCACAGGCCAGGAGCCTGGGTAAATATTTCCTGCTCGTCGATAACATGCTGGTCGTGCTCGGCTTTTTTGTCGTTTTTCCGCTTATATCGATTCGTTTTGTCGATCAAATGGGCTGGGCGGCGTTGATGGTCGGGATCGCGCTGGGCTTACGCCAGTTTGTCCAACAGGGCCTGGGCGTGTTTGGCGGCGCCATTGCCGACCGCTTCGGCGCAAAACCGATGATTGTCACCGGCATGCTGTTACGTGCGGCGGGCTTCGCCACGATGGCCATCGCGCATGAACCCTGGCTGCTGTGGTTCTCCTGTTTCCTTTCCGGCATTGGCGGCACCCTTTTCGACCCGCCGCGTACCGCGCTGGTGGTTAAGCTGATCCGCCCGCAACACCGGGGTCGCTTCTTCTCAATTTTAATGATGCAGGACAGCGCCGGCGCGGTCGTGGGCGCCCTGCTGGGAAGCTGGCTGCTGCAATACGATTTCCGCCTGGTCTGCGCCACCGGCGCGGTGTTGTTTATTCTCTGCGCGCTGTTTAACGGTCTGTTTCTGCCTGCGTGGAAACTGTCGACAGTTAAAGCGCCAGTGCGGCAAGGGCTTGACCGCGTGCTGAGCGATAAACGCTTCGTCACGTATGTGTTAACCCTGACCGGCTACTACATGCTTGCCGTGCAGGTCATGCTGATGCTGCCGATCATGGTAAATGATATTGCCGGCACGCCGGCGGCGGTGAAATGGATGTATGCCATTGAGGCCTGCCTCTCTTTGACGCTGCTTTATCCGATTGCCCGCTGGAGCGAGCGCCGTTTCCGGCTTGAGCACCGTCTGATGGCCGGGCTGTTGCTGATGACGCTGAGCATGATGCCCATCGGTCTGGTGAGCTCACTCCAGCAGCTGTTTATGCTGATCTGCACCTTCTATATTGGCTCCATCATTGCCGAGCCAGCCCGTGAAACGCTGAGCGCGTCGCTTGCCGACGCTCGTGCCCGAGGCAGCTACATGGGGTTCAGCCGTCTTGGACTGGCGCTTGGCGGCGCACTGGGGTACACCGGCGGCGGCTGGCTGTTTGATGCCGGAAAAGCGCTCCATCAGCCGGAGCTGCCGTGGGTCATGCTCGGCATGGTCGGCTTTATGACGCTGATTGCGCTCTGGTGGCAGTTCAGCGATAAACGCAGCACGCGCGGGATGCTGGAGCCCGGCGCCTGACCTTCTGGCGGGAGGAAATTTGCCTCCCTCCACTATCAGTTTTTTCTGCTGGTTTCTGTAGGATCACCCTGACATACTGGCGTATCAGGACAGATGCGCCGATTTTATGTTGAGGAACGCCATGAAAAAGATCGTTATTGCCGCTGCGTTAGTTGTCAGTGGTCTGCTGGTGGGATGTAACCAGCTTACGCAGTACACCGTCAGTGAGCAGGAAATTAATCAGGCGCTGGAAAAACATAATAACTTTTCAAAAGATATCGGCGTACCCGGCCTTGCGGACGCGCATATCGTTCTGACGAATCTCGCCAGTCAGATTGGTCGCGAGGAGCCTAACAAAGTCACCCTTTCCGGCGATGCCAGCCTGGACATGACCTCGCTGTTCGGCAATCAGAAAGCGGACATTAAGCTGAAGCTCAAGGCGCTGCCGGTCTTTAATAAAGAGAAAGGGGCAATTTTCCTGCAAGAGATGGAAATTGTGGACGCGGTTGTGACGCCGGACAAAATGAAACCGGTGCTGCAAACGCTGATGCCTTATCTCAACCAGTCGTTGCAGAACTACTTTAACCAGCAGCCCGCCTACGTTCTGAGCGAAGACAAGAGTAAGGGCGAATCTCTGGCGAAAAAATATGCCAAAGGGATTGAGGTGAAGCCGGGTGAAATCATCATTCCTTTCACCGACTAAAGACTCCGGGCGCTCAGGCGCCCGTTTTTTTTAACGGAAGTGTGTGCAAACGAAAACGTTTCCGCTTATGATTTGTGTCCGGCAAAAACAGCCATCTTATGACTGATCTCTTTCAAGCCGGAGCTTCCATGACTGTACAATCCCAGGTTCTCAAAATCCGCCGCCCAGACGACTGGCATATCCATCTTCGTGATGGCGATATGCTGAAAACCGTCGTGCCATATACCAGCGAAATTTATGGCCGTGCGATTGTAATGCCTAACCTGGTTCCACCAGTCACCACCGTCGAGGCCGCGATCGCCTATCGCCAGCGTATCCTTGACGCCGTTCCGGCCGGGCACGATTTTACCCCGTTGATGACCTGCTACCTCACGGACTCGCTGGATCCCAATGAGGTTGAGCGCGGGTTTAACGAAGGTGTGTTCACGGCTGCGAAGCTCTACCCGGCAAACGCCACCACCAACTCCAGCCATGGGGTGACCAGCGTTGACGCCATCATGCCCGTTCTGGAGCGTATGCAAAAACTGGGGATGCCGCTGCTGGTGCACGGGGAAGTGACCCATGCTGATATTGATATTTTCGATCGCGAAGCGCGGTTTATTGAAACGGTGATGGAGCCGCTGCGCCAGCGTCTTCCGGGGCTGAAGGTGGTGTTTGAACATATCACGACCAAAGATGCCGCAGAGTACGTCCGGGATGGAAACGAACTGATTGCCGCCACCATCACCCCGCAGCACCTGATGTTTAACCGTAACCACATGCTGGTGGGCGGGGTTCGTCCACATCTGTACTGTCTGCCGATCCTTAAGCGCAATACCCACCAGCAGGCGCTGCGTGAGCTGGTGGCCAGCGGCTTCCCTCGCGCGTTTCTGGGCACGGATTCCGCCCCGCATGCCCGCCACCGGAAAGAGGCGAGCTGCGGCTGTGCAGGCTGCTTCAACGCGCCGACCGCACTCGCAAGCTACGCAACCGTGTTTGAAGAGATGAACGCGCTAGAGCATTTCGAAGCCTTCTGCTCCCTCAACGGTCCACGTTTCTACGGTCTGCCGGTCAATGACACCTTCATTGAGCTGGAGCGTAAAGAAAGCCAGGTTGAAGAGTCGATTGCGCTCACCGATGATACGCTGATCCCGTTCCTTGCCGGTGAAACCGTAAGCTGGACGGTAAAACGCTAAAAAACTGTCGCCCCCTGTTGTCAAACCGACAATATAACTGTATAAATAAACAGTATATTACACAGGGGGCATTTATGCGTATTGAAGTCACCATTGCCAAAACCACCGTCCTGCCTGCTGGCGCACTCGACGCGCTGGCGGGTGAGCTATCCCGACGTATTCACAGCACTTTTCCTGAAAACGATGGCGCCGTAACGGTACGTTATGCAACGGCAAACCATCTTTCCGTCATCGGCGGCGCGAAAGAAGACAAAGACCGCATCAACGAAATTTTGCAGGAAACCTGGGAAAGCGCCGACGACTGGTTCATCACAGATTAAAATTTGCTCCCTCATTGTGTTTTTTTGCCGGGTCGCCCCGGCTTTTTTTCGTTTCGTCTCCTGTAAGTTCAAAATATTTCAGCATCTTCTTAGAAAATCGTGAACAAGATGGTGTTTTATTGCTCGAACAATCCTAAAAAGCATAAAAATGTGTTGCTACCCGTTTATTTTTTCCTTCTGAACCCTTATTAATTGATATACTGAAATTGCTTTCAGAAAAACATGCATTGAACCTCAAAGTCGTTGTCTTCTAACACGCATTAAGGGGGTTATAATGGAAAAGAATAGTGAAGTGATCCAGACCCATCCGCTTGTTGGCTGGGATATCAGCACCGTAGACAGCTACGATGCGCTGATGCTGCGTTTGCACTACCAGACCCCAAATCAGCAAAACCGTGATGAAGCGGAAGTTGGACAGACGCTGTGGCTTACAACAGACGTCGCCCGTCAGTTTATCTCTATTTTGGAAGCAGGCATCGCAAAAATAGAATCTGGCGACTATCAGGAAAATGAGTATAAACGGCATTAATCTTATGCCCCTTCACTCAACAGGCACCCTCGCGGTGCCTTATTTATTTCGTTCTTGTATAAGCCCACATAGTTAATTACTCTGCTAACAAAGCGTTAGTAAAGAGAAGCCTATGAAATACGATTTGATCATTATCGGAAGCGGCTCCGTAGGATCTGCCGCCGGTTATTACGCCACGCAGGCGGGTCTGAATGTGCTGATGATTGACGCCCACCTTCCCCCCCATTCTGAAGGAAGCCATCACGGCGATACCCGTTTGATCCGTCACGCTTACGGTGAAGGTGAACGCTATGTACCGCTGGTGCTTCGGGCTCAGACGCTGTGGGACGAGCTGGCGGCACGCACCGAGGAGCGCATTTTTGAGCGCACCGGGGTCATTAACCTCGGGCCTTCCAACTCCACGTTTCTGGCGAACGTTGAGGAGAGCGCGAAAGCCTACCGCCTGGACGTTGAGCGTCTGGATGCGAACGGCATTATGACGCGCTGGCCGGAAATTTCTGTCCCTGAAGATTACATTGGGTTGTTTGAAGCCAACTCCGGCGTGCTGCACAGCGAAACGGCCATTAAGACCTGGATCGATCTCGCCGCCAAAGCGGGCTGCGCGCAGTTGTTCAACTGTCCGGTCACGGGCATCACCCACCATGCTGACGGTTCAACCGTCACCACGTCTGAGGGTGAATATACCGCGGCACGCCTGCTGGTCAGTGCAGGAACGTGGGTGACAAAACTGCTGCCGGACCTGCCCATCCAGCCGGTGCGCAAAGTCTTCTCGTGGTTCCAGTCTGACGGGCGTTACAGCAGCCAGAACAAATTCCCGGCGTTTACGGGCGAATTACCCAATGGCGATCAGTTCTACGGTTTCCCTTCGGAGAAAGACGCGCTTAAGATTGGCAAACACAACGGCGGGCAGGTTATTTCCTCTGCACAAGAGCGCAAGCCGTACGGAGCCTATCCGCAGGATGGTTCCGAAGCCTTCACGTTCCTGCGTAATATTCTGCCGGGCGTAGGCGGGTTGCTTTACGGCGCAGCGTGCACCTACGACAACACGCCGGATGAAGACTTCATCATCGACACGCTGCCCGGACACGACAATACCCTGATCGTAACCGGGCTCAGCGGTCACGGGTTTAAATTTGCGTCGGTGCTAGGCGAAATCGCCGCCCAGTTTGCGCAGGGGATTGCGCCTTCGTTTGATCTCACCCCCTTCGCGCTCTCGCGCTTTGACAGATAATACGTCCACAGGCTCCGAATAACCGGAGCCTGTTTAGCGAGAGGGGCATGATGCGCAGACTGGTGAATTATCTGATCAATAACATTCGCGAGCATTTCATGCTCTACATTGTGCTCTGGTCGCTGCTGGCGATCGTTGACGTCATCTATATCGTATTCTTTTGAGAATTCTCGCTGACATTTACTGACACTCCTTTAAGCTTATTTAACTTCTGTTTTTTATAAAAACTCATCTCAAATTTATTGAACGAAGCGATTGAATTACATCGCGCGAACACATTCAAATTCGCTGAAATAAATTAAATAAAAATCATTATTCTTTTTTTTCAGTTGCATTATTAATTTAACCCGTTCATTTTTAGTGCTCAGACATTTGAGAACGGAAATTCATATGCAATGGCGTAACTCCTCCAGCCGCTACGGAATAATATCCATGTGTTTACACTGGCTATTTGCGCTTGCCGTCTATGCCATGTTTGGTCTCGGCCTCTGGATGGTGACATTAAGCTATTATGACGGTTGGTATCATCAGGCTCCCGAATTGCACAAAAGCATTGGGGTTCTGCTGATGATGGGTCTGGTTATTCGCGTGATCTGGCGACATGTCTCCCCACCCCCACCTGCCCCCAGGAGCCATGGTCGTTTTACCCGCATCAGCGCTGTAGGCGCACATATCGCACTCTATGCCCTGCTGTTCGCCATTCTGATCAGCGGCTATCTCATTTCGACCGCAGACGGCAAGCCGATCAGCGTGTTTGGACTTTTTGACGTCCCTGCCACGCTGGCTGACGCCGGTTCACAGGCTGACACCGCAGGTGTGGTTCATCTGTGGCTGGCATGGAGCGTGGTGATCTTATCGGTTCTGCACGGCCTTGCGGCCCTGAAACACCACTTTATTGATAAAGACGATACGCTGAAGCGCATGCTTGGGCGTTCGTCAGTTGACTCTGGAGCATAAAATGAAAAAACGCCTGTTGGGTATCGCATTAGGTTCGCTGTTATTCACCACCGGTTCGGCTGTCGCTGCTGACTATAAAATTGATAAAGAGGGTCAGCATGCCTTCGTCAATTTCCGTATTCAGCATCTGGGTTACAGCTGGTTATATGGCACGTTCAATGATTTCGATGGCACATTCACTTTCGACGAGAAAAACCCTGCTGCCGATAAAGTGAATGTCACCATTAATACCAACAGCGTCGATACTAACCACGCCGAGCGTGATAAACATCTGCGCAGCGCTGAATTCCTGAACGTGGCGAAATTCCCGCAAGCCACCTTCGCGTCGACAGCGGTGAAGAAAGACGGTGATGAACTGAATATTACCGGTAATCTGACGCTGAACGGCGTAACAAAACCGGTAACGCTGGAAGCGAAATTAATCGGCCAGGGCGACGACCCGTGGGGCGGCAAACGCGCTGGTTTTGAAGCCGCAGGCAAAATTCATCTGAAAGATTTTAATATCACCATGGATTTAGGCCCGGCATCGCAGGACGTGGAGCTGATTATTTCGGTGGAAGGCGTTCAGCAGAAGTCATAAAAAAAGGCCCGGCAGGCTTTTGCGCCGCCGGGCATCGTTTTACTCCGGGTCCGGAATACCCAGTTTGGTATTCAGTCGACCCCGGGATTTATTAAAGATCTTATTCCCGTTCTCGCGCCCGGCACGGCGGCGTCGTTGCTCTTCTTCAGGCAGCAGACTCTCTTCACTGCACTGCTCGCTACAGCAGCCATTGTACTTCTCGGCACAGGCAGGACACTGAATAAACAGCAGATGACAACCGTCGTTTTTGCAGTTGGTATGCGTATCGCACGGCGTACCGCACTGGTGGCAGTGCGCGATCACATCCTCTGAAATTCGCTCGCCCATACGCTCGTCAAACACAAAGTTCTTACCGATAAAACGCACCGGTAAACCCTGCTCGCGGGCGCGGCGGGCATACTCAATGATCCCGCCCTCAATGTGCCAGACTTTATTAAAACCGTTGTGCTTCATCCAGGCACTGGCTTTTTCGCAGCGGATCCCCCCGGTGCAGTACATCACGATCTTTTTGTCTTTATGCTCCTGCATCATCTCTACGGCTTTCGGCAGCTGCTCGCGGAAGGTGTCGGCAGGGATCTCCATCGCATTTTCAAAGTGGCCCACTTCATATTCATAGTGGTTACGCATATCGATGAATACCGCGTCCGGATCGTCGAGCATCGCATTCACTTCAGCGGCCTTAAGGTACTCACCCACATTGCCAGCATTGAAGCTCGGATCGTCAATACCATCCGCCACAATACGCTCACGCACCTTCATGCGCAGCACCCAGAATGATTTACCGTCATCATCCAGCGCAATGTTCAGGCGCACCCCATCAAGCGCGGGATCAAACCCGTAGAGGAGATCGCGGAAGGCGCTGACCTTGCTTTCCGGCACGCTGATCTGCGCGTTGATCCCCTCTCGCGCCAGATAGACGCGACCAAACACGTTCAGGGCGGTGAAAGCCTGGTAAAGCGCATCGCGGGTCGCCTGTGGATCGTTGATGGTAAAATATTTATAGAAAGAGATCGTTGTGCGCGGTTCGGTTTCGGCCAACATGCGCGCTTTCAACATCTCATTCGAAACGCGGTTGTGTAACACTGGCATGGTGTACAAGTCCTGCAATCGTTGAGAAATAAAAATCGGTCGGCATGATATAGCAAACAAAGACAATTTACATCCACACAATTTACGCTACATTTCAGTCAATCTGATTTATCAGACTTAACACTTGCAGACTCTTTCATGTTTCGATGACAGATATTTTGGCTATCCATTAAAAAATGAGACAATAGCCCTTCAGGACGTAAGAACACAGGACAGACATGACCCAGTTACCGAAATTTACTGCCGCGCTTTTGCACCCCCGCTATTGGTTAACCTGGTCAGGGATTGGCTTGTTGTGGCTCATTGTACAGCTGCCTTATCCGATCATTTTCCGCATGGGTAAAGGACTGGGCCGCATTGCTCAACAGTTTATGAAGCGTCGCGCCAGGATCGCGTATCGCAACCTTGAGCTTTGCTTTCCTCAGATGAGTGAATCTGAGCGCCACGACAGGGTGGTGAAAAACTTCGAATCGGTCGGTATGGGGCTGATGGAGACCGGCATGGCCTGGTTCTGGTCGGATAAGCGCATGGCGCGCTGGACGGAAGTGGCCGGCACCGGCATGGATCCCGTGCATCATCTCCAGGCCAACCAGACTGGCGTCCTGCTGATTGGCGTTCATTTCCTGACCCTCGAAATTGGCGCACGCATGTTCGGTATGCAGGCGCCAGGTATTGGCGTTTATCGTCCTAACGACAATCCGGTGATCGATTTGATCCAGACCAACGGACGCATGCGCTCCAACAAAAGCATGATCGACCGCAAAGATCTGAAGGGAATGATCCGCGCCCTGAAATCAGGTGAAGTGGTCTGGTATGCACCGGATCATGACTACGGCCCGCAATCCAGCGTGTTTGTCCCGTTTTTTGCAGTGGAGGAGGCCGCGACGACCACCGGGACCTGGATGCTGGCGCGGATGTCCAAAGCCGCTATCGTGCCGTTTGTGCCGCGCCGTAAGCCGGACGGTTCAGGCTATCAGCTCATCATGCTGGAGCCGGAACTCGCTCCGCCGCTCGACGACGCAGAAACCACCGCGCGCTGGATGAACGGCATTGTCGAAAAATGCATTATGCTCGCCCCGGAGCAGTACATGTGGCTGCATCGCCGTTTCAAAACCCGGCCTCAGGGCGTCCCTTCTCGTTATTAATCGGCATGCGGCCTTCCGGGTCGCATGTTGTTTTAGCTTTAAAAGCTCCCGTCATTGCGGCAATCATAACCCTGGCGCATAATTAGCAGGCTTATTACCTCACTGGTCACGGTGCCCTGCACCCCATAATGCGGATAGTTATGTCCCCCTCAGATGCTCCCATAAACTGGAAACGTAACCTGACGGTTGCGTGGCTGGGCTGTTTTCTTACCGGCGCCGCCTTCAGCCTGGTTATGCCCTTCCTGCCACTTTACGTTGAACAGCTCGGCGTGACCGGCCACAGCGCGCTGAATATGTGGTCCGGGCTGGTGTTCAGCATTACGTTCCTGTTCTCCGCCATTGCGTCGCCGTTCTGGGGTGGCCTGGCCGATCGTAAAGGCCGCAAAATCATGCTGCTGCGCTCCGCGCTCGGGATGGCAATCATTATGCTGCTGATGGGCGTGGCGCAGAACGTCTGGCAGTTCCTGATATTACGCGCGCTCCTGGGCCTGCTCGGAGGGTTTATCCCGAATGCTAACGCCCTGATTGCCACCCAAATCCCGCGCCAGAAAAGCGGCTGGGCGTTGGGTACGCTTTCCACTGGCGGCGTAAGCGGCGCGCTGCTGGGTCCGCTGGCAGGCGGGCTGCTGGCCGACCACTACGGACTGCGGCCTGTCTTCTTCATTACCGCCAGCGTGTTGTTCCTCTGCTTCCTCGTGACGCTTATCTGCATCCGCGAGAATTTCACCCCCGTGGCCAAAAAAGAGATGCTGCACGCCCGTGATGTGCTGGCCTCGCTGAAAAACCCAAAGCTGGTGCTGAGCCTGTTTGTAACCACCATGATTATCCAGGTGGCTACCGGTTCCATTGCGCCTATTTTGACGCTTTATGTGCGCGATCTGGCCGGAAACGTCGGAAACATTGCCTTTATCAGCGGACTGATCGCCTCCGTGCCCGGCGTGGCCGCGCTACTGAGCGCGCCGCGGCTCGGCAAGCTCGGAGACCGCATCGGCCCGGAGAAGATCCTCATCTGCGCCCTGATCGTCTCCGTTCTGCTGCTTATCCCCATGTCGATGGTGCAATCGCCGTGGCAACTCGGGGTGCTGCGCTTCCTGCTGGGGGCTGCGGATGGCGCGTTGCTCCCGGCGGTGCAGACGCTGCTGGTTTATAACTCCACCAACCAGATTGCCGGGCGTATCTTTAGCTACAACCAGTCGTTTCGCGATCTGGGTAACGTCACCGGGCCGCTGGTCGGGGCGGGGGTTTCGGCCAGTTTTGGTTTCCGGGCCGTTTTTATCGTGACGGCAGGCGTCGTGCTGTTCAACGCCGTCTATTCCTGGCTCAGCTTGTCCCGGGCGCTACGCCCGGCGCGCATAACACAACATCGTGACGGCTAATTTTCTTATTCATACTTGCAAAATCATATAATCAGCTATTCTTTCCCTGAATACCTTCACGAAAAACAGGGAGACACTAATGACCATGTACGCCACGCTGGAAGAAGCAATTGATGCCGCTCGCGAAGAATTCCTCGCCGATAATCCCGGCATTGAGGAAGAAGATGCTGACGTGCAACAACTCAATATCCAAAAATATGTCCTACAGGACGGCGATATTATGTGGCAGGCCGAGTTCTTTGCTGATGAAGGTGAAGACGGAGAATGTCTGCCGATGCTGAGTGGTGAAGGTGCGCAGGCCGTATTCGACGGCGACTATGACGAAATTGAGTTACGTCAGGAGTGGCTTGAAGAAAATACGCTGCACGAATGGGACGAAGGTGAGTTTCAGCTCGAACCGCCGCTGGATACGGAAGAAGGTCAGGCCGCCGCGGATGAATGGGACGAGCGTTAAGCTCCCGCTACTCGTACGGGCCGTGGCTGGCATCGATGGGCAGCAATAGCGTATCGAAAATCAGCGAAAACGGCAGATCGAGCACGGTGAGATAGCGCCACGCGGAATCGCGCACATCCCACTGTACGCCGGGATAGTACTGATTTCCGTGGCCCTGTCCGGGGATGGTGCGGCTGATAATGCTGCCGCAGCCGCTGAGCAGGCATGCCATCATCACGACAATGAATATTCTCATGAGTAACCTCTAAAAAAATACCGGCGATTAAGCCGGTATTTTATTTGGCGGGTGGCACTTCGCTTAACCGCCCTACTTAACAACTTATTTCGACTTCAGCGCCAGCGGGTTCAGCTTCACGTCCTTATAGTAGTTCACCCACGAAGAGTATCTCTCCGGCGCGGACCACACGCGGTAGTGAAGCCTTGCCATCGTCACCGGATCGCTCAGCAGCACCAGACGACGATCGCGGTTAAGCTTTTCTGGCGTCTCGTTCAGCGCCTGCTCAACGTGGCGATCGCGGGCGATCTCCAGCACCTGGCTGGCGCGGTGACGCGCGGTCGCCATTGCGGTTGCCAGGGCGTTGAATGACGGGTTGAACACGGCGTGCATAAAGCCATCATCCAGCGTGCGTTTGCGGTTCTGCTCCAGGTAGGTATCGGTATCCACCAGCACCTGCGGCGGAGAATACTCTTCCGGGATCAGGAACAGCTTCCAGCGTTTGGTACGCAGGCCCACCGTCGAACGGCTGGAGATCACCGACACAAACGGCGACAGGATCAGCGAGAAGACGATTGGCGCAAGCCAGAACAGGAAACGCAGATCCAGCCAGGCCATCCCGACAGCCCACACCAGCCCCAGCAGCAGCTGAGAGCCGTGGCGCATAAAGGCTTCACTCCACGGCGTGGAGTCATCGTCACGCTGCGGTGAATTCCACACCACTTCCCATCCCAGGAACGCGCTCACCACGAATACCGTGTGGAACAGCATACGCACCGGTGCCAGCAGGACCGAGAACAGCACTTCCAGCAGCAGTGAAAGGGTTACGCGGCAGAAACCACCGTACTCCTTCGAACCTTTACACCAGATCAGAACGATACTGAGCAGCTTCGGCAGGAACAGCAGCACCATGGTCGACGCGAACAGCGCAATCGCCAGCTCCGGACGCCACTGCGGCCACACCGGGAACAGCTGGCGCGGTTGCAGGAAGTACTGCGGCTCCGTCAGGGCATGCACGACCTGCAACGCGGTCGAGAGCGCGAGGAACATAAACCACAGCGGTGCAGAGAGATAGGACATCACGCCCGTCAGGAACACCGCCCGGTGAACAGGGTGCATCCCCTTCACCAGGAACAGGCGGAAGTTCATCAGGTTACCGTGACACCAGCGGCGGTCACGCTTGAGCTCATCCAGCAGGTTCGGCGGCAGTTCTTCATACGAGCCCGGCAGATCGTAGGCAATCCAGACGCCCCACCCTGCACGGCGCATCAGCGCGGCTTCCACAAAGTCATGCGACAGAATGGACCCGGCAAATGACCCTTCACCCGGCAGCGGCGCCAGCGCACAGTGCTCGATGAACGGCTTCACGCGGATAATGGCGTTGTGGCCCCAGTAGTGAGACTCGCCCAGCTGCCAGAAGTGCAGGCCAGCGGTAAACAGCGGCCCGTAGACGCGGGTCGCAAACTGCTGGCAGCGCGCATACAGCGTGTCCATACCAGAGGCTTTTGGCGAAGACTGAATGATACCCGCGTTTGGGTTAGCTTCCATCAGACGCACCAGACCGCTCAGGCAATCGCCGCTCATGACGGAGTCTGCATCCAGTACCACCATATAGCTGTACTGGTTACCCCAACGACGACAGAAGTCATCAATGTTCCCGCTTTTACGCTTCACGCGACGACGACGACGACGGTAGAAGATCTGTCCTTCGCCCTGCACTTCGGCAATCAGCTCCATCCAGGCTTTTTGCTCTGCCACGCAGATATCCGGGTTGTAGCTGTCGCTCAGGATGTAGACGTCGAAATGCGCCGCGTTACCGGTCGCCTTCACGGACTCCCAGGTTGCACGCAGCCCTGCGAATACGCGGTCAACGTCTTCGTTACAGATAGGCATGATCAGCGCGGTACGGTGCTCAGGATTCAGGGGTTCATCCCCGACCGTTGACGCGGAAATGCTGTATTTGTCACGTCCCATCAGCAGTTGCAGGAAGCCCATCAGCGCGGTCCAGAACCCGGCGGAGACCCAGCAGAACAGCACGGCGAACAGCAGAAGGATGCCGCTCTGTAAAATGTACGGCAGCAGCTGCATGAAGGAGACCCAGATATCCTGGCCAATCATGTCAGCAGGGTTTATCAGCGCCCAGCCCTGGTACGGCAGAATGGTTTTCATGTACCAGGTGGCAACGACCGTTTGCGCCAGCGTCAGCAGCAGCAGAATGTAACGACGAATCGTTCCCACGGTACGCCATTTCTGCTCGGACGCCTGCTGTTCTTTGGTCAGACGCGACAGATAGCGCGGCGTTACGTCACGCCCACGCAGGCGATCCCAGAAGCGGCCCACCGGATTGGTGCGCCACGGGTCGGGGAACATAGAGGAACGCGTGGCCTTCGGCATTGCCTGTAGCTGGTCACGCCCTTCGTCATCCTTGATCAACTGCCCTTCAGCCAGCGAGTCCGGCCATGCCTGCTCCAGACGTGCCTTCACTGACCCCAGCGGCGTATCATCATCACGGGAAAAGTGACGGCGTTCACCATCCAGCGCGGTGTGAACCGCGCGGATGTCGCTCGCAGGGAGTGCCGCTTTTTCAATGTCCGTCAGCGGCATGGCATCAATATATTCAGATGTATTATTCATTGGCAGGTAGCTGATAGCTCCAGGTTTCACTCAGCGGCTTATCGTTACTGACCAGCGCGGCGCGCATTTCAGTGGTCTGTTTCGGATCTTTCACCTTCACGCGCAGGGTCAAACGCCACCCTTTGGTCACCGGATTGTAGCGCACGGCGTTCTCAACGATTTCACCGTTATCGCCAATGCTCGCCTGTGACGTCACGGCAGTATCCGGCGCCAGTTTTTTCATATCCTGCCCGGTGAAGTCCACGATAAACGCCAGCGTGCCATCCGGCTGACGAATCAGGTTGGACTGCTTCACGTCACCCGTCGAACGACGCGTCTGCATCACGTACGCGTTATCCGGCGCGTGCAGTTTGTCTTCGTCACGGCTGAAGGTGATCGCATACTTGAAGTTCATCTCTTTACCGGCTTCCGGCAGCTGATCCGGTGTCCAGTACGCCACGATGTTGTCGTTGGTTTCATCGTTGGTTGGAATTTCAACCAGCTCAACCTTGCCTTTACCCCAGTCGCCTTTCGGCGTAACCCAGGCGCTTGGGCGCAGATCGTAGCGGTCATCCAGATCTTCAAAGCGGGAGAACTGACGGCCGCGTTGCAGCAGACCAAAGCCTTGCGGATTTTCCATCGCAAAGCTGCTGACCGCGAGGTGTTTCGGGTTGTTCAGCGGACGCCAGATCCACTCGCCGTTACCGGCATGGATGGAGAGGCCATTAGAGTCATGCAGTTGAGGACGGAAGTTGGTTGCCGGAGACGGCTGATTCGGCCCAAACAGGAACATACTGGTCAGCGGCGCAACGCCCAGCTTGCCCACTTTATCGCGCAGGTAAACTTTAGACTGCACGTCAACCACCGTGTCACGCCCAGGCATGATCACGAAGCGATAAGCGCCGGTCGCACGAGGGGAGTCCAGCAGCGCATAAATTGTCAGACGTTTGTCGGTTGGTTTTGGACGTTCGATCCAGAACTCGCGAAAACGAGGGAATTCTTCACCTGATGGCAGCGCGGTATCAATCGCCAGACCGCGCGCAGAAAGCCCGTACACCTGCCCCGCGCCAATCACGCGGAAGTAGCTGGCGCCAAGCATGCTGACGATTTCGTCGTTTTTATCTTTGCTGTTAATCGGATAAAGCACCTTGAAGCCTGCGAAGCCGAGGTCTTTCACCGTGTCTTTATCGTGTTGCACATCGCCAAAATTGAAATAATCCGGGCTGTACTTGATTTTGCGTACCGCGGTCGCCGTCACTTCATTGATGGCAACCGGCGTGTCGAAGTACATACCCTGGTGGTAAAATTCAAGCTTGAACGGGGTTTTAATATTGTTCCAGTACGCTTTATCGTGATTGAACTGGATCTGCTGATAGTCCGCGTATTTCATGTCGCGGAAAACGGAGGGCAGGTTACTTTTTGGCGCTTCATAGCTCTTGCCCGCCATCGATTTTGCCTGTTTTGCGACATCATCGATGTTAAAGGCCAGTGCAGATGAGGTATACAGTGACAACAGCACTGCAACACCCAACCAACGCATTTTCATCATTTGTGGTTTATGTTTCATAATAAGTAAGCACTTCCCCCTTTGTGTGCTTATATCGATCCGATCCATTTTAATGGAAACTCAGGCAATCCGACAACATTATCACTGCTTTGTTCAGCTCGCTGGCTCATGGATTAAGCAAATGAAAGAACCCGCTTTTCACTTTGCGTGCTTATCCTGGAGACAGGGTGTCGGTCTTGGTGTAGGGTTGGCTCCGAATGTAACCATTATGAGCCTTAGGGATAAGGCGAAAAGTCTGAGAATGCGCAAAGTTATATGAGCACAACCCCTGTACAACGTGAATATTTCCTCGACTCGATCCGCGCATGGCTCATGCTATTGGGGATCCCTTTTCATATTTCACTGATTTATTCCAGCCACACCTGGCACGTGAACAGTCAGATGCCTTCCTGGTGGCTTACGCTGTTTAATGATTTTATTCATGCCTTCCGCATGCAGGTGTTTTTTGTCATTTCTGGATATTTCTCCTACATGCTCTTTTTGCGCTATCCCCTGAAGCGTTGGTGGAAAGTGCGCGTGGAGCGCGTGGGCATACCGATGTTAACGGCCATCCCGCTGCTGACGCTGCCGCAGTTCATTATGTTGCAGTATGTTAAAGGCAAGACGGAAACCTGGTCGAATCTCTCCCTCTATGAGAAATACAACACCCTGGCCTGGGAGCTGATTTCCCACCTCTGGTTCCTGCTGGTTCTGGTGGTGTTAACCACGGTGAGCTTGCTGATCTTCAGCCGGCTGCGCCGGCGCGCGAGCTCAACATCCTCTGCCTTTTTCGCCAACATCACTCTGGGCAAGCTGTCGCTGCTGTTTCTTGCGCTGGGGATTGCGTATGCCGCCGTCAGGCGTACCCTGTTCGTTGTCTATCCCCCTGTTCTGAGCGATGGGCTGTTTAATTTCGTGGTGATGCAGACGCTGTTCTACATTCCTTTCTTCCTGATTGGCGCGCTGGCGTTTATTCATCCGCGGCTTAAAGCGCTGTTTACCACCCCCTCCCCCTGGTGTGCAGTGGGTGCTGCGCTGGCCTTTGCAGCCTATCTTCTCAATCAGCGCTACGGCAGCGGGGACGCGTGGATGTATGAAACCGAGAGCGTGATAACGATGCTGATGGGCCTGTGGATGGTGAACGTGGTGTTCGCGCTGGGCCATCGGCTTCTGAATTTTAAATCCAGCCGCGTAACCTATTTCGTTAATGCTTCGCTGTTTATCTACCTGGTTCACCATCCGCTGACGCTGTTTTTCGGGGCATACATTACGCCACATATTGCCTCGAATGCGCTGGGCTTCTTCACCGGTCTGGTCTTTGTGGTTGGCATTGCCATCGTGCTGTATGAAATCCACCTGCGGATCCCGCTTTTGCGTTTCCTGTTTTCAGGCAAACCTCAGGTTAAAGCGGGATAACAAAACGGCGCCATCAGGGCGCCGTTTTTGCATCTCAGACATCAAAATAGCTGGCTGCGCTCGGTCAAAATCCGTTGATACAGGTCGGCGGTGTGCTCATCGAAACAGACAAAAATAACTTTTTCCGGCATGGGCTTAAGGGAAAGGTAGTGATAAACGGTATTCACGGCGATCGTTGCTGCCGCTTCCTTTGGATAACCGTAAACCCCCGTGCTGATGGCGGGAAACGCCATGGTCTTATAACCGTTATCGGCCGCAAGCCGCAGGCAGTTACGATACGCCTGCTCCAGAATCTCAGCTTCATGATGGTCGCCGCCGTGCCAGACGGGGCCAACGGTATGGATCACCGCTTTGGCCGGGAGATCCCCCCCCAGCGTAATGACGGCATGCCCCGGCGGGCACTCTCCCTGCTGCTGGCGCACGGTTTTGCATGCTTCCAGAAGCTGTGGGCCTGCGGCCCGGTGAATAGCGCCGTCCACTCCCCCTCCGCCCAGCAATGAGGAATTGGCTGCGTTGACGATCACGTCAACGTGCACCGTCGTGATATCGCCATGAATAACGTCGATTTGCGGTCTCATAAACACCCTCTGCAACCCGCCCTTTTCTTAAGTGTATCGCAGAGGGAGAGGGAGAAAAACCGTCGTGAAAGATACGACTGCTAGCGGTAGTCCACCTGAACAACCGCGAGCGTTTTCTCTTCATTCAGGTATTTCATGGTGACAGCGGCCAAATTTGAATGAGGATGATGTCCCCGGAGCGCCTCGTCATAACTGATGGTATGCGTTTTCATGCGGTTATTTTCCGGGCAGGAAATCGCAAACTGCTGATGCTGAGGAGCGACTTCGCACGGATCGGCCACCACCGCGCCACGAAAATGAATAACCCCACCATTTTCAATGGTTGCGGAATAAGCCGGAGAAAAAAAAGAGGACAGGATCAGTCCCAGACCAGAAATAATACACGCTGCGGATTTGAACATTATTTGTACTCCTCAATGAAATTCGTCCATGAGGGGTAAAAACGCTCCGTTATGACCTGTGAAGTATCAATTCAAGCAACCCGATTACCGGGTTCTTGATATCAGCATAGCTTACCTGCGCAGCGCCGCCACTTTAATAAATGATTGATTTCATGAATGATTAAAGCGTACTGGCCGGTGCATTCCACTGCTGCGATAAATGGAGCGAATTTTCATCAGAAACGGTGACAATCATTTTTACCGTATCCCCTGAGTAAATATTTACACCGATCCGCGTTAAATCAATCGGCTGATTAACGGGTATAAGAAGGGTATTTTTCTGCCGCGCCGCCGCCGAACTGTTTTACGTTGATCGACAGTGCAACAAAAAGGCGAGATTTCCGTCTCGCCTTTTTTTATTTACTTACCGCCGGAACGTTCTGGCTCTTCTCGCGTCGGGCTGCCAGCCAGAGGCCGCTGTTCTTCATGGCATAGCCAAACAGTAAACCCAGCATGAGTGAAGGAACCACCAGCTTCCAGTCCCCCTGCCCTGCAAAGGTCGCGCAGGCGCCCATGAACGTGCCGGGCACAAAGGACAACAGCAGATGTTTTGCCTGAACGCACATCAGGAAGGCCACAATACCGGTCATGACGTAACCCAGGATTTCCATATGCGGTGCCAGCGCGCTGCCTTTCATGATGACCAGCGCCCAGACCACGCCACTTAGCAACGTGCAGCCTGAAATAAACAGCCCTTTGAGACCCCCCTGCGGGCAGGCGAAGTAGGCCGTGCAGCCAAGGAAACCGGCCCAGCTCAACAAACCGAGCGACACCGCCACCCAACCCCAGAGGCCGGAAAGGATGCCAGTCGTGATTGCAATACAAAGTAATATATTCATGGTGCGCATCTTAGCAGATGCGCACCCGGGAAATGAGATCGGAAGCACATTACGTGCAAGTTGAAATGTATCGTTGCAGAATTTTTGTGATCTAAATCACTCTTCGTTCTCTTCTTCCAGCTCATCCCACATGGCAGCGATAGCGTCACGCGTCAGCGGAGCCAGCGTTCTCCAGAATGGTGACGTAGCGTGCGCTTCCACTTTGCCCAGGAAGGTTCCAACCCACGGCAGGAGATACGTTTCGAACAGAGTTTCAATCGCCTCGTTCTCATCGTCACCTGCATTATCTTCAATCCAGGAGGCCGCCAGCAGCAGCGTACCGATATGATCGGCTGGCATATTCGTCAGCGGCATACCGCGTTCTGAGAGAAATGCCCGCACTTCCGCTTCGGTTGCCCCTTCCTGCCAGGCAGAACGATACGGTGACACGCGACACTCTTCTCCCACGAACAGCGCGTTGTAATCGGTGGAAATCTGCTGCATATCGCAGCTTTTTTGCAAGCGTTCAAGCAGCTCATCCTGTTCCAGCGGCCAGTTCTGCGCCAGCTTACCTTCACGGATCAGGGTAAACAGCGGAACCAGAAGCGGATCCTGCGGCTGGCGGTAATATAAGGTGCCCAGCACGCGGCAAAGGATGGAAAACTCATTCATGTTTTTATTCCATTAGTCATTAAAGATCGGCAAATTCATCAATCGGCGCCATGCCGCGCGACTCAAGGAAGTCGAGCATACGACGCGGCGTGACGTTCAGGATGCGTTCTTCCGGGAAATCCACATCCTGCAATATTTTCAGGCATTCGCTGAAATCACCCAGCGTAAATGCCGTGTGAGAATCAGAGCCCAGCGCCACCATTCCGCCCGCGTCACGCACGGCAGCCGCCACGTCGCGACAGTTGGCTTCACTGCCCTTACGCGAGTGAACGAACGAAGAGTTGTTGATCTCCAGCGCCACGCGGTGCTTCGCCGCCGCCTGCGCCACGGCCTGAATATCAATCGGGTATTTAGGGTTGCCCGGGTGGCTGATAATGTGCACGTTGCCGCTGGCGATGGTGGCAATCATCGCTGCGGTGTTGGTCTCTTTATCCTGCGGCGCAAAAACCGGCTCATGGAAACCGGCGAGGATCAGATCTAACGAGGTCAGCATCGGGCCGGTGCAGTCAATTTCACCGTCGGTATTTTTGATGTTCGCTTCGATGCCGCGCAGTATCCCGATGCCGTCCACCAGACGTGGCCAGATACGCATATTCACAAAATGCCAGTAGTGCGGCGCATCCGCCATATCCGGGCCGTGATCGGTGATCGCAAACAGTTTGATGCCTTTCAGCTTCGCCTGAGCGATATAATCATGGAGGTTACTGTAAGCGTGAGTACTGGCGACGGTGTGCATATGCAGGTCAACGGGATACATCTTTCTCTCCTCTGCGGTTTTTCCAAAGGATAGCAGTTATCAGCGGCGAATATTAGCAAAAACCCGGCGAACGCCGGGTTTATCTCAGTAGCCTCGCTGTCTGTCGACCTGTCCGGTCACCGCGTTGCCCTTCTCTATTTCGCTGATGGTATGCGAGATGTACGCCACGGCCTCCGCCGGTCGTGTTACGGCCGCAATATGGGGCGTCATCGACACGCGTGGGTGAGCCCAGAGCGGGCTTTCTGTCGGCAGCGGTTCGCGGCTATAAACATCCAGCATTGCGCCTTTCAGCTTACCGCTGTCCAGCGCTTTCAGCAGATCGTCTTCCACCACGTGCACCCCGCGCGCCAGGTTCATTAAGTAGCTATCGTCTGCCAGCTGGTTGAGGAGCGCACCATTGATTATGCCCACCGTTTCTGCGGTATTCGGCAGCAGGTTAATGAGTACCCGTGTCTCTTTCAGGAACGCCGGAAGTTCATCCATTCCCGCAAAGCTCTCGACGCCCGGATAATCCTTACGGCTGCGGCTCCAGCAGCGCAGCGGGAAGCCCCACGGGGCGAGCGCCTCTGTGACTTTCGAGCCCAGGACGCCTGCACCGAGGATGCCGATGGTGAAATCTTCGCGCTGATAATCCGGGAGCGGTTCCCAGTGGGATTGCTGCTTAAAGGCCTGATAATCGTCGAAGCGGCGGAACCAGTGCAGCACCTGACTCACGGCATATTCCTGCATCTGCTGTCCCATACCGGTATCCTCCAGACGGAACAGGGGAATATCTTCCGGCAGCATTTCAGGGTGAGCCTTCAGCTTGCTCAGGATGGAGTCTACCCCCGCACCAAGGGCAAACACCGCCTTCAAACGGCGGCCCTGTAGCATTTCGACCGGGGGATGCCAGACCAGCGCGTAGTCGGCATGTTCATTATCGCCCCGCTTCCATTCGCGAACGCGTGCGCCAGGCAGTGCCGCCGTGAGCGCGTTGATCCAGTAAGCCGTATCAAAAGTGGGGTGATAGAAGATAATATCCATAGTCATTCCTGCCTTTTATTGCGCTGTTTTATTTTCATTTTCAACTGGATTGCCAGCATAACAAATTTATCAGCGAACCGCGTTGCTGATAAAAGAGGCGCTTTTCGCACATTTCGGAATCAGGTTGCCTGAAGTTTGTATAAACGCGCTAAATTACTGAAAAAGTGGGTTGACGCCAGTACGGCTTTTCCTTACATTAGCGCCCGTCCCGGCAACAACGGGATGACAATATGGTGAGGTGTCCGAGTGGCTGAAGGAGCACGCCTGGAAAGTGTGTATACGGCAACGTATCGGGGGTTCGAATCCCCCCCTCACCGCCATATTCAAGATGAGAGCTCGTACGAAAGTACGGGCTTTTTTCTTTTATATTCTCCGCAAGGGGATTCGAACTTTGCTTCCTCTGCGGTGAATGTGTCGGGTGGCGCTTCGCTTACCCGACCTACAGGGACTTTACTCCTCCACCATCCGTGCGTACTCTTCGGTGAGAAAATCCACCAGCGTCCTGACCGACGGCAGCAAACCTCGTCTGGAAGGATACACCGCATGGATCACCTCCCGTTTGGGTTCCCATTCATTTAGCACTCGAATAAGTTCACCTGACGCCAGCTGATCCTTCACCATCAAAATGGGCAGCTGCACCAGGCCTACCCCCGCCATCGCCGCTTCCCGCAGCGCCAGCATATCGGTGGTCACCAGGCGCGGCGTGAAGTGAACTTCTGCTTTCGCGCCTTCCGGCCCGCTTAACTCCCACTTATGCAGATGCTTACCCGCGCCCATGCTTAAACCCGGCCATGCGCTGAGTTCAGAAGGCGCCGTCGGGTTGCCCATCCGTTCCAGCAGTGCCGGCCCGGCAACCAGACAGTGTCCCCTGTCCGCCAGTACCCTTAATACCAGATCGCTGTCATCAAACGGGCGCGGACGAACGCGGATCGCCACGTCCACCCCCTCCGCCACCAGATCCACCCGGCGGTTGGTCGCTTCGAGCTGGAGGTTGATCCCCGGATAGCGTGCCATAAACCTCGCCAGCATCGGCCCCACGTGAACGTGCAGCAGGGTCACGGGGCAGGTGATCCTGACCATACCGCGCGGTTCAGCCTGTAGTGCCGCTACCGCCTCCTCCGCCGCTTCGGCCTCAACCAGCATGGCTTTACAGTGCTGGTAGAACGTTTGCCCCACCTCCGTCACCGTAAACTGCCGCGTGGTTCGCTGTATCAGCCGAACGCCCAGGCGTTCTTCCAGCTGCGCGATCCGACGGCTTAGTTTTGACTTAGGCTGATCGAGCGCCCGACCTGCCGCCGCAAAGCCGCCATGCTCCACCACCTTCACAAACCATACGAAATCATTGAGATCCTGCATACGCCTCCATTGTTCCATTTCAGGAACAGTGAATGTCATTTTCGCTATCTACCGGGATATTAACCGTGAATATAAGCTAATTACATCAACAGAACATCAGGAGTTAATCATGAAAAACGTAACAGGCGTCTATACCGCCCCTCGTCCGCACTGGGTCGGTGATGGTTTCCCGGTTCGTTCAATGTTTTCTTACCAGACACACGGCGAACCGCTGAGCCCATTCCTGCTGCTGGACTATGCCGGTCCCTACACCTTTCCGGCGGACGGCGCGAAACGCGGGGTGGGCGAGCATCCTCATCGCGGTTTTGAAACGGTGACCATCGTTTACTCAGGCGAAGTGGAGCACCGTGATTCCACCGGCAGAGGCGGCGTAATCGGCCCGGGCGACGTGCAGTGGATGACGGCAGGCGCCGGCATTTTGCACGAAGAGTTCCACTCCAGCGCGTTCTCGCAGAAAGGTGGTGAACTGAAAATGATGCAGCTGTGGGTCAACCTGCCCGCCAGGGACAAAATGGCGACACCAGGCTACCAGAGCATCACTAAAGCAGATATCCCGGTGATCTCCCTGCCGGATAACAGCGGAACATTGCGCGTGATTGCTGGCCGCTTTGACGATGTCACCGGCCCGGCGCATACCTTCTCACCGCTGAACGTGTGGGATCTCGCGCTGCACCAGGGCAGCCACCTGACGCTTAATCAGCCCGAAGGCTGGAGCACGGCGCTGGTTGTACTTGAGGGGAGCGTGACGGTGAACGGTACCACGCCCGCCGGTGAGGCGCAGCTGGTCGTGTTGAGTCAGAGCGGTGACAAACTGCATCTCGAAGCCAGCAGCGATGCCAAAGTGCTGCTGATGGCCGGTGAGCCGTTGAATGAACCGATTGTGGGCTACGGCCCGTTTGTGATGAACAGTAAAACCGAGATCGCCGAAGCTATTCGCGATTTTAACTCCGGCCGCTTTGGCCAGATCTAACCTGATAAAGGAGAGCATTATGTCTACACCTGCTAACTTCAACGGTGCGCGTCCCGTCATTGACGTTAATGATGCCGTTATGCTGCTTATCGATCACCAGAGCGGGCTGTTCCAGACCGTTGGCGATATGCCGATGCCTGAGCTGCGCGCCCGTGCGGCGGCGCTGGCAAAAATCGCCACGCTGGCGGAGATCCCGGTGATCACCACGGCGTCGGTTCCACAGGGGCCGAACGGCCCGCTTATTCCGGAGATCCACGCCAACGCGCCGAACGCCCAGTACGTTGCACGCAAAGGTGAGATCAACGCCTGGGATAACCCGGAGTTTGTGGCGGCGGTAAAAGCCACCGGGCGTAAAACGTTGATTATCGCCGGTACGATCACCAGCGTCTGCATGGCATTTCCGTCTATCAGCGCGGTGGCGGACGGATATAAAGTGTTTGCGGTGATTGATGCCTCCGGCACGTACAGCAAAATGGCGCAGGAGATCACCCTGGCACGTGTGGTACAGGCAGGCGTGGTGCCGATGGACACGGCAGCCGTTGCCTCCGAAATTCAGCGGACATGGAATCGTGAAGATGCGGCGGCGTGGGCGGAAGTCTACACCCATATCTTCCCGGCCTATCAGCTGCTGATCGAAAGCTACGGCAAAGCGCAGGAGGTGGTGAAAAACAGCGAAGTGCTCGATTCGCAGCGTTAATCCTGCGCGGTGCGCCATAAGCTGATTAAGGCTTAACCGAACAGGTACGAATGCTGAAAATCTGCTTGACCGCTTTCGCTCAACTCCCTATAGTAGCGCCCCGTTGCCCCCCAAGCGGTCAGGCAGCAAAACAATATGGTGAGGTGTCCGAGTGGCTGAAGGAGCACGCCTGGAAAGTGTGTATACGGCAACGTATCGGGGGTTCGAATCCCCCCCTCACCGCCATATTCTAGATAAGAGCTCGTACGAAAGTACGGGCTTTTTTCTTTTATATTCTCCGAAATGGGGGGATGAGAACCCCCGACCGGGGTTCGACAACTGGCGCAGCCAGTTGGACAGACTGAGAGCGAAGCGAACAGGCTGCCCGCAGGGCGAGCGAAGCGAGTCAATCCCCCCCGGGGCAGACTGAGCCGCCTCACCTATAAAAGAAAGCCCGTACAAAGTACGGGCCCGTCTTAACCATTCCTCAGCTATTCAGCTTTCCAGCCGGTTGCTTTCCCTCGGGAGCAGGAATCTGGCCGCTATTCAAACCCTCTTCGTCCCTGCGCTCCTCCAGCCAGTAATCGGCATTTTTTATCCCAAGCCGAACCGGGTCAAACTGGGGATCCAACCCCTGCGCGTTCTGGGTTTCATAGTCTTTCAGGCTGGCAAACGCTTTTTTATGCAACAGAACAATGGCGATAATGTTGAGCCATGCCATCAGCCCTACCCCAATATCGCCTAATCCCCATGCCAGATCCGCAGTGCGGACGGTGCCATAGACGGTGGAAGCCATCAGACATAATTTCAGCAGGAACGTCAGCCACGGGCGGTGAATTTTACGGTTGATGTAGGCGATATTAGTTTCAGCGATGTAGTAGTAGGCAATGATTGTGGTGAAGGCGAAGAAGAACAGCGCGATGGCAACAAAGTAATTACCAAAGCCAGGCATCATACTTTCCATCGCCGTCTGCACATAGCCAGGACCGGCCGCCACGCCAGCAATACCGGTATAGAGGGCAGCACCGTCGACACCCTGGACGTTATACAGCCCGGTAATCAACAGCATAAAGCCGGTCGCGGAGCAGACAAACAGCGTGTCGATATAAACGGAGAACGCCTGAACCAGCCCCTGCTTCACCGGATGGCTTACGGCCGCCGCGGATGAAGCATGCGGCCCGGTACCCTGCGCCGCTTCGTTAGAATAGACGCCGCGCTTCACGCCCCACATAATAGCCTGGCCCAGAATAGCGCCAAAGCCAGCTTCAAGCCCGAAAGCGCTTTTCCAGATCAGCAGAATAACCGCGGGAAGCTGATCGATATTGATAGCGATAATCACGCAGGCGACAATAATATAGCCCAGCGCCATAAACGGAACCACCATACTGCTAAAACTGGCGATCCTTTTCACGCCACCAAAAATAATAAAACTTAATAACAGGGCAAGTAATGCCGCCGTGACGTTTGGACTCAGGCCAAAGGCTATATCCAGACTCGCACCAATAGAGTTTGCCTGCACGCCTGGCAGTAATAATCCGCAGGAGAAAATGGTTACGATAGCAAATAACCATGCGTACCACTTTACGCCTAACCCTTTTTCAATATAAAAGGCAGGGCCGCCACGATATTCGCCGTTAATTTTCTCTTTATAAACCTGACCTAAGGTGGATTCGACAAAAGCAGAACTGGCCCCTAAAAAAGCCACAACCCACATCCAGAAAAGCGCACCCGGTCCACCAAAAGTAATGGCGGTTGCTACCCCCGCGATATTTCCCGTCCCCACGCGACCGGCCAGCGTCATCGTCAGCGCCTGAAACGATGATACGCCTGCCTCGGTAGGGCGTCCCTCAAACATCAGGGTAATCATATGCTTAATATGGCGTAATTGCAGAAAGCGACTACGAAGTGAGAAATAGAGGCCGACACCCAGACATAAAAATATTAACGCCGGGCTCCAGATAACACCGTTAATTGCACTAACCAGTTCGTTCATGTATGACCCTCAGCGTGATGTTCCAGAGGAAACGATCCCCCGGCGTGTTTCTTGTTAGAATTTTGTTTGAACAAGTACGAAACATAGATAATTACCCAGAAGACACCAACTTAATTTTTGCTGCTTAGTCATGTTCTGTGACAACATTCACGTTTGATTTTAACGAACAATTAGCGCGATCATTATATTCATAGATATTTTGTGGGTATTATAAATACATATCACACTTTTTCTTATTGTATAAAAAACACGCATAAGGAATGGGCTGTAATATTATTAATACCGCAAAATGATTTCTAAATCCCGTTGAATGCTATAGGAAATAAATATGATTCAAACAAACGTCACTGTTTCAGTGGGAATAAACGAAGCTTCCCGGCATGACGCCGGGAAGAAATGGCTTAAAAGAATGATCTTAATCGGAATAGACTTCCAGCGTGCGTTGACACAGCGCTGAGCGGACGCAGTCTTCTTTTGTGAAGCGGACCACCCCAATCATTTCATCTTCCGCAAAACGTGACATGGCATCGCTGAGGCCGGACTTCACGCCCGACGGCAGGTCACACTGGGTAATATCACCATTGACGATCACCGTCACGTTCTCCCCGAGGCGCGTTAAAAACATCTTCATTTGCGCAGCGGTCACATTCTGAGCCTCGTCGAGAATAACGACCGCATTTTCAAATGTACGTCCGCGCATATAGGCGAACGGCGCGATTTCCACCTTGCCAATCTCTGGTCGCAGGCAGTACTGCATAAAGGAAGCGCCCAGCCGCTTCACCAGCACGTCATAGACGGGCCTGAAGTATGGGGCAAACTTCTCCGAAATATCGCCGGGCAGGAAGCCCAGATCTTCATCAGCTTGCAGTACCGGACGGGTAACGATGATCCTTTCCACGTCCTTATGAATCAGCGCCTCCGCCGCTTTGGCGGCACTGATCCAGGTTTTCCCGCATCCGGCTTCACCGGTTGCAAAGATGAGCTGTTTACTCTCGATAGCATTCAGGTAGTGCGCCTGAGCCTCATTGCGCGCCACAATTGGCGATGCGTCGCGGCTGTCCCGCGCCATGCCAATGGATTCAACGCCGCTCATCTGCACAAGCGAGGTGACCGATTCTTCTTCACGCTGTTTATGGCTACGTGAATCCCGTCTCAGCACACGTTTTGCTTCACGACGAGCTTTGATCACTGCTTTTTGTCTTCCCATGGATAGCACCTTGAGTTGTTGGTATTCATCACACGCGCCAGCATCGGCACGATTATGCGCACGAACATCAGAGGGTTGGCTTCCTTGTAAGCCATTGCTTGCATTACCGGATGACGATACAGAACGGCTACGCGCACCGCTATGCACGTCGGTCGAAACAGGTTCTTGAGGTGAAGGAGAGAATTTAGTGGTGAGGAAATCGCTGCCGGAGTCTGAGCCTCCGCGCCGGGTACTGCGGTTGTTGTGTTTACCTTGTCCAGTACAGGACGCAACCATTCGCGATCTCCATAGTGAGTAACATCACTGCCGGGAACTACCGCTGTCTTCTCTTAAGTACATCAGGGATTATCATAAATGCAACATTTATTTTACCTGAATGCAACTTTTCAGACTGCCCCTACATGGAAAATCAGTCTCATATAGAAATATTACAGAAATATAACAATAAGATAGTCCAGGAAAAAAATAATGTCCCCGCGAACTGTCGCAGGGACGATTATCAGGCTTCTATCAGACCCTGAGCGAGCCAGGCGTTCGCGTCACGCGCTCCGGGCAGAGCAAAGAAGTAGCCACCGCCGATGGGCTTAATGTACTCCTCCAGCGCTTCGCCGTTCAGCCGCTTCTGTACGGTGAGAAATCCTTTTTCCAGGTCATGCTGATAGCAGACAAACAGCAGCCCCATATCAAGCTGACCGGAGTGGGTCACACCCAGCGAGTAGCTGTAACCCCTTCGCATCATCAGGCTGGATTGCGTCTCCCGGGTGCGAGGATTGGCGAGACGAATATGGCTGTCCAGGGCGATGACATCGCCGTTTGGATCGCGCGCGTAGTCGGGTTCATCGTGCTCATGCTTCATGCCGAGCGGCGCCCCGGTTTGCTTATCGCGACCGAAAATCGTCTGCTGCTCTTTCAGCGGCGTGCGGTCCCAGAACTCCACGTGGAACTGGATAATGCGCACCGCCTGGTAGCTGCCGCCCACGGCCCAGGCCGGTTCGCCCTGATCCGCCGTCACCCAGACCACGTTTTTCATCAGCGCGGCATTGCTGCTGTCCGGGTTGGCAGTGCCGTCTTTGAAGCCCAGCAGGTTCACCGGCGTCTCTTTACCTTTACTGCGCGCGGCGTGGTCAGAGATAAATCCTTCCCGCTTCCAGCGCACGCTGAGCAGATCCGGAGTGTGCTTGATGATATCGCGCAGGGCGTGGATCACCGTATCCTGGGTATTGGCGCAAATCTGCAACAGCACATCGCCGTGACACAGCGCCGCGTCGAGAGAGTCATTCGGGAAACGGGTCATTTTTTGCAGCGCTTTCGGCTTCTGCTTTGCCAGGCCGTAGCGGTCATCGAACAGCGATTCCCCCACCGACACGGTGATGGTCAGGTTATCGGGAGCAATGAACGCCCCAAGGATCCCGGAATCCATCGGTGGCAGGCGCGGATTCGGTGTTTCCGGCGCCGGACCGCCCGCGGTGAGGAAGGCAATGCGCGTGGTCAGCAGCCTGAACAGACGCTCCAGGTCGGCCTTATCGCTCGCCAGCGAATCGAAAGCCACCAGCATCATCGAGGCCTGCTGCGGCGTCAAAATCCCTGCCTGGTGCTCGCCATAAAACGGCTGCGTCTCCCTGCGCGCATCCGGCGACAGCGTGCCGGGCGCGCTTTGCGGTTTTGCCGCGTGCGCCACCGGGCAGCCACCTGCCAGGGCAAACGCGCCGCCCAGCGCCCCTACCCCTTTTAACAACCGACGCCGGGAAGGTTCAGCGACGTCGTACTCGTCATGCTTGTTCATCGTGCTTAATCCAGACCCAGAACGCCGCGCAGCAGGGAGAGATCTTCCGCCAGCGTTGTAATCGGGCCTTTCAGCGCGTTACGGTCGGCTTCGGTCAGCTTGTCGTAGGTTTCGAACCCGTCTTTGGTGCGGTACTTCGCCAGGATGGTATCGACCTTTTTGAAGTTGGCATCCACTTTCGCCAGCAGCTCGCCGTTCTCTTTTTGCAGCTGAGGACGCAGCAGATCGACAATATTCTGCGCGCCGTCAACGTTCGCCTGGAAGTCCCACAGGTCGGTGTGGCTGTAGCGATCTTCCTCACCGCTGATTTTGCTTGCGGCCACTTCTTCAATCAGGCCCGCCGCGCCGCCCACCACTTTCGACGGCGGGAAGGCCAGCTCGCTGATGCGCTTTTGCAGCTCCAGCACGTCGGTGTTCAGCTGAGCGGCATATTTCTCCATTCCTTTGGTGGCGTTATCGCCAAACAGCGCTTTTTCCAGACGGTGGAAGCCGGTGAATTTCGGATCGGCGGCCTTCTGCTCGTAGTCGTCTTCGCGGGCATCAATGCTGCCGTCGAGATCGGAGAACAGCTCGGCAATCGGCTCAATGCGCTCGTAGTGCTGACGGGTAGGTGCATAAAGCGATTTCGCTTTTTCGATATCGCCCGCTTTCACCGCGTCGGTAAAGGCTTGGGTACCCGCCACCAGGTCCGCCGTCTCTTTAGTGACGTAAGCTTTATAGGCGGTAATGGCGTCGCCAAGGCTTAACAGCGCCGTGCCTTTGGCCGCGTCTGCCGTCGCTGCGCCTTTGACGATCAGCTTACCTTTCGGGTTCGTCAGCAGGCCGCAGGTCATATCATATTCGCCCGGCTGTAGATTGGCGGTCATCTTCTGGCTGAAGCCCGGCGCGATATTTTCGCGCTCTTCCACCACCATCACGCCTTTCAGGATCTCCCACTCCAGCGCCTTCTGGCTGTGGTTCTGAATAATAAACTGAGTTTTACCGCTGTTAACCGTAATGGTCATCGGCTCGCACTGTTTATCGTTGACGGTGACTTTTACCTGCGGAATATCTGCTGCCTGAGCGGCGAAGGCAGACACGAACAGCGCGGCAATGCCTGCGCCTGACGCACTACGACGGAACTGACTGGTCATGACTCTTCCCTTAAAAGTATGTTGTAACTAATACACCACTTACGGCGCAACGCGCGACGCCTGCGAGCCGGTACGCGGCGGCATAGCGAACAGGATCAGCGCCGGAACCAGATAGATAAAGTACACTGCCACTTCGCTGACGGTCGGCGTTTCCTGGTAGCCGAAGATCCCTTCAAGCAGGGTGCCGGTCAGCGAATGGGTGGACAGAACGTTACTGAGATCGAACGCCACGTCCTGGAAATGGTTCCACAGGCCCGCCTCGTGGAAGGCGCGGATCGCCCCTGCCGCCAGGCCCGCGGCCACCAGCAGAATAAACAGGCTGGTCCACTTGAAGAACGCGCCCAGGTTAAGCCGAATGCCGCCCCAGTAGAGCAGGAAGCCAAGCACAACCGCCGTAGCCAGCCCGAGCATCGCGCCCAACGGCGGCCAGATGCCCACGTCCTGCTGAAACGCCGCGAGCAGGAAGAAAACGGACTCCAGACCCTCACGCGCCACGGCGAAAAAGACCATCAGGATCAGCGCCCAGCCGTGGTGGTTGCCTTTATGCAGGGCGTTATCCACCGCCTGCTCCAGCTGCACCTTCACGTTACGGGAGACTTTGCGCATCCAGAACACCATCCAGGTGAGGATCACCACGGCTATTACGGCGACAATGCCTTCAAAAAGCTCTTGTTCTTTCTGAGGAAATTCACCGGTGGTTTCGTTGATAAGAATACCCAGCCCCAGGCACAGCGCCGCGGCAAGGAAAACGCCAACCCACATCACGCCGATCCAGCGACCGCGCTGGGTGCGCTTAAGATAACTGGCGATAAGGCTCACGATAAGGGCCGCTTCAAGGCCTTCACGTAACATAATGAGAAAAGGAACAAACATGCCGACACCTTAAATGTTTATCGCGGTCAACTGATGCAAAGAAACGTAAATCCTAGTGATAGTGATTATCATTACGGCACAAAGAAAAACAAGCGAAATATATGGAGTTTTGATGACCAGATGTAAACGCATTGCGGAGTAATAATTGCCTGAGTAACCGTTACGTTTATAAGGTATAACGAAAATGCCCATTTACGGTTAACCGGGGCTGTGGCTAAATGTCCGCCTCGAAAACCAACTGAAAATAACCCATGTTTAAAATTGTTCATTTCCTGCTGGCGCTGGTGATTATTCTTGCGCTTGCCTGGCTGGTGAGTTTCGACCGCCGAAAAATTCGTATTCGTTTTGTATTGCAGCTGATTGTGATTGAAATCGTGCTGGCATTCTTTTTTTTGCATGCGCAAAGCGGCCTGTTCATTATTAAATATGTCTCAGGTTTCTTTGAGTCTCTGCTTAAATTCGCTGCCGAAGGGACGAATTTTGTCTTTGGCGGGATGGGTGAAAAAGGGCTGGCGTTCATTTTCCTGGGTGTACTCTGCCCTATTATTTTTATCTCGGCACTGATTGGTATTCTTCAGCACTGGCGTATTCTGCCGATTTTTATTCGCGTTATCGGAACGCTCCTGTCCAAGCTCAACGGCATGGGCAAGCTGGAATCCTTCAACGCGGTGAGCTCGCTGATCCTCGGTCAGTCTGAAAACTTCATTGCTTATAAGGGTGTGCTGGGCGATCTCTCCTCGCGTCGCCTGTTTACGATGGCCGCAACGGCGATGTCGACGGTTTCGCTGTCGATTGTTGGCGCCTACATGACCATGCTCGACGCCAAATTTGTCGTCGCGGCGCTGATCCTGAACATGTTCAGCACCTTTATTGTTCTTTCGGTCATTAACCCGGCCCGCCCGGAAGCCGAACCCGATATCAAACTGGAAAAGCTGCATGAATCCCAGAGCTTCTTTGAAATGCTGGGCGAATATATTCTGGCGGGCTTTAAGGTGGCGATGATTATTCTGGCGATGCTGATTGGCTTTATCGCTCTTATTAGCGCCGTTAATGCCCTTTTCTCCAGCGTATTTGGCATGAGCTTCCAGCAGATCCTGGGTTACGTATTTTATCCGCTGGCGTGGCTTATCGGTATTCCATTGAGCGATGCCTTAAACGCGGGGAGTATTATGGCAACGAAACTGGTGGCGAATGAATTTGTGGCGATGATTGAGCTGCAAAAAATAGCCCATCAAATGTCCCCGCGCGGTCTGGGTATTTTGTCCGTGTTCCTGGTGTCTTTTGCTAACTTCGCCTCGATTGGCATTGTAGCGGGGGCAATAAAAGGCCTGAACGAGCAACAGGGTAACGTGGTGTCGCGGTTTGGTCTGCGCCTGGTATACGGTGCGACGCTGGTGAGCCTGCTGTCGGCGAGCTTTGCGGGGTTGGTGCTCTGATGCAATGCCGGGTGGCGCTTCGCTTACCCGGCCTACAAAACAACAACGGCGGGAATTCCCGCCGTTTTCATTAAAACTGCACGCACACCGGCTGGTCGACCCGCATCACCGATTCCTGCGCGAAACGAGACTTATAGATCCCGCGCAACGCTTCGATGTTCTTCTCGCTCTGCGCGTCTTTACCGTGGATGAGCATTAACGATTTGCTGGGTTCACGCGCCACTTTTCCGTCGTTCCCCAGCCACTGCCCGCGGGCATCGACCACCGTTAAGCCATCGCGAAAACGCGGCGTCACGTCCTGGTCAACAAACTGCTGCCACTCGCTGCCGGTAATCTGCGCCCCCGCCGGGCGATTCAAGCCAAAATAGAGCGTAGTCTGCTGCATCTGGTTATCCGCTTTGCAGGTCTCCACCGCCGCATGCTGCGTGGGAGCGTTACACCCCGCCAGCAGCAGTAATGCTGCCATCATCAACCCTGTTTTAATCATCATTCTCATCTCGAACGGGTGAACGGTCTGTCCCCTCTCCCCTTTGGGGAGAGGGTTAGGGTGAGGGGAAAATTACTCAGCCTGAAGCTTCGTTGGCGGTGCAGAGTGATAGTGCGCATCCGCTTCCGCAAAGCGTTTCTGCATAGAGGCAGACGGCGCTTTACCCAGCAGGCTGAACACCACGATACCGAGGCTGCCGAAGATGAAGCCCGGGATGATTTCGTACAGGCCCAGCCACGCGAACTGTTTCCAGACGATGACGGTCACCGCACCGATGATCATCCCCGCCAGCGCGCCGTTGCGGGTCATGCGTGACCACAGCACGGAGAACAGCACCACCGGACCAAACGCGGCGCCAAAGCCCGCCCAGGCGTAGCTTACCAGCCCCAGCACGCGGTTTTCCGGGTTAGCCGCCAGCGCAATGGCAATCAGCGCCACCAGCAGCACCATAAAGCGCCCTACCCACACCAGCTCTTTCTGGCTCGCGCCCTTACGCAGGAATGCTTTGTACAGGTCTTCCGTAATGGCGCTGGAGCACACCAGCAGCTGGCAGCTCAGGGTGGACATCACCGCCGCCAGGATCGCGGAGAGCAGGATACCGGCAATCCACGGGTTGAACAGGATCTGCGCCAGCTCGATGAACACGCGCTCGGCGTTCTGGTTCACCGCGCCCGCCTGCGCCGGGTTGTTGTTAAAGTACGCAATGCCGAAGAAGCCAACCGCGCACGCGCCCGCCAGACACAGGATCATCCACGTCATGCTGATGCGACGCGCGTGAACGATGGTATGGTGAGAATCCGCCGCCATAAAGCGCGCCAGAATGTGCGGCTGACCGAAGTAGCCCAGGCCCCAGCCCATCAGGGAGACGATGGCCACGAAGTCCAGCCCTTTCAGCATATCGACGTTTTCAATGCTCTTCTGCTTGATCACTTCCAGCGATTCGCCAAAGCCGCCGACGGTGAAAATGACAATCACCGGGGTCAGGATCAGGGCGAAAATCATCAGGCTCGCCTGCACGGTGTCGGTCCAGCTTACCGCCAGGAACCCGCCCACGAAGGTATAAAGGATGGTCGCCGCCGCACCGGCCCACAGCGCCGTTTCGTAGCTCATGCCGAAGGTGCTTTCGAACAGGCGTGCGCCCGCCACGATGCCGGAGGCGCAGTAGATGGTGAAGAACAACAGGATCACCACCGCAGAGATAATACGCAGAACGCGGCTGTTATCCTCAAAGCGCCCGGTGAAGTAGTCCGGCAGCGTCAGGGCGTTGTTGTTGGCTTCGGTATGCACGCGCAGACGGCCTGCCACCAGCTTCCAGTTGATCCACGCGCCAACGGTCAGGCCGATGGCGATCCAGCTTTCGGAGATACCGGAGATGAAAATCGCGCCCGGCAGCCCCATCAGCAGCCAGCCGCTCATGTCGGATGCGCCCGCAGAGAGCGCGGTGACCATTGGGCCTAAGCTGCGCCCGCCAAGGATGTAGTCGTCAAAGTTTTTAGTAGAACGCCATGCCAAAAACCCTATCAGGATCATGCCAAAAATATAAACGAGAAATGTCACCAGCATCGGTGTGCTAATAGCCATTCAAATTCTCCAAAATGTCGAGCGACAACCGTCCGGGTTGCCTTGTTATGTCATCACCGGAACGTAGTGATGTGTGTATGTGTTTCCGTTGGGCGCGCTATCCTGCCGTATACGCTTCCCACTGACAAACGATTTAACACTGCATTTACATGAATTTCATCCCTGGTTTTATACGTCTTTCCTATAGGTTGCACTCGCTCACGCTTTTACGGGTTGCACCTTTAAAAAGTGTTAAGCACCGCATAAAAACTGGCTTCGCAAACCGCTGCGCGTTCTTTTTCTCAGCTAACTAATCGTTAACAATCCATTCATTTTCCAGCTTGCAGCCCAGGTCACATTTAACACGGTTGCACAAAGTTGCAACATGGTGGATATTTCACGCTATCAACAGAACGCTATTACAGAACAACAGGAGTTTTGGCATGGGGATGACCACCATGGGGGTTAAGCTGGATGACGCTACCCGCGAACGGATTAAAACCGCTGCGACCCGCATCGACCGCACACCGCACTGGTTAATCAAGCAGGCGATTTTTAACTATCTGGAAAGACTGGAGAGTGAAGACGGCCTGCCGGAGCTGCCTGCCCTGCTGGCGGGCGCAGCGAACGAAAGCGAAGAGGCCGTAACGGCCGTTGAAGAGAACCACCAGCCCTTCCTCGACTTCGCCGAGCAGATCCTGCCGCAGTCCGTCAGCCGTGCCGCCATTACCGGCGCCTACCGCCGTGCCGAAACCGACGCCGTGCCGATGCTGCTGGAGCAGGCGCGCCTGCCGGAAGCCGTGGCCGCTCAGGCGCACAGCCTGGCGTATCAGCTCGCCGACAGGCTGCGCAACCAGAAAACCGCCAGCGGACGCGCCGGCATGGTGCAGGGCCTGTTGCAGGAGTTCTCTCTCTCCTCTCAGGAAGGCGTGGCGCTAATGTGTCTGGCAGAAGCGCTGCTGCGTATTCCGGATAAAGCCACCCGCGACGCGCTGATCCGCGACAAAATCAGCAACGGCAACTGGCAGTCCCACATTGGCCGCAGCCCGTCGCTGTTCGTTAACGCCGCCACCTGGGGCCTGCTGTTTACCGGCAAGCTGGTTTCTACCCATAATGAAGCCAACCTGTCACGCTCGCTGAACCGTATTATCGGCAAGCGCGGCGAGCCGCTGATCCGCAAGGGCGTGGACATGGCGATGCGCCTGATGGGCGAGCAGTTCGTCACCGGCGAAACCATTGCTGAAGCGCTGGCGAACGCCCGCAAGCTGGAAGACAAAGGTTTCCGCTACTCCTACGACATGCTGGGTGAAGCGGCGCTGACCGCCCCCGACGCGCAGGCCTACATGGTCTCTTACCAGCAGGCGATCCACGCCATCGGTAAAGCGTCTAACGGCCGCGGTATTTATGAAGGTCCGGGCATCTCCATTAAGCTTTCTGCCCTGCACCCGCGCTACAGCCGTGCGCAGTATGACCGGGTGATGGAAGAACTCTATCCGCGCCTGAAATCCCTGACCCTGCTGGCGCGTCAGTACGACATCGGCATCAACATCGACGCCGAAGAGGCTGACCGTCTGGAGATCTCCCTCGATCTGCTGGAAAAACTGTGCTTCGAGCCGGAGCTGGCGGGCTGGAACGGGATTGGTTTCGTTATCCAGGCCTACCAGAAACGCTGCCCGTTCGTCATTGATTACCTGATTGACCTGGCCAGCCGCAGCCGTCGCCGCCTGATGATCCGCCTGGTGAAAGGCGCCTACTGGGACAGCGAAATCAAACGCGCCCAGATGGAAGGGCTGGAAGGTTATCCGGTCTATACCCGCAAGGTGTACACCGACGTCTCTTACCTCGCCTGTGCGAAAAAACTGCTCGGCGTGCCGAACCTGATTTATCCGCAGTTCGCCACCCACAACGCCCACACCCTGGCGGCCATTTACAGCCTGGCGGGACAGAACTACTATCCGGGCCAGTACGAGTTCCAGTGCCTGCACGGCATGGGTGAGCCGCTCTACGAACAGGTGACAGGGAAAGTGGCCGACGGCAAGCTGAACCGTCCGTGCCGTATCTATGCCCCGGTGGGCACCCACGAAACCCTGCTGGCGTACCTGGTGCGTCGTCTGCTGGAGAACGGGGCGAACACCTCCTTCGTTAACCGGATTGCCGACACCACGCTGCCGCTCGACGAACTGGTGGCCGATCCGGTACAGGCCGTAGAGAAGCTGGCGGCGCAGGAAGGCCAGATTGGTCTGCCGCATCCGAAAATTGCCCTGCCGCGCGAGCTGTACGGCGCGGGCCGCGTCAACTCGGCGGGCCTGGATCTGGCGAACGAACACCGCCTGGCCTCGCTCTCTTCTGCCCTGCTCAACAGCGCATTGCAGAAATGGCAGGCCAAACCGATCCTTGAGCAGTCCGTTGAGGACGGTGAAATGCAGCCGGTGATCAACCCGGCAGAGCCGAAGGATATCGTCGGCTACGTGCGCGAAGCCACGGAAGCGGAAGTGGAACAGGCGCTGGAGAGCGCGGTGAATAACGCGCCAATCTGGTTTGCCACCCCGCCGCAGGAGCGTGCCGCTATTCTGGAACGTGCCGCGGTGCTGATGGAAGATCAGATGCAGTCGCTCATCGGCATTCTGGTGCGTGAGGCGGGGAAAACCTTCAGCAACGCCATCGCCGAGGTGCGTGAGGCGGTCGACTTCCTGCACTACTACGCCGGTCAGGTGCGTGATGATTTCGACAACGAAACGCACCGCCCGCTCGGTCCGGTGGTCTGTATCAGCCCGTGGAACTTCCCGCTGGCAATCTTCACCGGCCAGATTGCCGCGGCCCTAGCCGCAGGCAACAGCGTGCTGGCGAAACCGGCGGAGCAAACCCCGCTGATTGCCGCTCAGGGCATTAACATTCTGCTGGAAGCGGGCGTACCGGCGGGCGTGGTGCAACTGTTGCCGGGGCGCGGTGAAACGGTGGGTGCCAAACTGACCTCCGATAACCGCGTGCGCGGCGTGATGTTTACCGGTTCGACCGAAGTGGCGTCCCTGCTGCAACGCAACATTGCTACCCGTCTGGATGCACAGGGCCGTCCGACCCCGCTGATCGCCGAAACTGGCGGCATGAACGCCATGATCGTGGACTCCTCGGCGCTGACCGAACAGGTGGTTGTTGACGTGCTGGCCTCCGCCTTCGACAGCGCAGGCCAGCGCTGTTCCGCCCTGCGCGTGCTGTGCTTACAGGATGACGTGGCTGACCACACCCTGAAGATGCTGCGCGGCGCAATGGCGGAATGCCGTATGGGCAACCCGGGCCGTCTCACCACCGACATCGGGCCGGTGATCGACGCGGAAGCCAAAGCCAACATTGAAAACCACATTCAGACCATGCGTGCCAAAGGCCGTCCGGTGTTCCAGGCGGTGCGCGAGAACGGTGAAGATGCCCGCGAGTGGCAGACCGGCACCTTCGTGCCGCCTACGCTTATCGAGCTGGCAAGCTTCGACGAGCTGAAAAAAGAGGTCTTCGGCCCAGTGCTGCACGTGGTGCGCTACAGCCGTAACAACCTCAACGCGCTTATCGATCAGATTAACGCTTCGGGTTACGGCCTGACGCTCGGCGTGCATACCCGTATCGACGAAACCATTGCCCAGGTGACCGGCAATGCCAAAGTGGGCAACCTGTACGTCAACCGTAACATGGTTGGCGCAGTCGTGGGCGTACAGCCGTTCGGCGGCGAAGGTCTTTCCGGTACGGGTCCGAAAGCGGGCGGTCCGCTCTATCTGTACCGTCTGCTGGCAAACCGTCCGGAAAATGCGCTGGGCGTGACGCTGGCGCGTCAGGACGCTGAATATCCGGTGGACGCGCAGGTGAAAGCCGTGCTGACCCAGCCGCTGGACGCGCTGATTAAGTGGGCTGATAACCGTCCTGAACTGCATGCGATTGCGCAGCAGTACGGCGAGCTGGCACAGGCCGGTACGCAGCGTCTGCTGCCGGGCCCTACCGGCGAGCGCAACACCTGGACGCTGATGCCGCGCGAGCGCGTGCTGTGCGTGGCGGATAACGAGCAGGACGCGCTGGTGCAGCTGGCTGCCGCGACGGCAACGGGCTGTGAGGTGCTGTGGCCGGAAGATGACCTGCATCGCGACCTCGCCAAACAGCTGCCAAAAGCGGTCTCGGTGCGCATTCGCTTTGCCAAGGCTGACGCCCTGTTGACCCAGCCGTTTGACGCGGTGATCTACCACGGTGATTCCGACCAGCTGCGCGAATTGTGTGAGCAGGTCGCGGCCCGCAGCGGCGCGATTGTTTCGGTGCAGGGCTTCGCCCGCGGGGAAACCAACCTGCTGCTGGAGCGCCTGTACGTTGAACGTTCTCTCAGCGTCAACACGGCGGCGGCGGGCGGTAACGCCAGCCTGATGACAATCGGATAATCGTGTAAACTCCCCGGTGGCGCTACGCTTACCGGGGCTACACAATAACCGCAGGCCGGATAAGCACAGCGCATCCGGCTTTTTTACATGGAGGGGATGATGAAAAGAGTATTTCTCGCAGGGGCAGCACTGTTGCTCAGCACCAGCGCGCTGGCCAACGAGTGCGACAACGCCACTACGCAGCTTGAACTGAACACCTGTAGCGCGCAGCAGTATCAGGCCGCCGATAAAAAGCTTAACGAGACGTATCAGGCCGCCATCAAGCGGGCGGCAGCACCCCAGCGCGACCTGCTGAAAAAGGCGCAGCAGGCGTGGATTAGCCTGCGCGACGCGGACTGCGCGTTTATCGGTTCGGGCACGGAAGGCGGGAGCGTTCAGCCAATGATTGTAAACCAGTGCCTGGCGGAGAAAACCGTGGAGCGTGAAGCGTTTCTGGCCTCGCTGATGCAGTGTGAAGAGGGCGATCTAAGCTGCCCTCTCCCGCCGGGCAATTAACGCACGCGGATCCCTTCGATAATCATCCGCTGCACGTTTTCGAGGGTGCTCTGGAAAAATGCCTCGTCCTGAAGCGTTTTACCGGTCACCGCCTCAACCTGGGCCGCGAAGTCAGCGTAATGCTGGGTAGCGGCCCAGATCATAAAGATCAGGTGCTGCGGGTCGACCGGTGCCAGCTTTCCGCTGGCGACCCATCCGGCAATAATGGCCGACTTATCGTCCACCAGCTGCTTTAAATCGCCGGTCAGTTCCGCCTGCAACAGCGGCGCGCCCTGTAACATCTCCAGACAGAACAGCCTGGATGCCTGCGGATAATCACGCGACACCTCCAGCTTCAGGCGTATGTACTCCTCGATCGCCACCAGCGGGGCCAGCTCTTCGCGAAATGCCTTGAGCGGCGCGAGCCAGATATCGAGGATCTGCTGCATCACCGCCACATACAGCGCCTCTTTCGACGGGTAGTAGTAGAGCAGATTGGTCTTGGAGACCCCGGCCTGCTCGGCCACCTGCTCAAGGCGCGTGCCGTGAATACCAAACTGCGAAAAGGTCTCCAGCGCGGCGCTGAGGATCGCCTGTTTCTTGGCGCTCACCGCCTGCGAACGTTTTCCGGGTGTTTTCACTGCGCCTTGTGTCATTTCCGCTCTCCATTTTCTTTCCTGCGCTCAGCATAGCAAAACCCCCGCCTCGCCACGACCTTCTGCACTCCCATCGCGCATGAGCGCCTGTTTTCTGTGCAATGTTTTTGACCAGTCAGTCCACATTTTTAGCACCCAGTTAATCAACCAATAGTTAACACATTAATAACAAAGCAGATTTCAAAACTGGCACTTCCTTTGCAAAAACGCCGTTACACCTGCGACGTAATGAAGAGAGGTTCGTGATGAAAATTGGCGTATTTGTACCGATCGGCAACAACGGCTGGCTTATCTCGACCACTGCCCCGCAGTACATGCCGACCTTTGAGCTAAACAAAGCCATCGTGCAGAAGGCGGAACACTACCATTTCGATTTTGCGCTCTCGATGATTAAGCTGCGCGGTTTCGGCGGCAAGACCGAATTCTGGGACCACAACCTGGAGTCCTTTACCCTGATGGCGGGCCTGGCGGCGGTAACCTCCCGCATCCAGATTTACGCCACCGCCGCCACTCTCACCCTGCCCCCGGCGATCGTGGCGCGGATGGCCTCCACCATTGACTCCATCTCCGGCGGACGCTTTGGCGTTAACCTGGTCACCGGCTGGCAAAAGCCGGAGTACGAGCAGATGGGGCTCTGGCCGGGGGATGATTACTTCTCCCGCCGCTACGACTACCTGACCGAATACGTACAGGTGCTGCGCGATCTGTGGGGCACCGGCAAAAGCGACTTCAAAGGCGACTTCTTCACCATGAACGACTGCCGCGTCAGCCCGCAGCCGTCAGTACCGATGAAGGTGATCTGCGCCGGGCAGAGCGACGCGGGGATGGAATTTTCCGCGAAATATGCTGACTTCAACTTCTGCTTCGGCAAAGGCGTTAACACCCCTGCCGCCTTCGCCCCGACCGCCGCGCGGATGAAAGAGGCCGCCGACAAAACCGGGCGCGACGTGGGCTCCTACGTGCTGTTCATGGTCATTGCCGACGAAACCGACGACGCCGCACGCGCCAAATGGGAGCGGTACAAGGACGGCGCTGACGACGACGCGCTGAGCTGGCTTACCGAGCAGAGCCAGAAAGACACTCGCTCCGGTTCGGACACCAACGTGCGCCAGATGGCCGACCCGACCTCCGCCGTCAATATCAACATGGGCACCCTGGTGGGCTCGTATGCCAGCGTCGCCAGAATGCTCGACGAAGTGGCTGCCGTGCCCGGCGCGGAAGGCGTGCTGCTGACCTTCGATGATTTTCTTAGCGGCGTGGAAACCTTCGGCGAGCGCATTCAGCCGCTGATGCAGTGCCGCGCCCACATCCCTGCCGTCACAAAGGAGGTGGCGTAATGACGACGTTAAACGCTCGCCCGGAAGCCATCACCTTTGCGCCGCAGCAGAGCGCGCTTATCGTGGTGGACATGCAAAACGCCTATGCCAGCAAAGGCGGTTATCTCGATCTGGCAGGGTTTGACGTCTCCGCCACGCGGCCGGTGATCGAGAACATCAAAACCGCCGTCGCCGCCGCGCGCGCGGCGGGCATGCTCATCGTCTGGTTCCAGAACGGCTGGGACGACCATTACGTCGAAGCCGGCGGCCCCGGCTCACCCAACTTCCACAAATCCAACGCCCTGAAAACCATGCGCAAACGGCCCGAACTCCAGGGCACGCTGCTGGCAAAAGGCGGCTGGGATTATCAGCTGGTGGATGAGCTGGTACCGAAAGCTGGCGATATCGTGCTGCCGAAACCGCGCTACAGCGGCTTTTTCAATACCCCGCTCGACAGCCTGCTGCGCAGCCGGGGCATTCGTCATCTGGTCTTTACGGGCATTGCCACCAACGTGTGCGTGGAGTCGACCCTGCGCGACGGCTTTTTCCTCGAGTATTTTGGCGTGGTGCTGGAAGACGCCACGCATCAGGCCGGACCGGATTTCGCCCAGAAAGCCGCCCTGTTCAATATCGAAACCTTTTTTGGCTGGGTCAGTAACGTCAATGATTTCTGCGACGCGCTGGATCCCCCGCTCGCCCGTATCGCCTGAGGAGAACCGCTATGCCGAAATCCGTGATTATTCCGCCGGGCACCAGCACTCCGATTGCCCCGTTCGTTCCCGGCACCCTCGCCGACGGCGTGGTGTATGTCTCAGGCACGCTGCCCTTTGATAAAGACAACAACGTGGTGTTTATCAACGACCCAAAGGCGCAAACCCGCCACGTGCTGGAGACGATCAAAACCGTGATCGAAACGGCGGGTGGCACGATGGAGAACGTGACCTTCAACAGCATCTTTATCACCGACTGGAAAAACTACGCCGCGATTAATGAAATCTACGCGGAGTTTTTCCCCGGCGATAAACCGGCGCGGTTTTGCATTCAGTGCGGACTGGTGAAGCCGGACGCGCTGGTTGAAATCGCCACCGTGGCGCACATTGCACAGTGAGGCGGCCATGAAACTGTCCATTTCACCGCCCCCCTTCGAGGGCGCGCCCGTGGTGGTGCTGATTGCCGGGCTCGGCGGCAGCGGGAGCTACTGGCTGCCCCAGCTCGCCGTGCTGGGGCAAGAGTATCAGGTGGTGTGCTATGACCAGCGGGGCACGGGAAATAACCCGGATACCCTGCCGGAAGACTACACCCTGGCGCAGATGGCCGACGAGCTTGCGCTGGCGTTAGCCGGGGCCGGGTTCGCCCGTTACTGCGTGGTGGGCCACGCGCTGGGGGCGCTGGTGGGCCTGCGGCTGGCCATCGATAAGCCCGACGCCCTTACCGCGCTGGTCTGCGTCAACGGCTGGCTGACCCTCAATGCCCATACCCGCCGCTGTTTTGACGTTCGCGAACGCCTGCTGCATGCGGGTGGCGCGCAGGCGTGGGTCGAGGCGCAGCCGCTGTTCCTCTACCCGGCAGACTGGATGACCGCACGCGCGCCGCGCCTGGAGGCTGAGGAAGCGCTGGCGCTGGCCCATTTTCAGGGCAAAGCCAACCTGCTGCGCCGGTTGCATGCGCTGAAACAGGCCGATTTTAGCCGCCACGCTGCACGCGTTCGCTGCCCCGTGCAGATTATCTGTTCTACCGACGATCTGCTGGTGCCGTCCGTCTGCTCCGCTGAACTGCACGCCGCCCTTCCGCATGCCCGTAAAACGGTTATGCGCCAGGGCGGGCATGCCTGCAACGTGACCGAGCCGGACACCTTTAACACCCTGCTGCTGAACGGGCTTGCCAGCCTGCTGCACAGCCCTGAACCCGCTTTGTAAGGAGTTTTAATGAGCGAAGCCATTACGCCCGCCGCGCTGGAAACGCTGTTTACCGGCGCGCGCACCCATAACGGCTGGCTGGATATACCGGTCAGCGACGAGACGCTGCGCGAGATATATGACCTGATGAAATGGGGCCCAACGTCTGCCAATTGCTCACCGGCGCGCATTGTCTTTGTGCGAAGCGCTGAGGGGAAAGCGAAGCTGCGCCCGGCGCTCTCCAGCGGCAACCTGGAAAAAACGCTCACTGCCCCGGTCACGGCGATTGTCGCCTGGGATAGCGAATTCTATGAGCGCCTGCCCGAACTGTTTCCGCACGCCGATGCAAAGCGCTGGTTTACCTCCAGCCCCGCACACGCCGAAGAAACGGCCTTTCGCAACAGCGCCATGCAGGCCGCCTACCTGATTTTCGCCTGCCGCGCGCTGGGGCTGGACACCGGGCCGATGTCCGGCTTTGACCGGCAAAAGGTCGACGATGCCTTTTTCACCGGCACGCTGCTGAAAAGCAACCTGCTGATCAACATCGGCTATGGCGATATGAGCAAAGTCTATGGACGCTTACCGCGTCTGACCTTCGAAGATGCCTGCGGGCTGGCGTAAGGAGCCATCATGACGACACCCGACCAACAAACGTTCCGCGACGCCATGGCCTGCGTCGGTGCGGCGGTCAATATCATCACTACCGACGGCCCGGCGGGAATGGCGGGCTTTACCGCCAGCGCGGTATGCAGCGTGACCGATTCGCCGCCGACGCTGCTGGTTTGCCTCAACCGCGGCGCGTCCGTCTGGCCGACGTTTAGCGAAAACCGCACCCTGTGCGTAAACACGCTCAGCGCCGGACAGGAGCCGTTATCCACTCTTTTTGGCGGCAAAACCCCGATGGAGGAACGCTTTGCCGCCGCGCAATGGGAGACGGGTGAGACGGGCTGCCCGCGTCTGGAGGCGGCGCTGGCCTCGTTCGACTGCCGCATCAGCCAGGTGGTCAGCGTCGGCACCCACGACATTCTGTTCTGCGACATTGTGTCCATTGTTCGCCACCCTGCGCCGCAAGGGCTGGTGTGGTTCGACCGCGGCTACCACGCGCTTATGCGACCCGCCTGTTAACCCGTATGAGGAGACAGATCATGTTCGGACTTCCCCACTGGCAGTTGAAATCGACCTCCACAGACGCAGGCGTGGTCGCGCCGGATGAAAGGCTCCCGCTCGGGCAGACGATGGTGATGGGCGTACAGCATGCGGTCGCGATGTTTGGCGCGACGGTGCTGATGCCCATGCTGATGGGGCTGGATCCTAACCTCGCCATTTTGATGTCAGGTATCGGTACCCTGCTGTTCTTTTTTGTCACCGGCGGGCGCGTGCCCAGCTATCTGGGCTCCAGCGCCGCCTTCGTGGGGGTGGTCATTGCAGCGACCGGATTTAACGGCCAGGGCATTAACCCCAACCTGAGCGTGGCCCTCGGCGGCATTATCGCCTGCGGGCTGGTCTACACCCTGATCGGTCTGGTGGTAATGAAAGTCGGCACGCGCTGGATCGAGCGGATGATGCCCCCCGTCGTCACCGGGGCGGTGGTGATGGCGATTGGCCTGAACCTGGCGCCGATAGCAGTTAAGAGCGTTTCCGGCTCGCCGTTTGAAAGCTGGATGGCGGTGATGACGGTGCTGTGCATCGGCGTGGTGGCGGTCTTTACGCGCGGGATGATCCAGCGGCTGCTGATCCTGGTCGGGCTGATTGCGGCGTGTCTGATCTACGCGCTGCTGACGAACGCGTTCGGTTTTGGCAAGCCGGTTGATTTCACGTTGATTCATCAGGCCGCCTGGTTCGGCATGCCGCAGCTGACCTCGCCCACCTTTAACGCTCAGGCGATGATGCTCATCGCGCCTGTCGCGGTGATTCTGGTGGCTGAAAACCTGGGTCACCTGAAAGCCATAGCGGGAATGACCGGGCGCAATATGGACCCGTATATGGGACGGGCGTTTGTGGGCGACGGTCTGGCGACCATGCTCTCCGGCTCGGTCGGCGGCAGCGGCGTCACGACCTACGCGGAAAACATCGGCGTCATGGCCGTGACCAAAGTCTACTCCACGCTGGTCTTCGTGGCGGCAGCGGTCATGGCGATGCTGCTCGGCTTCTCACCGAAATTCGGCGCGCTGATCCACACCATTCCGGCCCCCGTCATTGGCGGCGCCTCGGTTGTGGTCTTTGGTCTGATTGCCGTCGCGGGAGCTCGCATCTGGGTGCAGAACCATGTTGACCTGAGCCAGAACGGTAACCTGATCATGGTGGCGGTGACGCTGGTGCTGGGTGCGGGGGATTTCGCCCTGACGCTGGGCGGATTTACGGTTGGCGGGATTGGCACGGCGACGTTCGGCGCGATCCTGCTCAACGCCCTGCTGTGCCGCCGGAAAAGGGATGAAGCGCAAGCGGAAGCCATCACCCCCTGAATCTGAAATAGCCGGGTGACGCTACGCTTACCCGGCCTACATGCTAATTGTAGGCCCGTGCAAGCGAAGCGCCGCTGGGCTAAACGGGCAGAATGCGCATTGTTAGCTATCTGCCCCTTGTTCAGCGCTCAATCCGGCAGTCGCCTTACGTCGTTTTTTTAACTTCAACTCGCTCACCAGCACCCCGGCGATAATAAACGCCGCGCCCAACAGCGCCAGCAGCGGCAGACGCTCCCCGGCAATACGCCCGAATATCCCCGCCCACACCGGCTCACCGGTGTAAATGACCGTCGCCCGCGTCGGCGACACGCTGCGCTGTGCCCAGTTCATGGTGACCTGAATAATGGCGCTGAAAATGCCCAGTCCCAACGCCACCACGATCAGTCCGGTGGACATCGGCGGGACAGACTCCCCCGCCGGTACCATTGTCGCGAACGCCACCAGCGACGCGGTGGCAAGCTGCACGACCGTCACACGCTTGACGTCCACTTTTCCTGCCCAGGCGCTAATCAGAATAATTTCTGCCGCAATGGCAACGGCCCCCACCAGGGTGATGATCTCCCCCGGCCCCAGCGCCAGCAGATTATTTTCCGGCCCGGCTAATAAAATCAGACCGATGAACGCCAGCACGATGCCGATGCACGACATCAGGCCCGGGATCCTGCCGAGGCACAGCCACTGCAATAGCGGCACCAGCGGCACGTACATGGCGGTGATGAAGGCGGATTTGCTGCTGGAGATAGACTGTAGTCCCCACGTTTGCAGGCTGTAGCCCATGGCAATTGCCACGCCAATGGCCACGCCGGCTTTAAGCTCCCGCAGGGTCAACCCGCGCAGGGTTTTCAGCGAGATAAGCGCCACGGCAATGGCCGCCGTTGCAAAGCGCAGCCCGACGAAGAAAAAGGGATCGCTGAGCGTGACCGCGTACTGAACGGCGAGAAAGGTTCCGCCCCAGAACATGGTGATCAGGATCAGAATGGCTTCCTGAGGCTTTATGGAGAAGGTATAACGGGAAACGGACATGAGACACCAGCACGAAGATTCAATCCTGTAGTGTGCGATGCCTTTGGCGACAGTTCAATGTGACAGACATAAAAAAACCGCCGGGAAACCCGGCGGCAGAGAGTTAACCCGGCGTACTACTTGTTGCTGCCGTGGCTATTTTTACCCCCTTTTTTACCAGCCTCTGATGCGCGCTGAGGGTCGTTTTTGAAGTTGCCCCCGCTGGACTGGCCACCTTTACGACCTGCTTCTGATGCTCTTTCACGGTCTTCAGCGAAATTACCTGAACCACCACGATGGTTTGCCATCTCTAACCTCCAGAGTGTGAAACATTAGACATCATATTGCATTCAGTAAAAGAGGATTCTTTCACCTCGCGGCTCAAGGACAGTGCCTTTATCTGTGCCGCGTGAAGTTAAGCTTAGTGTAATGCGGCTATCCGGCAAGCGAGAGGTAATATTCTGCAACATGATCTCAGCCTTTCGTATGAAATATTGCGCGGGTTATTCATAAGCCGTTCTTATATTTTGAAAAATCCGCGCTGCGAAAGTTGTTTCATTTTGCTACAAAGCACGTATCCAGAAGATATTGTTATATATCAAATAAATGCCGTTCATTTTTGCAGTCTGGCCGTGATGTCATATCTTTAAAGTAACGCAGCGATCCGCTGTCAGAAAAACCAACGAGGAGTGATGCAAAATGGCAAAAGTTCTGGTGCTCTATTATTCCATGTATGGACACATTGAAACCATGGCTCACGCTGTAGCAGAAGGCGCTAACAGAGTAGACGGCGTTGAGGTCGTGGTTAAACGCGTACCGGAAACCATGCAGGCGGAAGCCTTCGCCAAAGCCGGCGGGAAAACACAAAATGCCCCGGTGGCTACCCCGCAGGAACTCGCGGACTATGATGCCATTATCTTCGGCACCCCAACCCGCTTCGGCAATATGTCGGGCCAGATGCGCACCTTCCTCGACCAGACAGGCGGGCTATGGGCCTCCGGCGCGCTGTACGGCAAGCTGGCCAGCGTGTTCAGCTCTACCGGCACGGGCGGCGGCCAGGAGCAGACGATCACTTCCACCTGGACAACGCTTGCGCATCATGGGATGGTCATTGTGCCGATTGGCTACGGCGCGCAGGAACTGTTTGATGTCTCTCAGGTCCGTGGGGGTACGCCCTATGGCGCAACAACGATTGCCGGTGGAGATGGTTCACGTCAGCCAAGCAATGAAGAACTTTCAATCGCCCGCTACCAGGGTGAATACGTCGCGGGTCTTGCCAAAAAACTGAACGGCTAACCCAACAGGAGGACAAGTATGCCAACGCAAGAATCCAAAGCTCATCACGTGGGCGAATGGGCAAGTTTACGCAATACCTCTCCGGAGATTGCCGAAGCCATCTTTGAAGTCGCCAATTATGACGAAAAGCTGGCCGAGCAGATTTGGGAAGAAGGCAACGATGAGGTGCTGATTCGCGCCTTCGAAAAAACCGACAAAGACTCGCTGTTCTGGGGCGAGCAAACCATCGAACGTAAAAACGTCTGAACGTATCCCCCCGCTCGCGCGGGGGTCTCTTCTATTTCGCCGCGTTATTCATCACCGCATTGAATTTATCAATCGGACAGAAGCCGTTTCCGTCAACCGGACACCCCTTCAGCTCCAGCGTTACGCGCTGAGCAGGGGATTGCAGCGACAGTACGCTGGCGTTCCGCAACTGGGCTGAACTCTGGTAGACATACTCAATTTTCATCAGCTCCTGGTTGCTGTTTTTGTCATGCCAGCGCTGGAAAACAATTTTGCCGCCAATCGGGGTGCGTTCCTGCTGGTCGTGCAGCTGATACGGTTTGAAGTCCAGCGCGGTCAGCAGCGAGGCGATGTTGGAGTCATGTCCCACCAGCAGGGTGATTCTGGGCGCGTTTGCCTGCTCAGTCACCAGCGTTTTATCAATGTACTTCACCAGCGGTTTCGCCACGTTTTGCGCCACCTCCGTCGAGGTAAACAGCGAATCCTGATAGCCGTTTTTCAGCTTCGACAGCACCCGCCACTGCTGATCGGTTTTGATCTCTCCCCAGGCCACCCGATCGGCCGGGAAGCCTTCGTAATATTGCAGGGTGAAGGCATCCACCAGTGAGTTACCCACCTTCAGCGGCCCCGATACGCCCGGCTCTTTTTCATAGTCGGCGCTGAACGTATCTTTTGCCTCCGTCAGGGAGCAGACGTTTTTCTCCTTGCAGGACGGCGAGTCGCTGTAGTTTGTCAGCTGTTCCAGCAATTTATAACTCTCATCCAGCTGCATTTTTTGCCGTTCCGTCTCCATCGCCTTCAGCACTTTCTCACGAAACGCAGGGGAGTTATCGGTAATGACCGGATTGAAGGTGGGGTCCATGGTGCCCATTTTTTTCTGATGATGCACAGGAACGTCGCACCCCGGGAACGCGCCGGTGATAAAGAACTGCGCGGTCGCCACGGTGCGCTGAAGGCTATTTGCGTAGGCATAGACGGTATCCGCTGGCGGGCACTCTCCCGTCTTCACCATCCCCTGCTCTGCCAGCCACTCGCGCATATAGTGGCCCATATACACTTCCAGCACGCCGCCTTTGGTGGTCAGCTGTCCACCGGGTACGTCCCATTCCGGCCACTGCTTCGGCGTGGACTGCTCCAGCACGCTGCCGTTATTGGCGAGCGGCGCGCGCAGGTTATGGCGGCTCATGATGAGCACCTGTTGTAACTGATAACCTTCCGGCGCGTCCTGTGCCTGCGCCCCAAACGTCACTGAAAGCGTTCCTGCCACGGCGACAGCGAGTAGTGCTTTTCTCATCCCTTTTTCCTCATGCGTTTTTATCGTCACGCTGAGTGTGACAGACTGGTGACCGTTTTTTCGGGAAGCATTTCTCAAACTGATGAATACGTTCAGACGCTGATGCCGGTGACGATGCCGACGTACAGCGCCGCCCATGCGCAGGCTGACAGCAGGCTAACGACGTAAACCTTCATCGCGCTCATCCTGAGCATGCCGGCCGCCAGCGGCACGATATAGCGCAGCACCGCCAGGAAACGCGAGGTGAACAGCGCGACTACGCCGTTCTTTTGCAGCTGATGCTGTACCCGCAGAAACTTATCGGCATGTTTTGCGGTGAGGCGTGACACCAGCCGGGTATGCCCCATTAGCTGGCCGATATGGTAATTCAGCACCGAACCTGCCGTAGCGCCCATCACCACCGCCAGCCACGTCATTCCGGGATGCAGACTCGACTGGCTGACGGCGATCCCCGCCATCAGCATGACCGATGCGGGCGGCAGCACCGACGAGACCAGCACCGTCGATTTACTCAACGCCATAACAACGAGCAGCGCGAACAGATGCGTCGGATAATGCGCAAAATGATCCAGCAGCGTGTCCAGCCATGCCATTTTACTCTCTCCGGTAACAGATGAATTCTCCATTTAAAAAGAAAACAGTTAAATAAAACCTCAACATGCGTTTAATACTATTCATTTAAACCGTTCTTAAACATTATTAAAATTCCTCAGCAGCGGTTTTAAATAAGCGTATTATCCCTCACGTTTTACAACGATCTCGTTATGGCGAGGCTCCTGTACAAATACACGTTATCGCTCTGGTGGGTTCGAGAGAACCGGCACAGGGTAAAACAGGCACTGTCGAATCAAGGCTTTGTCAGTATAACTTCCCTTACGGGATACGGTGTACAGTGCTGAACCCAGGACGTGGGGATCTCCTTTCCGACATGCCCTGTCTTGCTCGCCCCTGAGAGATTTTATTATTCAAAGGGAATTTACTATGTCTTACGCTATTCACAACCAAAACCCGGCTTTTAATGACAGCGCCATCGCGCAATATATGAATACCGATTTTATTGTTATCGATATTTCATTATGCGTGGCTCTGGCACGCGAGCAGTTTTTCGAAAAATTAAAAGACGATGATATTCCTTCACATATTTTTATCGAGGATAACGGTCGCCTCGCGGGTTTGATTGCCGTTCGCAAATTATTGCAGGCCACGGATACCGTGCAGCCGGTTAAGCGACTGATGATATCGGATTTTATTCAGCTTAAACCGGAAGATGAGCGGGCGGATGTCGCCGGGGTGCTGGCGCACGCGGGTGCGGATGTCGTGCCGGTTGTCACCCACGGCAAGCTGGTGGGCTGCCTCACCGAGCGCGAAATCGCCCACCTGCTGGAAGATGACGTCACCGAAGATGCGCAGCTTCAGGGGGCGACCCTGCCGCTGGAAAAACCCTACCTGGAAACCAGCGCCTTCAGCCTGTGGAAGAAGCGCTCCGTCTGGCTGCTGCTGCTGTTTGTTGCGGAAGCGTATACCAGCTCGGTGATCCAGCATTTTGAAGAGGCGCTGGAGTCTGCCATTGCGCTGGCGTTCTTTATTCCGCTGCTGATTGGCACGGGCGGGAACAGCGGAACGCAGATCACCTCCACGCTGGTGCGCGCCATGGCGCTGGGTGAGGTCCACCTTCGCGATGTGGGCCGCGTGCTGCGCAAAGAGATGAGCACGTCGTTGATGATTGCCGCCACGCTGGGTCTGGCGGGCTGCGTTCGCGCCTGGATGATGGGTATCGGGATGGAAATCACGCTTATCGTCAGCCTGACGCTGGTCTGCATTACGCTGTGGAGCGCCATCGTCTCGTCGGTGATCCCGATGGTACTGAAACGCTGCAAAATCGACCCGGCGGTCGTCTCCGCGCCGTTTATCGCCACGCTGATCGACGGTACCGGGCTGATTATCTACTTCAAAATCGCGCAGTATACGCTGGGGCTGGAATAACGAAAAAACCCTGCGATATTGCTATCGCAGGGTTTCTGAATTTGGCGGAAGCGTAGAGATTCGAACTCTAGAACCCTTTCGGGTCGCCGGTTTTCAAGACCGGTGCCTTCAACCGCTCGGCCACGCTTCCAAAGTGAGGCGCACTATAAACATCTCTGAGCATGATGTAAAGCAGGAAATTGCATTACCTTGAGCATCTTGCGTCGTTCCCTTCCGCCCAGATGATTTCTTCGTCATCGACTGGCTAAAATGTAAACATTTATTTTTACATTCATTACTTTTATCAGTTTTATCGGGTGTGATTTAGACTTTTTTTCGTACAACACCCGTTAACCCAGCCTCACTGCGATAAGTGAGTCCCCATGACTTTATTCAACGGCAATTATGAATTTTATTTTTATCAGTGATAACTATTACCTGTGCCGCGGGGTCTCAAGCGCCATGACATCGACCCATTTAATTCGCGATAAGAAGGATATTCACGATCTTGATGAGGTCGATCCGACGCTGGATTTCATCATTGCAATTGAACAGGATACGTTACGCAATAGCACTATCCAGCAGGTCAAAAAAATCAGGCGTGATTACATTGTCCTGATGCATGAGATAGAAGCGAATCGCGCGGTGAGAATCGACAATATTATCTATTCATCGATGCATTTTAGCGTTCATCCTTTTCAGCAGCTGATGCGATTTTATCGGGCGCTCCGCACACACTCGTTTACGCGACGCGAGTATGACGTGCTGAAGCTTTTTCATCTGGAAAACCATGAAATTGCGAAAAAGCTGCAACTATCACAAAAAACGACCAGCACCTACCGCGTGAAGATCCTCGAAAAATTAAATATGCGCGCTAAAAACATTCTGGCGATGTCCCGGGTGAAATCGGCGATTGTCGATCAGAAGCTGTGACCCGATCTGCCCGTTAAATTCCTTAAACGCACCCTGTCTCCGGCTATGCAGTTCATTGCGGGCAACTGCGGTTGCTCTCAATCACAATACATGTATTATGTTATAACATAACAATTACTGGATTGCGTTCTATGTTTCTTAAAAAAGGGTTATTACTGGCATCGCTGCTTTCCATTGCGCCTGCCGCTTTTGCAGTGACCTCCTGGCCCCTTACGGTTGAAAATTGCGGCATAAAGCAGACCTTTGCGAAGGCTCCTCAGCGCGTCGTGACCGTAGGTCAGCATGAAACAGAATTACTGCTCGCTCTGGGGCTGGAGAAAAAGATAGCCGCGACGTCGGTCTGGTTTGGCAAACTTCCGGCTCCGCTGGCGGAGGCCGGGAAACACCTTCCCCGGCTTGCGGATAACTCACCATCATTTGAAGCCGTAGTGGGGCAGAAGCCTGAGCTCGTTCTCGCGCAGTATCACTGGCACATTGGTCCGCAGGGCGAAGTGGGGACACGTGAGCAGTTTGCGTCGCTGGGGATTAATACGTGGATTTCCCCCGCCGACTGCACGGATAAAGCGGTGACGGAAACGTCAAACGCAGACGGAGCACGAAGCGCGCCGTTTTCGCTGGCGGAAATCACGCGGGAAGTGACAGAGCTGGCGACGATTTTTGATGTTTCCGCACGGGGTGAACAGCTCAACCGCACCCTGACGGCACGTATCGAAAAGGCCCGGGCGCGCGTCTCCGCAAAACCGCTTAGCGTCGTTTTCTGGTTCTCCAGCAGCCGTCTGAATGGCGATCCCTGGGTGGCGGGAAATTATGGCGCGCCGGGCTGGATCAGCCGTACGCTGGGGTTGAAGAACATTATTGACTCCCACGACGAATGGCCTGCCGTAACGTGGGAACATATTGCCCAATCGCAGCCGGACGTGATTGTCATCGCAGAGATGTCTCGCAGGCTCTACCCTGCCGATGACGTTGCGGTAAAACAGGCGTTCTTACGAAGTGACCCGGTGACAAAGAACCTGCCTGCGGTCAGGAACAACCACATTATTGTGGTGCCGGCGATGTCGTTAAACCCTTCAATGCGTAACGTCGATGCGGTTGAGCTTATCAGCGATCGGCTGGCTTCATTTCAGGACGAATAATGCGTCATTTCTTCACTGACCGCCGCCAGCAGGGGTTACTGGCGGCAGGCCTCCTGGCGCTGCCGCTGATGCTGGTTTTTGCCGCGAGTCTCGGCGATATGCCGGTATCGTATGCCATTACCGGAAAAGCGATCCTCAACGGCCTGGGATTGACGTCATACGATCTGCCGCAGCCAGAGGAAGGCATCGTCTGGCAGTACCGCATGAGCCGGGCGCTGATGGCTGCGTGCAGCGGCGGCGGCCTGGCGCTGTGCGGGCTGGTGTTACAGTCGATCCTGCGTAATCCCCTGGCGGAACCCTATCTGCTGGGCATTTCCGCGGGCGCCTCGCTGGGGGCCGTCTGCGTGATGCTTCTCGGCATCGGAGGAAGCGTGATTGGCGTGAGCAGCGGTGCGTTTGTGGGTGCCTGCGCCGCCTTTGCGCTCATCATGCTGATTACCAACGGCATGAGTGAAAGCCCGTCGCGCATTTTGCTGGCCGGCATCGCGGGCACCCAGCTCTTCAACGCTATGACCGCTTATATCGTCAGCACCTCCGCGAATGCCGAGCAGTCCCGTAGCGTTATGTTCTGGTTAATGGGTAGCCTGAGCGGCGTGCGCTGGCCGGACGCGCTGCTGGCCCTGACCGTGACGCTTGCGGGTTTACTGGTGGTTCTTCTCTTTTCGCGTGCGCTGGACACCTTTACCTTCGGGGATGAGGTCTCTACAACGCTGGGCATACCGGTCACCGCCGTGCGTATTCTTTTGTTGCTGACCTGTGCCGTCGTTACCGCAACGCTGGTGAGCGCTATTGGTGCAGTCGGCTTTGTGGGGCTGGTCATTCCCCATGTGACGCGCATGCTGAGCGGTCCGGGCCATCGGCGCACGCTCCCTCTGACGTTTCTTATTGGCGCACACTTTATGATCCTGGCCGATATCGTGTCGCGCACGCTGATTGTGCACCAGGTGCTGCCCATCGGCGTGGTGACTGCGCTGGTGGGTGCCCCCGTCTTTATGGCGTTGCTTTATCAGAACCGGAAGGAGCATAGATGAATATTACCGTGGCCGGGTTAACCGTAACCCGACAAGCGCAGACGGTGCTTAAGGAGATCGATTTCAAACTGTCATCCGGGCAGATTGTCGGCCTGTTAGGACCAAACGGCTCGGGCAAGTCTACGCTGCTGCGCTGTCTTGCCGGGCTGTTTCCGCGACTGAGCGAATGTGTTGCGCTTAATGGCACGACGCTTGACATGTTGCCGCTGAAAAAACGTGCGCAGCACATGGCGTTTGTCCCGCAACATGCTGAAGTCGATGGGGAACTGACCGTCGAAGAAATCGTACGGCTGGGACGTACCCCTTACCGAAAGGCGTTTCAAAGAAGCACACGCGAGGATGATGAGGCGGTTGAAGAGGCGATAAGCCTGATGCAACTGGGCGGATTACGCCAGCGGCGCTGGCAGCATTTGTCCGGCGGGGAACGTCAGCGAAGCCAGATTGCCCGCGCGCTGGCACAGCAGCCGCAGGTGCTGCTGCTCGATGAGCCGACAAACCACCTGGACATACAGCACCAGCTGGAGCTGATGGGGCTGATTTCGCGCCTGCCGCTTACCGTCGTGGTTGCGCTGCACGATCTCAGTCTTGCGGCCAATTTCTGCCAGCGGCTGATCCTCCTGAAAGCCGGACAGATATCAGCCACGGGCCTGCCCGAAGAGGTGTTGACCCCAGCGAACATCGAGAACACCTGGTGCGTAAAAGCTCAGGTCTACAAGACCGACGACGGGATAACGATCAGCTACAGCATGGGTGGCATGGCAAAGACCAGGCGCAAAAGCAAAAAACCCTGCGATATCGCTATCGCAGGGTTTTCGAATTTGGCGGAAGCGTAGAGATTCGAACTCTAGAACCCTTTCGGGTCGCCGGTTTTCAAGACCGGTGCCTTCAACCGCTCGGCCACGCTTCCTAAGTGAGGCGAACTATAAACACCTCACCGCGCGCTGTAAAGAGCGCGGGCATTCGTTCGCTTTAAAAATAGCCAAAATGCGTTTAATCGGTTGAATTGACGACAGATTGGCCATTTTGGCAGCATACTATCCCCGGCTTAGCGCGAGTGCTTTTTGATGTACATATCTTTGGTGTAGTAGTACCCAAGCTTGTCCGGCGTGAATCCCCCTACCCACGGTTTCACCAGGTGCGTGCGCACGTAGTGATAGACAGGGATCGCCGGTACGTCACGTCCCAGCAGATCTTCTGCCTGCTGGTAGAACTTACCGCGCTCCTGAGCCGTTTTCGATTTCGCCGCATTCACCAGAGCCCGATCGTAGTCCGGATTGCTGTACTGAGTGGTGTTTTGGCTGTCCCCGGTACGGAAAGTGTTCAGGAAGGTTGCCGCATCGTCGTAATCGGCAATCCAGGCGTAGCGCACCGCGTCAAAGTTGTGGGTGTGCATGGTATCGAGCATGGTTTTCCACTCCTGATTTTGCAGCTTCGCCTCCACGCCGAGGTTCTTCTTCCACATTGAACTGGCGGCAATCGCAATGCGCTGGTGCGATTCCGAGGTGTTATAGAGGAGATTAAAGCTGAGCGGATGGCTATCGTTAAATCCGGCTTCGGCCAGCAGCTTTTTCGCCTCGGCAATGCGTTTATCCATCGGCCAGCTGGCGTAATCCGGGTTCTGTAACTTGACGCCGCCAATGTCCGGCTGGCTGATCAGCCATGCCGGCCGCTGCCCCTGCCCTAACACTTTCCCGGCGATAATGTCTTTATCCAGCGCCAGGTTCAGCGCCCTGCGCACGCGGGCGTCGTTGAACGGCGGCCGGGTGGTATTGAACTGATAATAATAGGTGGCAAGCTGCGGTGAAACGTCCAGCTCGCTCCCCAGCGTTTTCTTCAGCTGAGCAAACTGGTTGATCGGCACCGTGTAAACAATGTCGATTTCGCCCGCTTTGTAGCGGTTAACGTCTGCGGCTTCAGAGGAGATGGGCAGATAGGTCACCTTGTTGATGACGGTATGTGCGTTATCCCAGTAATGTGGGTTCCGCACCGCCACGATGCGTTCGTTAACCACCCACTGTGACAGCGTATAGGCCCCGCTGCTGACGAAGTGCTCCGGTTTAGTCCACTTCTCACCGAAACGACCGACCAGGACTTTATCTATCGGCACCAGAGACGGGTGAGCCAGCATCGCCAGGAAAGCGGCATTTGGCTGCGTGAGCGTAACTTCCAGCGTGGCGTCATTGATGGCTTTCACGCCCAGCGACTCGGGGGCTTTTTTGCCTTCTGCGATATCGGTGCCGTTAACGATACGCATGCTGCCGGGATAGCTGGCATACGGTGAAACGGTTTTCGGGTCGACCAGTCGCTGCCAGCTCCAGACGATATCTTCTGCGGTGATGGGGGTTCCATCGCTCCAGGTGATGCCCGGACGCAAATGAAAGGTCCAGACGGTGTTATCTTTATTTTCCCATTTCTCCGCCAGGCGCGGCTGGATTTCACCTGTTGGAGAGACGCTGACCAGCCCGTCGAATAAATCGCTGATAATATTAAATTCGACATCGCTTTCGACTTTATGCGGGTCGAGCGAGGCGGGTTCACTGCCGTTGTTCCTGACCAGTTCCTGCTTCTCTGCCAGCTGGGTTCCTGCCGGCACGTTAGCCGCCCAGGTTGCCGTGCTGGCGCACAGGATCCCCGCGGTTAACAAAGAGAGCGTAAAGTGCGTGCGTGTTTGTGGTTTCATTTCCTTCGCCTTATTGTCTGTTTTTATGACGATCCGGAAATAACTCTTAGCGGCCTTAGGGAAATAACGCAATATTTTTCAGTAACCTATAAGAGGTTGATCTGCATCCGCTTTGCAAACCGCACTTCATTCTGAGGACAAGCGATTTTTCAGAAGAAAAAACCAGCATAATCCCTAAGGGGCTGAGTAAAGATGGGTAAAACCACTTTGCGTCTGCCGCGCCGTTTCTTATTCTTTGCGCTAATTACATCTGTCATAAGAGAGTGACTCATGGATCGTATAATTTCTTCTTCACGCGACCGCACATCGCTACTCAGCACGCATAAGGTGCTGCGCAATACCTATTTCATGCTCAGCCTGACGCTGGCGTTTTCAGCCATCACCGCGACGGCCAGCACCGTGCTGATGCTGCCTTCTCCGGGCCTGATCCTGACGCTGGTGGGTATGTATGGTCTGATGTTCCTGACCTATAAAACCGCGGATAAGCCGGTGGGTATTCTCTCCGCGTTCGCCTTTACGGGCTTCCTGGGCTACATCCTGGGGCCAATCCTGAACGCCTATCTGTCTGCCGGAATGGGCGACGTGATCGGTATGGCGCTGGGCGGCACCGCGCTGGTGTTCTTCTGCTGCTCGGCCTACGTGCTGACCACCCGTAAGGACATGTCCTTCCTCGGCGGTATGCTGATGGCGGGTATCGTGATTGTGCTGGTCGGTATGCTGGCGAACATCTTCCTGCAATTGCCTGCTCTGCATCTGGCAATCAGCGCGGTGTTCATCCTGATTTCATCCGGCGCAATCCTGTATGAAACCAGCAACATCATTCACGGCGGTGAGACCAACTACATCCGCGCCACCGTGAGCCTGTATGTGTCGCTGTACAACATCTTCGTCAGCCTGCTGAGCATTCTGGGCTTCGCCAGCCGCGATTAACCCACCGTGCTGTGAACATGGCCCCGCTTATGCGGGGCTTTGTTTTTTTGGTAAACTGATGCGGTTTTTGACTAACGCGTGAATGATTATGTTGAGTTTTGAAGGCAAAGAGATCGAAACCGATAACGACGGTTATCTGAAAGAGAGCAGCCAGTGGAGCGAAGCGCTGGCGGAGAAAATTGCGGAAAACGAAGGAATCACCCTCTCCCCTGAGCACTGGGAAGTGGTGCGCTTTGTGCGCGAGTTTTACCTTGAATTCAACACGTCGCCGGCGATCCGCATGCTGGTCAAAGCCATGGCGAATAAGTTTGGCGAAGAGAAAGGCAACAGCCGTTATCTGTATCGCCTGTTTCCGAAAGGCCCGGCAAAACAGGCGACAAAAATTGCCGGCCTGCCAAAACCGGTAAAATGCATTTAATAGCGAATACTGAAGTCAGCGTATTCCCGGCCGGGTTGATGCGGTTCCGTTAAAACCTTATCAACCCGCGCGCTTCGCGGTCCGCCCGCTTTTAGCCACGCCACCAGCTTCCCAACTTTATCCGCATCACCGCAGGCGACTACCTCCACGCTGCCATCATCCATGTTACGTGCATACCCCGTCAGCCCGAGCTGTAGGGCTTCGCGCTGGGTGCTGTAGCGGAAACCGACACCCTGTACGAGGCCGTGGACCCAGGCAATGGTGCAAACTTTTGACATCATCCTTCTCCTTATCCGACTGGCGCGTTGCATTTCCTCACTGAAGTCGGGAAAATGGCGGCCATTTTACTGGAATCGACAGAATAGCAAATTATGAGCGTACGTTTAGTGTTAGCCAAAGGGCGCGAGAAGTCATTACTGCGCCGCCATCCCTGGGTCTTCTCCGGCGCGGTTGCCCGCATGGAAGGCAAAGCCAGCCTCGGCGAAACCATCGATATTGTTGACCATCAGGGGAAATGGTTAGCACGCGGCGCATACTCGCCCGCCTCTCAGATCCGCGCGCGCGTCTGGACGTTCGATAAAGATGAAACCATCGATATCGATTTCTTTGTCCGCCGTCTGCAACAGGCGCAGCAGTGGCGCGAGTGGCTGGCAAAGCGCGACGGACTGGACAGCTATCGTCTGATTGCCGGTGAGTCTGACGGCCTGCCGGGCGTGACCATCGACCGCTTCGGCAATTTCCTGGTGTTGCAGCTGCTGAGCGCCGGGGCGGAATACCAGCGTGCTGCGCTAATCAGCGCCCTGCAAACGCTGTTCCCGTCATGCGCCATTTACGACCGCAGCGACGTGGCGGTACGTAAAAAAGAGGGCATGGAGCTGACGCAAGGCCCGGTCACCGGCGAATTGCCGCCTGCCCTGCTGCCTATCGAGGAGCACGGCATGAAGCTGCTGGTGGACATCCAGGGCGGCCATAAGACCGGTTATTATCTCGACCAGCGTGACAGTCGTCTGGCAACGCGCCAGTACGTTGCCGATAAGCGCGTGCTGAACTGCTTCTCCTATACCGGCGGCTTTGCGGTCTCTGCTCTGATGGGCGGCTGTGCCCAGGTTGTCAGCGTCGACACCTCCCAGGAAGCGCTGGACGTGGCAAAGCAGAACGTCGAGCTGAACAAGCTGGATCTGAGCAAAGCGGAGTTTGTGCGCGACGACGTGTTTAAGCTGCTGCGTAAATACCGCGATCAGGGCGAGAAATTTGACGTCATCGTGATGGATCCGCCGAAATTTGTGGAAAATAAAAGCCAGCTGATGGGCGCCTGCCGTGGCTATAAAGACATTAACATGCTGGCGATCCAGCTGCTGAACCCGGGCGGCGTACTGCTGACATTCTCCTGCTCTGGCCTGATGACGACAGATTTATTCCAAAAAATCATCGCCGATGCCGCAATAGATGCGGGTCGTGATGTACAATTTATAGAGCAGTTCCGTCAGGCCGCCGATCACCCGGTGATCGCCACCTACCCGGAAGGGCTGTATCTGAAAGGGTTTGCCTGTCGCGTCATGTAACTTGAAAAGAGAAATATTGCCCGCACATAGTGTGTATGTGATGTTTCCCGGGAGGTGACTATGATTGCCAGCAAATTCGGTATCGGCCAGCAGGTCCGCCACACCTTGCTTGGATATTTGGGTGTGGTCGTGGATATCGACCCGGAGTATTCCCTTGATGAACCGTCAGCAGACGAGCTGGCGGTTGACGCAGAGCTTCGCGCCGCGCCCTGGTATCATGTGGTCATGGAGGGCGACGATGGTCAGCCTGTCCATACCTATCTTGCCGAAGCGCAGTTGAGTGGTGAATTACAGGATGAGCATCCGGAACAACCCACTATGGACGAGCTTGCTCAGACCATCCGCAAACAGTTACAGGCACCAAGACTGCGAAATTAAAGGTGTAAAAAAGCCCGTCAAGCGGGCTTTTTTTATTTTGCGAGCCCCAGACGGGGGATGTCGATTGCCGGACAGCGATCCATTACCACCTTAAGCCCGGCATCGCGTGCCAGCACGGCCGCCTGCTCATTGATCACGCCCAGCTGCATCCACAGCGTTTTCGCACCAATGGCGATCGCCTCCTGCGCCACGCCCCAGGCCGCCTCTGAATTGCGGAACACGTCCACCATATCCACCTTTTCCGGCACGTCCGCGAGCGTCGCATAGCCCTGCTGGCCCAGCAGCGTTTTCCCCGCCACCTTCGGCGAGACCGGGATCACGTGATAACCCTGATCCAGAAGGTATTTCATTACCCGATAGCTTGGACGATCCGGTTTGTCGCTCGCGCCAACCAGCGCGATAGTGCGCGTGGACGTCAGGATCTCGACAATGTCGTTCTCTTTCATGCTCTTCCTCCTGGTTTTTTTCAAAGTGTACGTCAAAGCAGCCATCTCAACCACGCTGTCCCTACAGAAGTATGCGGGCAAAACGGCAGAATATGTCTATATGTTAGTAAACGTGATTATCGAAAAAATTTGATACATTCTTACATAGGTAGTTTGTCTACAGGAGTCTGCTATGAAAACCGGCATTGCCTCGGCTGTGGTTGCGTTGATCATGCCGGTGTGTGTTTTCGCAACCACCCTCAGACTCTCACCGGACGTTGACCTGCTGGTGCTGGACGGGAAAAAAGTCTCCAGCTCCCTGCTGCGAGGCGCAGACAGCATTGAGCTGGATAACGGTCCGCATCAGGTCATTTTTCGGGTGGAAAAGACGATTCGCCTCGCCGACAACGAACAGCATATGTACATTTCTCCGCCGCTGGTCGTCAGCTTTAACACGCAGCGTATCAGTAAGGTCAACTTCAGGCTTCCGCGTCTCAATACAGAGAAAGAGTCACAGGCCTTTAACGCTTCGCCACGCCTTGAACTGGTGGACGGGGATTCCATGCCCATCCCGGTAAAGCTGGATATCCTGGCGCTGACAAACAGGCCCAAAGGAACGGATTACGAAGCAGACACGGCGATCTATAACCGAGCCAGCCGGCCCGCCTCCCTGCCTCAGTTCGCTACCATGATGGCAGACGACAACACCCTGCTTTCGGGCGTACCGGAACTGGATGTGCTTCCCCCTCAGTCGCAGACGCTCACCGAGCAACGCCTCAGGTTCTGGTTCCAGAGTGCCGATACGGATACGCGGGCCCGTTTTCTGCAATGGGTGAAACGACAACCGTCGTCGTAAGCCACATTTTTTCGTCCTTTCTCTTGCAGCATCAGTCAGTTCCCGTCATCGTGTAGCGAGGTAACTTCACGGATAAGATTATGGAACTGACAACACGCACACTTCCGGCGCGCAAGCACATTGCTCTGGTTGCGCACGATCACTGTAAACAAATGCTGCTTAACTGGGTTCGTCGCCATCAGCCTCTTCTCCAGCATCATGCTCTTTCCGCCACGGGGACAACCGGTAATTTGATCCACCGCGAAACCGGTCTGGAAGTGAATGCCATGCTGAGCGGCCCGATGGGAGGTGACCAGCAGGTCGGCGCTCAGATTTCGGAAGGCAAAATCGACGTGCTGATTTTCTTCTGGGACCCGCTGAATGCGGTGCCGCATGACCCGGACGTTAAGGCGCTGCTGCGTCTGGCGACAGTGTGGAACATTCCGGTGGCGACAAATCTTTCAACGGCCGATTTCATCATTGAATCACCGCAGTTTAACGATCCGGTAGAGATTTTGATCCCGGATTACCCGCGCTATCTTGCGGAAAGGCTGAAGTAGTTTTTTGCCCGGTGGCGCTGCGCTTACCGGGCCGACATGTTACGGCTTTCTCGCTACCGGCACGTCAATACTCTTCAAAATATCGACAAACACCGACGGCTCCTCTTTGTTGAACAATAGCCACACGCGATGCCGCGCGCGGGTTATCGCCACGTACAACAAACGCCGCTCTTCGGCATCCGGGAAATCTTCGGGAACCGGCAGTAACGCCTCTTCCATCACGGATTCCCGCGCGGGTGCCGGGAAACCGTCGCTCCCCTCTTTTAGCCCCACCACAATCACGTAATCAGCCTGCTGCCCTTTACTGGCGTGAATGGTCATAAAATCGAGCTGTAGTTTTGGCCAGCGCGTCGCCGCTTTTTCCAGCGCCGCGGGTTTGAGGTGGTGGTAACGCGCCAGCACCAGGATCCGCTCATCAGGTTTCGCATAGCCGCTCAGTTTGTCCAGCAGCGGCTCCAGCTGATCCTCCGCCAGCAGGGTGACGGCCTTTTTATCCCCCGGCGTCAGGCTGTTAAGCGGCTTCGACAGCTGATGCGGGTTCTGCTGAATAAAGCGGTTGGCAATTTCACCAATTCGCGCGTTAAAGCGGTAGGTGGTGTCGAGATCGCTGCGGTCGCCTTCACCAAAATAGTGGTGGAAAGCCGTGGTGAGGGAAAGCTGCGCCCCGCTGAAACGGTAGATTGCCTGCCAGTCATCGCCCACGGCAAACAGCGACGTGTGTTTATTCTGCGCCCGCAGCGCCGAAAGCAGCGCAGCGCGCTGCGGCGAGATATCCTGAAACTCATCCACCAGAATGTGTTTCCACGGACTAACGAAGCGCCCTTTTTCCAGAATGATAATGGCCTGATGGATCAGCCCGGAAAAATCGACCGCGTTTTCCTCTTTCAGCGCGGTTTTCCACGTTTTGAGCATCGGCGCCATCAGCTTAACCCGCTTAGAGAAGACGGCGCGAATCGCTTCCGGTGTGCTTTCTATCATCTCGGCCTGAGAGCCGCCGTGCATGCGCATCAGGCTTACCCACCGGTCGAGACGGGAACCTAGCCGGCGCGCCAGCTTTTCATCCTGCCAGAAGCTGCCCTCCGGCACCGCCCAGTTCAGTTCCTCTTCAAGCCACTGACGCCAGCCTTTCGCCTGCGCCTTTTTCTCGCTGCACTGCTGACGCCATGTCTTGATAAACAGCGCCTGGCGAGCCTGAGCATCACTCTCCAGCTTGCTGACAACAGGGACTTTTTTGCTGCCCTGTTGAATGATATGTAACGCGAGAGAGTGGAACGTGCGCGCCGAGATATCCTGAGTATGCAAACGCGCCTGAATGCGCTCGTCCATTTCCTGCGCCGCTTTGCGGCCAAAGGCCAGCAGCAAAATCTGGTCGGCAACCGCCTCGCCCGTCGTCAGAAGCCAGCCCGCGCGCGCCACCAGCACCGACGTTTTGCCACTCCCGGCCCCTGCCAGCACCAGCAGAGACTGCTCGCCATTCACCACGGCGCGCGCCTGGGCAGGATTGAGGGGCGATGATTCCACCGTGCTGAAGAAATCGGCATATTGCGTAAGCATCGCATCGGTCCAGGCCTGGTTGTGCGCCAGACGGCTTTTCTCGATATCGCTGAGCCATGCCTGACACTGCCGCCACGCGTCACGGCAGTTATCAAATTCCTCCAGCCGCGCCACGGGTAAAGGCAACGCCGTCAGCGCCTGGGTGATTTTTTGCTGAAGCCCGGCGGTTTGCTGACGCGTCAGCCACTTCTGCTGGGTATTACTTAACGCGATATCGTCCAGCACCTGGTGCAGTACCTGTGCGGCAATCACGCTCATCTCCTGACTCCACTGCTGCCAGCGCGCGTTCAGATGATGATGGAAGCGCTGGGTTTCAGCCCACTCCGTCCCGTGGAGTCGCACCACTTTCTCTGCCGGCAGGACGAACTCCAGCTCGCCCCACACCAGCCCACGCTTGCAGTGGATGGCGAGCAGTTGATTAAACGGAATAAGGTATTCGTGGCGTTCACCGGAGACTTTCACTCCCGCATTGAGGAGGACAACCTTGTCGTAAGGGTGCTGCGCCAGGCGTTTGCCCATTGAAGTAGCTTTCAGTTCCATATCCTGCCGGATCCACGAGGTAATAATTTGTCAGACAGTTTAACTGCCAGTTTTAAGGTGCTCCAGCCCAAAAAAACGTTACAATCACCAGGCGTTAATCATATCGAAGGAAATGAGGGTTTATGCGTACCGTTCTGAATGTGTTGAATTTTGTCCTTGGCGGTTTTGCCACCACCCTTTCCTGGCTTTTCGCCACCCTGGTGAGCATTGTGCTCATCTTTACGCTTCCGCTGACGCGCTCCTGCTGGGAAATCACCAAACTGTCCCTCGTTCCTTATGGAAATGAAGCCGTACACGTGGATGAGCTGGAGCCGGAAAGAAAAAATGCCCTGATGAATACCGGCGGCACGCTGCTGAATATTCTGTGGCTGATCTTCTTTGGCTGGTGGCTGTGTCTGATGCATATCTTCGCCGGTATCGCCCAGTGCATTACGATTATTGGCATTCCGGTTGGCATCGCTAATTTCAAGATTGCCACCATCGCCCTGTGGCCGGTCGGACGCCGCGTTGTCCCGGTCGAAGTGGCGCAAGCCGCGCGTGAAGCCAATGCCCGTCGTCGTTTTCAGTAATAAGGACTGGCCGCTCTCATGCTAAGCCCCCTGATTCGTCGCTATACGTGGAACAGTAACTGGCTATATAACGTCAGGATCTTTATCGCTCTCTGCGGCACCGTGGCGCTGCCGTGGTGGCTGAATGACGTTAAGCTCACTATTCCCCTCACGCTTGGGGTGGTGGCCGGCGCGCTGGCCGATCTCGACGACCGCCTGGCCGGACGTTTGCGTAACCTGGTCATCACGCTGGTCTGCTTCTTTATTGCCTCCGCCTCCGTGGAGCTGCTTTTCCCCTGGCCCTGGCTGTTTGCCTTAGGGCTGACGGTGTCGACCAGCGGCTTCATTTTGCTCGGCGGCCTTGGACAACGCTACGCCACTATCGCGTTCGGCGCCCTGCTGATTGCCATTTACACCATGCTGGGGGTTTCCCTTTACGATCAGTGGTATCAGCAGCCAGTCCTGCTGCTGTTGGGTGCTATCTGGTATAACCTGCTGACCTTAACCGGGCATCTTATTTTTCCGGTCCGTGCCTTGCAGGACAACCTTGCCCGCAGCTATGAGCAGTTGGCCCACTATCTGGAACTGAAGTCGCGGCTGTTCGATCCGGATATCGAAGAGGATAGCCAGGCGCCGCTGTACGATCTGGCGCTGGCAAATGGACAACTGGTCGCTACGCTGAACCAGACCAAAGCGTCTCTGCTCACCCGTCTGCGCGGCGATCGCGGTCAGCGCGGTACCCGACGCACCCTCCACTACTACTTTGTCGCCCAGGATATTCACGAGCGCGCCAGCTCCTCGCATGTGCAGTACGCTGATCTGCGCGAGAAATTCCGCTACAGCGACGTGATGTTCCGCTTCCAGCGCCTGCTGTCGATGCAGTCTCAGGCCTGCCAGCAGCTTGCGCGCTCAATACTGCTGCGCACGCCCTATCAGCATGATCCTCGCTTTGAGCGAGCGTTCAGTCACCTGGATGCGGCGCTCGATCGCGTTCAGGCCAGCGGAACCTCGCCGGAGCAGTTCAAAGCCCTGGGATTCCTGCTCAACAACCTGCGAGCCATTGATGCCCAGCTGGCCACCATTGAGTCTGAACAGGCGATGGCGATGCCGGCCAACGATGCTGACAACCGGCTTGCGGATGACAGTCTGAACGGCTTCAGCGATATCTGGCTGCGCCTGAGCCGTCATTTTACGCCGGATTCCGCACTCTTTCGCCATGCGGTGAGGATGTCGCTGGTGCTGTGCGTGGGCTATGCGTTTATCCAGATAACAGGGCTGCATCACGGATACTGGATCCTGCTGACCAGCCTGTTCGTCTGCCAGCCGAACTATAACGCTACCCGCCATCGACTTGCGCTGCGTATTGTCGGGACGTTAGTCGGGGTCGCCATCGGTCTGCCGGTGCTCTATTTTGTGCCTTCTGTAGAAGGACAACTTATCCTTATTGTGATCACCGGTGTGTTGTTCTTCGCCTTCCGCAATGTGCAGTACGCTCACGCCACAATGTTCATCACGTTGCTGGTGCTGCTCTGCTTCAATTTGCTGGGGGAAGGGTTTGAAGTTGCCCTCCCCCGCGTGATCGACACGCTAATCGGCTGCGCCATTGCCTGGGCAGCGGTGAGCTTCATCTGGCCTGACTGGCGTTTTCGAAACTTACCGCGCGTCTCAGACAGAGCAATGAACGCCAACTGCCGCTATCTGGACGCCATTCTTGAGCAGTACCATCAGGGTCGCGATAACCGTCTGGCCTATCGCATTGCCCGCCGCGATGCGCATAATACTGACGCAGAGCTGGCTTCAGTCGTCTCTAATATGTCAACAGAGCCGCGCGCCACGGCAGAAATTCGCGAAACGGCCTTCCGGCTGCTGTGCCTGAACCATACGTTCACCAGCTATATCTCTACCCTGGGCGCCCACCGTGAGAAGCTGACCAATCCGGGGATCCTGGCGCTGCTGGACGATGCCGTTTGCTACGTTGATGATGCGCTTCATCATCAACCTGCTGATGAGCCGCGGGTACACCAGGCACTGGATGAACTGGTGCAGCGTATCGCACACCTGGATCCGGGCACCGACAACAAAGCTCCGCTGGTCCTACAGCAAATTGGCCTGCTTATCGCTTTGCTGCCGGAAATTTGTCGACTGCGACAGCAGATTGCTACCTGGCGGAATGATGCCCCTGCGACTCAGGCAGCGCATTAAACCACTCCGTAAGCTCCCGGCGAATATCCGCCGGGAGTGCCGCTTCGTGAAGCCCTTCGATGGCGCCTTCAAGCGCGAACAAAACCCGGATGCTCAGCGCCTTATTCCTGGAGCGCATTTTCAGCCAGCTCGTCTTCGCACCCAGCTGTCGTAGCGTCTCTTCATTGGTGATGCCCGCTTCCATCAGCAGGACCTCAATCTGAAAAGTCAGGTTTGGCAGATCTTTTAGCCGGTTACGCTGATGTCGCTGGTAGCGCTCTTTCCTTGCAGCATCGAGCGCAAACGAGGAGAGCTGAAGCAACTTTTCCCTGTTTTGCCAAAGCCCCTCATCCACACGATAGTAATTAAGCAGAACAGGACGTCCTCGTTTCATCAGCGTCAGAAAAGAGGAGGCATTTTTTACACAATATTTTGCACTCTGCTCACAGGCGCGAAGATAAAGCTCACCGTCAGACACCATTGCAAACACCGCTTCATCCACGGCCAGGGTATAACCGCCAAACAGGGCTCGATGGTGAATTTCACCCAGCGGAGAGAGGTATTCCTGCGATTGATAAATCCGCTCATAGGATATCTTTTTCATGATAATTCCATTTAAAATCATAGAGTAAACACGATATTTCTTACTAACGGATCCGTTAGCAGGAAAATAGGCAACTTATTGCCGTTGGGCAAGATGATTTTTTCAGGTTCACCGGGAATGGATGAAATTTGCGAGTCGCTTTCCGAAAATGAGGTTGATCTTTATGCACACAGGAGTTACTGTATATCCATACAGTAACTACAGGGCTGGAATGAACATGTACACTTCAGGCTATGCAAATCACTTAACACCTTCTACTTCTGCCGCAGGCAATGTTGCGCAGAATTCTATCGGGCGTGTATCGACAGGGCTTATCAGTGAAGTGGTTTACCGTGAAGACCAGCCGCTGTTAACACAACTGTTACTCCTGCCGCTTTTGCAGCAGCTCGGCCAACAGTCTCGCTGGCAGCTCTGGCTGACGCCACAGCAGAAACTAAGTCGTGAATGGGTTCAGTCGGCGGGACTGCCGTTGGCGAAGGTAATGCAGATCAATCAACTCTCCCCTTGCGATACGGTTGAGTCGATGGTTCGGGCATTACGTACCGGGAACTATAGCGTCGTGATTGGATGGTTACCTGAAGATCTGTCGCAAGAGGAACATTTGCGTCTGACTGAAGCTGCTGAAGAAGGTAATGCGATGGGGTTCATCATGCGGCCGGTTCGTGAAGATTCCTATCGCAGAGGACAACATCCCGGGCTAAAAATTCACTCAAATGTGTACCATTGAGTCATTTTAAGAGTTTTCCTGGAATTTTTTTCGACCGCAGTATGCAAAAAAAGTTCAATGCGCCAAAACTGCGGCAAGGCTTGTCTGACGCGGTTCTCGTTAATTTTACTGCACAAAAATCGTTCAAAAAATGTTAAATATTAGGTATACGGAACTTTTTTTTTCATATGCCTGACGGACTTCACACTTGTAAGTTTTCAGCTACGTTGTAGACTTTACATCGCCAGGGGTGCTCGGCCTAAGCCGAAGATATCGGTAGGTTTATATTTGACCACGCCCCCCGGTGAAGGATTTAACCGTGATTTCTCCGATGGAGATATTCATGGCAAATTTTGGATGATAACGAGGCGCAAAAAATGAAAAAGACAGCTATCGCGATTGCAGTGGCACTGGCTGGCTTCGCTACCGTAGCGCAGGCCGCTCCGAAAGATAATACCTGGTATGCAGGTGGTAAACTGGGCTGGTCTCAGTTCCATGACACCGGTTGGTACAACAGCAGCCTGAACAACGATGGCCCTACTCACGAGAGCCAGCTGGGTGCAGGTGCGTTCGGTGGCTATCAGGTTAACCCGTATGTTGGCTTTGAAATGGGTTACGACTGGTTAGGTCGTATGCCGTACAAAGGCGACAACGTAAATGGCGCTTTCAAAGCTCAAGGCGTTCAGCTGACCGCTAAACTGGGTTACCCAGTAACTGACGATCTGGACGTGTACACCCGTCTGGGCGGCATGGTATGGCGTGCAGACTCCAGCAACAGCATCGCTGGTGACGACCACGACACTGGCGTTTCCCCAGTATTCGCTGGCGGCGTTGAGTGGGCAATGACCCGCGACATCGCTACCCGTCTGGAATACCAGTGGGTTAACAACATCGGTGACGGTGCTACCGTTGGCGTTCGTCCAGACAACGGCATGCTGAGCGTTGGTGTTTCTTACCGTTTCGGTCAGCAGGAAGATGCGCCAGTCGTAGCTCCAGCGCCGGCTCCAGCTCCAGAAGTACAGACCAAGCACTTCACTCTGAAGTCTGACGTTCTGTTCAACTTCAACAAAGCTACCCTGAAACCAGAAGGTCAGCAGGCACTGGATCAGCTGTACACCCAGCTGAGCAACCTGGATCCTAAAGACGGTTCTGTAGTGGTTCTGGGCTTCACCGACCGTATCGGTTCTGACGCTTACAACCAGGGTCTGTCTGAGAAACGTGCTCAGTCTGTAGTTGATTACCTGGTATCTAAAGGTATCCCAGCTAACAAGATCTCCCCACGTGGTATGGGCGAATCTAACCCAGTTACCGGTTCTACCTGTGACAACGTGAAACCACGCGCTGCACTGATCGACTGCCTGGCACCAGATCGTCGCGTAGAGATCGAAGTTAAAGGTATCAAAGACGTTGTAACTCAGCCTGCGGCATAAGTTATCGTCTTATAAAAAAACCCCGCCATGCGGGGTTTTTTATTATCTGAATAAAAGCAAAAACGTTATTTTTTACCCAGCAGTGCCTGCAAATCGTTCTTCAGCGTCGACATCTGGCTGGCATACTTCTCTTTATGCTCGGCATCTTCAATCAGCTGCACCACCGTTTCCGACAGCGTTTTCCCGCGCCGTTGCGCAAGCCCGGCCAGACGCTGCCAGACCATAAACTCCAGGTCGATAGATTTCTTACGGGTGTGCTGATGCTCGGCATTGAAATGCCGTTTACGACGAGCGCGGATAGTTTGCTTCATCCGGTTCAACAAGGCCGGATTAATATGTTTCTCGATCCAGCCGTTGACCTGTACCGGTTCGTTTTCGAGGGTCAGCAACATATCCACAGCTTCTTGTGCCGCGCTGGCTTCGATGTAGCAGGTGATCAGCTCCCCTTCACGGTGCTTTTTGACCAGGTACTTCCATTTCCAGCCGCTTTCGAGGTTTTCCAGTTGTTGATATTTCATTGCGATCTCAGTGTTACCGTGTAACTCAGTTCAGAATATCAGTTTTTTGGCAATCTGCTGAAAAGAAATCATATCCTGTGAAACGCTGCGGCAAACCGCATGATGAAAACCCGAATCCTGATTGGGCAGAGTGCGCCGCTTACGGTATACTCCACGGTTTTACTTCTGACTAAAAAACATCAACTTTGACCATTACGAAACTTGCATGGCGTGACCTTGTTCCGGATACCGAAAGCTATCAGGAGCTGTTTACACTGCCAGACCTCACAAAAGAACACGAATACATACTTAGCGAGACACAACCGCGTTTGCATTATGCGCTGGAGCAGATGTCATCCCCATGGGCCACATCTCCCTTCATGCTGCTCAAAGCCCCGGAAGAAGCCGAGTATTTGACGCTTCTCGGTGATGCCATGCGCCAGTTGCAGCCAAAAACGAACGCCGTTTTTGGTGGTCAGTATCATATTGCCGGACGCGACGTGACGTTCGAAACCGCCGCACAGGCCGACGGGCTGTTCGCTGCCAAAGGCGAAGTGATTACTGCCAGCTGGGCGGAAGCCGAACAGCTGTTCGGCTGCCTTCGTCAGTTCAATGGCGAGGTGTCACTGCAACCCGGGCTGGTACACCGCGCGAACGGCGGCGTGCTGCTCATCTCCCTTCGCACGCTGCTTGCGCAGCCGCTGCTGTGGATGCGCCTGAAAACGGTAGTGACGCAGCAACGTTTTGACTGGGTAGGCTACGACGATTCACGTCCTCTGCCGGTCTCCATCCCGTCGATGCCGCTGTCGCTGACCGTCGTGCTGACGGGCGATCGCGAATCGCTGGCGGACTTCCAGGAAATGGAGCCTGAACTCGCGGAGCAGGCTGTCTACAGCGAATTTGAAGACAATATTCAGATTGCTGATGCCGATGATATGGCGCAGTGGTGCCAGTGGGTGATGGCCGTGGCGGAACGTTTCGCGCTGCCCTCGCCTGCCAGCGATGCGTGGCCTGGTTTAATCCGCGAGGCCGTACGCTACACTGGCGATCAGGAAACCCTGCCGCTCTGCCCGCTCTGGATCGGTAAACAGCTGCGTGAAGTCGGCGTAATCAGCGGCAACGGTACGTTTAGCGGCGAGCAGCTTAGCCAGATGCTGGCCCAGCGCGAATGGCGCGAAGGCTATCTTGCTGACCGTATGCAGGATGAAATTCTGTTGGAACAGATTCTGGTGGAGACCGAGGGCGAACGTATCGGGCAAATCAACGCCTTATCCGTCATCGAGTTCCCTGGACACCCGCGCGCCTTCGGCGAGCCTTCCCGCATCAGCTGTGTGGTGCACATTGGTGACGGCGAATTTACCGATATTGAACGCAAGGCGGAACTGGGCGGAAATATTCATGCTAAAGGCATGATGATCATGCAGGCATTCCTGATGTCTGAACTCCAGCTCGAGCAGCAGCTCCCCTTCTCTGCCTCGTTAACCTTTGAGCAGTCCTACAGCGAAGTCGACGGCGACAGCGCCTCCATGGCGGAGCTGTGCGCCGTGATCAGCGCGCTTGCAGACGTGCCGATCAACCAGAACATTGCGATTACCGGATCCGTGGATCAGTTTGGTCGTGCCCAACCGGTGGGCGGACTGAATGAGAAAATCGAAGGTTTCTTTGCTATCTGCCAGCAGCGCGGTTTAAACGGCAAACAGGGCGTGATTATTCCGGCACCTAACGCTCGCCATTTGAGCCTGAGCCAGGCGATTCTGGATGCGGTAGAGCAGGAACAATTCACCGTCTGGGCCATCGAAGGCGTTGAGGATGCACTACCCTTACTGACGAACCTGGTCTGGGACGGCGAAGGCCAGACAACCCTGATGCAGACCATTCAGGAACGTATAGCTCAGGCGACACAGCAGGATGCTCGTCATCGTTATCCGTGGCCGTTGCGCTGGTTAAGTTGGTTTAGTTCAAACTGATCGGACTTGTTCAGCGTACACGTGTTAGCTATCCTGCGTGCTTCACTAAAATAAGGCTTACTGAGAACATGGTAGATAAACGCGAATCCTATACGAAAGAAGACCTTCTTGCCTCTGGTCGCGGTGAACTGTTTGGCGCGAAAGGCCCGCAGTTACCAGCCCCAAATATGCTGATGATGGACCGTGTCGTGAAAATGACCGAAACCGGCGGCAACTTTGATAAGGGTTACGTAGAAGCAGAACTCGATATCAACCCGGACCTGTGGTTCTTCGGTTGCCACTTTATTGGCGATCCGGTAATGCCTGGCTGCCTGGGCCTCGATGCTATGTGGCAGCTGGTAGGCTTTTATCTGGGCTGGCTTGGCGGTGAAGGCAAAGGCCGCGCGCTGGGCGTAGGCGAAGTGAAATTTACCGGTCAGGTTCTGCCTACCGCGAAGAAAGTCACCTACCGCATCCACTTCAAGCGTATCGTTAACCGCCGTCTGATCATGGGCCTGGCGGATGGCGAAGTGCTGGTAGATGGTCGTCTGATCTATACCGCAAATGATCTGAAAGTGGGTCTGTTCCAGGATACCTCTGCTTTCTGATAACGGCTTTTAGCGCCTCCCAGAAAGGCGAAACCTCCGCATTGCGGAGGTTTCTTTTTAAAGAGACGGTATCAGGCAAGTACTGCCCTGTCTCCGATGGCTTCTCGCCAGCCCCCTAGCCATTGGGACCTTTGATTCAGGGCCTGATAGGGACACATTTCTTTAGAACGTCCGGCGATGCCAGCCTGATAACCACGTTGATGAGCCCTTTCCAGGCGATCTCGTTTCTGTCTCTTCATGCCTCGTTTCCCTCATTCTTTTGTCTGGTGGAAAGAAAACAGTGGTTGCAATATGTGCAAGCACAGTTAACGAATACCCCGAATCAGCTTCAGCGTCAACGTTCAAAATTCATACGGGTGTCATATTTGTGAGCTACATGGAAGATCGTTTGTACAAAAAATGTGATGCGGCACAAGTAACAGCCTGAACGCAAAACGAAAAAAAAGCCGCCATCAGCGCGTCGCTGAGTGCGGCTTTTGTCGATGAATTTTACTTATGGCAGACGGGAAATCTCTCTGGCAATGGCCGCCGACTCCTGTGCCCATCCCTGTGCCAGCACTTTCACCATTTCGTCATAGCCATCTTTCTGCTGCTTAAGCTCCAGATGGAAAGGACGCTTAATCAGCTGGCCCTGGTGATTCAACAGCCACTCTCCGCTGATAACCACGGCGCCGTCATAGCGGCCGTGGAATCCCGTCACGTTAACATTCAGCGTGTCCTGATCGCTTCCCAGAGGCTGTGAGGCGACTACCCAACCAGGAAGCTGGCTGCTCAGGTTCGCCACCAGCGTATTGCGAAGCTGCTGATCCAGCGGGCTGGCCCACAGGTTATTGTTGGCGATAACGTACTGCACATCGCTGGTCTGGTAGACCACCCCGTTGCCCGCCAGATAATCCGGCACGGCAACCTGTTCAACCCACAGCAGACGACTGCCCTGCGAGGTGCTGCTCTGCGCACCCGGCTGCGCGCTTAGCGGCAGCTGGTAGTAGCTTTTATTGTCGCTTCCGGAGCTACAGGCCGTTAATACCAGTGCGCCCACGATGATTAGCCATTTTTTCATTGTTTCGCCCTCTTAGGCTCAGGATCCTTTTTATCTTTCGCTTCAAACACCAGCGCGTTGCTCTTTTCATTGAGCGTTTTCAGAACGGGCTGTAGCTCGCGTAAAACCTGATCAAGACGTTGCATATCCGCCACCATCTTGTTGTAGGCCGCCGAGCCCGGCTGGAAGCCCTGCATGCTGCGGTTCAGCTCGCGCAAGGTTTTCTGCATATCCTGCGGCAGCTGCTGCATGGACTGGTTAGCAGTGATCTTGTTGATATTATCCAGCGTGGTTTGCAGACGTTGCATCGTCGCCTGGCTCTGATGCAGTGAACCCGTCGCGGCTTCAAGCATAGGATTCAACGGCAGATTATTAATCTTATCCAGCGTTTCCATCAGACGCTGTTGGATCTGCGCCAGACCACTGCTGACCGTAGGAATGATTTTGTAGCCGCCAAATTCACGGATACCCGTCATGGCAGGCGCTTTAGGATAGAAGTCCATATCCACATACAGCGCCCCTGTCACCAGGTTGCCGGTTTTCAGCGAGCCGCGCAGGCCGCGGTTCAGCAGGTCGCTGATATGCTCCCCAATATCCTGATCCTCACCTATCTGGTTAATCAAACGCTCAGGTTCGATGCGGATCAGCACCGGAATACGATAATCATCATCAAGCATCTGCTTAAGACCCGGAACAAAGTAAGGCACTTGTCCCACAGTCCCCAGACGGATACCGCGGAACTCGACTGGCGCCCCTGGCTGCAAGCCGCGTACGGAGTCCTTAAAGAACATCAGGTAGTCAATGTGATCGGTATAGAGCGCATCCTGAATACTTTTTTGATCGTCAAACAGCCTGAAGGCGGTTTTCTCCGCCACCGGTTGTCCGAGATCCATGCCTTCCGGCACGTCGAAACTGACGCCCCCGCCAAACAGCGTGGTGAGCGAGCCCATTTCAACGCGCATACCCGCAGAGGTCAGATCCACCGCGATCCCGCTGTCTTTCCAGAAGCGAACGTTGCTGGTCACCAGGCGGTCATTAGGCGCATTGATAAAAAGCTGATAGCTGATGGTCCGTTTTTGCGGATCGAAGGTGCTTGTTTCAACCGAACCGACGCGATACCCACGGAACAGCACCGGATCGCCCGGCGAGAGCTGACCCGCTTTTTTGCTGTCCAGAATAACGCGGATCCCTTTTGCATCCGGCGGCGCAAGCGGCGGTGAATCCAGCAGCTGATAGTCTGCTGGCTGGGTACCTTTGCTGCCGGGCTGGAGTTCAATGTAAGCCCCTGAGAGCAACGTCCCTAAACCGCTGATGCCTTCTCTTCCGACCTGAGGTTTCACCACCCAAAAAACGGAATCTTCATGAAGCAGTTTTTCCATGCCGGCATTCAGGCGGGCCTTGATTTCAACATGGGTTAAATCATCCGTCAGGGTCGCGCTTTCGACGACGCCCACATCCACACTGCGGCTCTTGATGGTGGTTTTCCCGCCCTCAATCCCCTCTGCATTGGTGGTGATGAGCGTCACTTCCGGTCCCTGATGGCTGTAATGATAAAACAGGATCCATGCACCGATCAGCGCGGTCACGATGGGGAAAATCCACACCGGCGACCAGTTTCTGACCTTCTGCACTTTAGCCTCTCCACTCTTATTTTCCATGCTCTTACTCTTCCTCATGGCTTGAATCGGGCTCACGATCCCACGATAAACGAGGGTCGAAGGTCATGGCCGCAAACATGGTCATAATGACGACCAACGCAAACATCAGCGCTCCCATAGCGGGATAAATACTCATCAGCCCTCCCATACGCACCAGCGCAGAGAGAACCGCAATCACGAACACGTCAATCATCGACCAGCGGCCAACAAATTCCACGACCTCATAAATCAGATGCATACGCTCACTGTCACGCTTACCGTGCCCTTTCGCATCCCAGCAAAGCCAGGCAATGGCAATCATCTTTAAGGTCGGGACCATAATACTGGCGAGAAATATGACCCCTGCAACAGGGTATGATCCCTCGCTCCACAGCAAAATGACCCCGGCAAGGATGGTCGAGGGCATTCTGTCGCCAAGCAGATCGGTGATCATGATTGGCAATATATTGGCGGGCAGATAGAGCATGATGGAGGTCACCAGCAGCGCCATGGTCCATTGCAGGCTATTTTTGCGCCGCACGTGACCTTTTGTTTCACAGCGCGGGCACACCTCGACCTCCGCTAGCAGCACGGCGGTGCAGCAGGAGCAGGAGCGAAGCCCCTGACGAATACCCGGTACGCCCACCTTTACCGTCCGCGAGAGCGTCGGGGCCGGGGCGATATCGTCCCAGGCCCAGCGTCGGTCCACGCACTGGAACGCGCGCAGTTGCAACACGCAATACAGACACCACGGAATAAAGCTGCTGCCAATCCCCACGTCGCCGTAGGCCATCAGTTTCACGAAGCTGACGAGGATACCTGCCAGAAAAATTTCTGCCATCCCCCAGCTTTTCAGCTGGAACAGGATGCGCGCGAGTTTGATTTTAAGGGCGGTAGGCATCCTGACGCGGTTGACCAGCAAAAGAATGACGACCAGGCAAAAAGCCGGGACTATCTGAACGAACAGAAGAAAGAAGGTGCCGAGGCTGGCGTAATCTTCCGAAAACATCACGCCTGGAATTTCCAGTAAATCCACCTGGCTTGTCATCCCGCCCACTTTCATAGAGATGAAAGGGAAGAGATTGGAGAGCAGTAACATGAACAGGGCTGCCAGCGCGTAAGCCGTAGGACGCTGCCTTGGCGCGTCCCACTCGGTCGTCAGCGTAGCCCCGCAGCGCGGGCAGGCAGCCTTATGTCCGTGACCAAGCTCTGGCAACGCCACGAGCATATCGCATTGCGAGCATAATATATGCCGATCGGCACGGTGCTGGTCACACATAGATTATCCCTGTTATGCGCCGTTTTTCAGAGACTCAAGGTACTCCCAGCGCTCAAAAGCTTCTTCCAGCGCCTGCTCGGCCTGGGAGAGTTCAGCCAATACTTTCTGAGTATAGTCGTGAGGCTGCGTAAAGAATGACGCATCCGCGACCTGAATTTGCAGTGCTTCCAGCGCCGCTTCCAGTTCTTCCAGACGCTGCGGCAGCCCTTCCAGCTCGCGCTGCAAGTTATAGCTCATTTTAGCTGGAGATTTTTTGGCGGTTTCTGCTTTTGCAACAGCAGGTTCAGCGACATTTTTAGTCTTCGCCTGTTTTTGCACCAGCGACTGCGCTTGCTGACCACGCGCGTCATGATAGCCGCCCACATATTGTCCGATGCGTCCTTCACCTTCGAAGATCCAGCACTCGGTCACGGTGTTATCGACAAACTGACGATCGTGGCTGACCAGCATCACGGTTCCCTGATAACCATCAATCAATTCTTCCAGCAGTTCCAGCGTTTCGACATCCAGATCGTTCGTCGGTTCATCGAGTATCAGTAAGTTACTGGGTTTCAGGAACAGGCGCGCCAGCAAAAGACGGTTACGCTCACCGCCGGACAGCGCGCGCACAGGCGTCAGGGCGCGTTTCGGGTGGAACAGGAAGTCCTGAAGGTAGCCCAGTACGTGACGCGGCTTGCCGTTAACCATCACCTCCTGTTTCCCTTCTGCGAGGTTATCCATCACCGTACGGTCCGGATCCAGCTCTGCGCGGTGCTGGTCGAAGTACGCCACTTCCAGTTTGGTACCGCAGTGAATGCGACCGCTGTCGGCCTGCAACTGGCCCAGCATCAGTTTCAACAGGGTGGTTTTGCCACAGCCGTTTGGACCGATAAGCGCAATTTTGTCGCCGCGCTGAACCTGAGCGGAGAAATCGTTCACCAGCACTTTGCCGTCAACCGAATAATTGACGTTCTCCATTTCGAAGACAATCTTGCCCGAGCGGGACGCCTCTTCCACCTGCATTTTGGCGCTGCCCATGACTTCGCGGCGCTCGCTACGTTCGCGGCGCATCGCCTTCAGGGCACGAACGCGGCCTTCATTACGCGTACGACGCGCCTTGATGCCCTGACGGATCCACACCTCTTCCTGTGCCAGCTTGCGGTCGAATTCGGCGTTTTGCAGCTCTTCGACGCGCAGGTTCTCTTCTTTTTCCAGCAGATAGGTATCGTAATCGCCCGGATAGGTCACCAGCTTGCCGCGGTCGAGGTCGACAATGCGCGTGGCCATGTTGCGGATGAACGAACGGTCGTGGGAGATGAAGATAATGGTGCCGTTAAAGGTTTTCAGGAACCCTTCCAGCCAGTCAATCGCTTCGATATCCAGGTGGTTCGTCGGTTCGTCCAGCAGCAGCACCTTAGGCCCGCTCACCAGGGCACGTCCAAGCGCGGCTTTACGCAGCCAGCCGCCGGAGAGCGCCGACAGCTCCATATCCGCTTCCAGGCCAAGCTGAGCCAGCACTTCGTTAATGCGGTTTTCCAGCTGCCACAGGCCGTGGTGATCGAGCATCTCCTGCACTTTTGCCAGCTCGTTGAGATTCTTGTCGCTTGGATCGGTCATCACCAGATGCGAAATCTCGTGGTAGCGCTTGAGGTATTCCGCCTGCTCTGAAATCCCTTCGGCCACGAAATCGTACACGCTGCCGGTAACGTTACGCGGCGGATCCTGTTGCAGGCGAGAGACGATCAGATCCTGCTCGTAAACAATACGGCCATCATCCAGCCCCTGCTCACGGTTGAGGATTTTCATCAGCGTCGATTTACCCGCGCCGTTACGGCCCACCAGACAGACGCGCTCGTTATCTTCGATATGCAGTTCTGCATTATCGAGAAGCGGTGCGTCGCTGAACGAGAGCCACGCGCCATGCATACTAATTAAAGACATTTATTTTTCCTTTCAGACCGCGGAAATCAGCCAGCAGTTATGAATTTGACGGTTACGGGCAAAGTCCTGAGACAGCGTTTTTTGGCTGATTTCTTGTGCTTTCAGTCCCAGTTCGGCCAGGCCGTCGTGATCCATGCGGAATCCGCGCTTGTTGTTCGAGAACATAATGGTGCCGCCTTTACGCAGCAGGCGCTTCAGGTCGGTCATCAGGCGCAGGTGATCGCGTTGAACATCAAAGCTATCCTCCATACGCTTGGAGTTAGAGAAGGTCGGCGGATCGATGAAGATCAGATCGAACTGCTCGTCGGTGTCACGCAGCCAGCCCAGCACGTCGGCCTGTAGCAGGCGATGCTGTCGACCGGTTAAGCCGTTAAGACGCAGGTTGCGCTCTGCCCACTCCAGATAGGTACGGGACATATCCACCGTGGTGGTGCTACGCGCCCCGCCAAGCCCCGCATGAACGCTGGCGCTGCCGGTATAGGAGAACAGGTTCAGGAAGTCTTTGCCCTTGCTCATCTGGCCCAGCATACGGCGGGCGATACGGTGGTCAAGGAACAGGCCGGTATCGAGGTAGTCGGTCAGGTTTACCCACAGGCGAGCGTTATATTCGCCCACTTCGATGAAGTCGCCCTTCTCGCCCATCTTCTGATACTGGTTTTTGCCTTTCTGACGCTCGCGGGTTTTCAGCACCAGCTTGTTTGGCGAAATGCCGAGCACGGCGATGGTGGCCGCAATCACGTCCAGCATACGCTGACGCGCTTTTTGCGCATCGATGGTTTTCGGCGGAGCGTATTCCTGAACCACCACCCAGTCCGCATAGCGGTCAACCGCCACGTTGTATTCCGGCAAATCAGCGTCGTACAGGCGATAACATTCAATGCCTTCCTGCTTCGCCCACTTCTCAAATTTCTTCAGATTCTTGCGCAGGCGGTTGGCGTAGTCTTCCGCCACGCCGGACGGTTTGCTGTCCGCCGCAATCTCTGCCAGATGGTAGTTTTTCTGTACGCAGTCCAGCGGGCCGTTTTTCGCCTTGAACTGGCGATCTGCACGCAGTTGCAGGCAGCTCAGCAGTTCCGGCGAGGCGCTAAACAGAGAAAGATTCCAGCCGCCGAAATGCGCCTTCATGTTGCGGCCCAGCAGGCTGTGCAGGGCAATCAGCGCCGGCTCGCTGCCCAGACGCTCACCGTACGGCGGGTTGCTGATAACGGTACCGTACGGGCCTTTTGGCAGCGGATTGGTCAGGTTCGCCACATCCTTAACGTCAAAGGTCACCAGCTCACCGATCCCGGCACGACGGGCGTTGCTGCGCGCGCGCTCAATTACCCGCGCGTCGCTGTCCGAACCGTAAAAGTGAGACGTGTACTCCGCCAGCCCCTTACGCGCGCGGGTCTGCGCGTCGTCTTTAACCTCTTTCCAGATGGCTTCATCGTGCTGCGCCCAGCCTTTAAAGCCCCACTGTCCACGATGCAGGCCTGGTGCACGGTCGGTGGCCAGCATCGCGGCCTCAATCAGCAGCGTACCGGAACCGCACATGGGATCGAGCAGTGGCGTACCTGGCTGCCAGCCGGAGCGCATCACGATCGCGGCGGCCAGGGTCTCTTTGATTGGCGCTATGCCGGTGCGATCGCGGTAGCCTCGCAGATGCAGGCCCGCCCCGCTCAGATCCAGGGAGATGCTCGCCGTGTCGCCGTTAAGCCAGACGTTGATGCGCAGATCCGGGTTTTCGCGGTCAACGTTCGGACGTTCTTTATTACGACGCGTGAAGCAGTCCACAATGGCGTCTTTGACGCGCAGGGCACCGTACTGGCTGTTGCGGATCTCGTCGTTGACGCCGTTGAAATGCACCGCAAAGGTGGCATCCGGCGTGAAGATCTCTGTCCAGTCGATCATCTGTACGCCGGTGTAGAGATCAAGATCGCTGTAGACCTTGCACTCTTTCATCGGCAGCATGATGCGCGACGCCAGACGGCTCCACATCAGGCTCTGGTAAATAAGCCGCGTGTCGCCCTCAAAATGGACACCACCCTGAACCACCTGGCACTCTTTCGCGCCCAGGCCTTCCAGTTCAGTTTTTAACAGCTCTTCCAGCCCACGGGCCGTACTGGCAAACAGAGAATTCATATCGTCACTTTTACTCATAGAAAATTGTCGCGCATTATAGCTAATATGGCGTGTATGTCATAAAGTTGAAGGCTTATTTCTTTAGCGGGAGTGTGCAGTGGCGACGTTATCCAGGCTTTTTATTCATCCGGTGAAATCCATGCGCGGCATCGGCGTGACCCACGCGCTGGCCGATATGAGCGGCTTCGCCTTCGATCGCATTTTTATGGTCACCGAGCCTGACGGTACGTTCATCACCGCGCGCCAGTTCCCGCAGATGGTTCGCTTTACCCCTTCCCCGCTTCATGACGGTTTGCATTTGACCGCGCCGGACGGCTCAAGCGTGGTTGTCCGCTTTGCTGATTTTGCGCCCGTCGATGCGCCAACGGAAGTGTGGGGGAATCATTTTACCGCGCGCATCGCGCCGGACGCTATAAACCAGTGGCTGAGCGGCTTTTTCTCCCGCGACGTTCAGCTGCGCTGGGTTGGACCCGCGCTGACCCGTCGCGTAAAACGCCACGACGCGGTTCCCCTCTCCTTCGCGGATGGATTTCCCTTCCTGCTGACCAGCGAGGCCTCGCTGCGTGATCTACAGCACCGCTGCAAAGCCAGCGTGCAGATGGAGCAGTTCCGCCCAAATCTGGTGGTGACCGGCGCGGACGCCTGGGATGAAGATACCTGGAAAGTCATCCGCATCGGCAGCGTTATTTTTGATGTCGTGAAGCCGTGCAGCCGCTGTATTTTCACCACCGTAAGCCCGGAGAAAGGCCAGAAACACCCTTCCGGCGAACCGCTGAAAACCTTGCAGTCATTTCGTACCGCGCAGGATAAGGGTGATGTCGACTTCGGCCAGAACCTGATCCCCCGCTCAAGCGGCGTGATCCGCGTGGGCGACGAGGTCGAAATTCTGACTCGCGGGCCTGCACGAGTGTACGGCGCAGGCCAGCAAGATGAAATGGCCGCCCCTGAGACAAACGTCGCCGCTGCGGTGGATATTCACTGGGAAGGCAAGGTCATTCGTGGCAATAATCAGCAGGTGCTACTGGAGCAGCTGGAGCAGGCCGGGATCCGCGTACCGTATTCCTGTCGCGCGGGGATCTGCGGATGCTGTCGCATTAAACTGGTCGATGGTGAAGTGAGTGCCCTGAAGAAATCTGCGATTGGCAACGATGGCACGATCCTGTGCTGTAGCTGTGTGCCAAAAACGAGCGTACAGCTCGAAGCTTAAACCGCCTGCTCGAGGCTGAAGGCATCGACGCGCAGCTGTGGCTTCAGCCTGTCATTCATCACTTTGATGGCGTCGCCTAACTGCATCACTCGCCCGGCAATGGTCACGCCGGGTTGGGCTAGCAGGCAGAGCGCGGCGTTTTCACCGGGTTCAACCACCAGCAAATTCACCTCTTCTTCGGTATCGCTCAGATTGACGCTTGCCGCATCGCCGGTAGCCGGGGTCCAGCTCATGCCGTGCGCGAGGAAATGCCAGCTTTTCGGCATTTGTGGTTTCAGGAAACGGATCGCCACCAGCGCATTTAAAACCAGTTCAGCGCGCTGTTCTTTGGAGAGATCGAAGTCGCGGCATTTTTCTTCGAAAGAGAAATAGAGCGCAGCGTCGTCAACGCAAAAGCCTGAAGGAGCAAACGCGTCTGGGGTTAACATTCGGCGCGCAAAACGAGAACGAAACAACATGCCATTGGCTAAGTCGAGCATCATGCGGTCATGCTCTTCACAAAAATACCAGCGCCAGTTATCGTCAGGTTTAATTCGCATGTTTCTCTCCCGTCCCCAAAACGTCCTGTACTAAAAATGTCCTGTTTGCCGCTTCGCTTATAACACTAGTAATAAAAGACTATAATGTCTAAATAAGCAACAATGACGGAATATAAAACAACCAGGGCTGGAAATAAAGCCCTGGTTGTCTGATTAAGAGAAAAGATTAGATATGCGTGACGATTTCTTTAATCAACGGCGGCCCTTTGAAAATAAAGCCGGAATAAATTTGCACCAGTGATGCACCAGCCGCCATCTTCTCACGTGCAGCAATGACAGAATCAATGCCGCCCACGCCAATAATCGGCAGCTGGCCTTTTAATTCCGCAGACAGTGCGCGAATAATTTCAGTGCTCTTTAATTGAACCGGACGTCCGCTTAATCCACCCGCTTCGTCACAGTTTTTCATTCCCTGAACGAGGGAACGGTCGAGGGTTGTATTGGTCGCAATCACACCGTCAATATTATGGCGAACTAAACTGTCGGCAACCTGGATCAATTCTTCAACCGAAAGATCCGGGGCGATCTTAACCGCGACCGGGACATATTTATGGTGGATCGCCTGTAGCGCCGTTTGTTTATTTTTAATGGCGCTAAGAAGATCGTCGAGCGCTTCGCCATATTGTAATGAACGCAGCCCTGGGGTGTTAGGCGATGATATATTCACCGCGATATAACCTGCATAGGCATAGACTTTTTCCATACAAATCAGATAGTCATCTTTACCCTGCTCGACTGGGGTGTCTTTATTTTTGCCGATATTAATACCCAGCACGCCATCAAAATGGGCTTTTTTTACGTTCTCAACCAGACGATCGACGCCAAGGTTATTAAAGCCCATGCGGTTGATCAGCCCCTCGGCTTCAACCAGGCGGAACAGACGCGGCTTGTCATTTCCCGGCTGCGGGCGCGGCGTCACCGTCCCGATTTCGATCGAGCCAAAGCCCATCGCACCGAGTGCATCAATGCATTCGCCATTTTTATCCAGACCGGCCGCCAGGCCCAGTGGATTTTTGAACGTCAGGCCCATGCACTGAACGGGTTTTTCCGGCACGTTTTGACGCACCAGCGCGGCCAGAGGCGTTCCTGTAATACGGCGTAACTGCTGAAATGTAAATTCATGAGCGCGCTCAGGATCGAGCTGGAAAAGGGCTTTACGAACGAAGGGGTAGTACATGAACTCTCCTGGATTCCCGGTGTGCAAACCGGGAGGGGATTATGTGCGATCCCGCCCGGAAAGGGAATTGACCTGTGGCAAAAAAAGCCGTTTAAAACGCAATCGTTTACTTATCGGCAAGCTTCTTATGCATTTTTCGGCATTCATCCTAAGGATAAATCATTTAGTGGAATAACCACGCAATGTCACACTCCTGAAAATTGTTATGAATGTTAGATAAAAGCAAACAATTAGTTATAAGGAGCAACCATGCGCGTCATTACTCTGGCCGGAAGCCCACGCTTCCCCTCTCGCTCCAGCGCTCTGCTGGAATACGCTCGCGAAAAGCTTAATGCTCTGGATGTGGAAGTGTGTCACTGGAATTTACACAATTTCGCGCCTGAAGATCTGCTCTACGCCCGTTTCGACAGCCCGGCGCTGAAAACCCTGATCGAACAGTTTAAGAGTGCTGACGGGCTGATCGTCGCGACACCGATTTATAAAGCCTCTTTTTCCGGTGCGCTGAAAACGCTGCTCGATCTGCTACCCGAACGCGCGCTGGACGGCAAGGTCGTCCTGCCGCTGGCCACGGGCGGCACGGTCGCCCATTTGCTGGCGGTAGATTATGCCCTTAAGCCGGTTCTGAACGCGCTGAAAGCCCAGGAGATCCTTCATGGCGTGTTCGCTGACGACTCACAGGTGATTGATTACCAGCATAAACCGCATTTTACGCCGAACCTGCAAACCCGCCTCGACGGCGCGCTTGAAACCTTCTGGCATGCCCTGAACCGCCGGGATCGTCACGCAGCGGCAAGTCATCAATCACAAGGAGTGGCCCATGTTTAAAACCGTTACCCGTATCGGGCTGGCAGGTCTGCTGGCAGTGGCGTCACTGGCTCAGGCGGCGGAGACCGCGCCGGAGAGCCTGCGTATCGGTTATCAGAAAGGCAGCGTCAGCATGGTGCTGGCGAAAAGCCATGCGCTGCTGGAGACGCGCTTTCCGGAGACCACATTTTCCTGGGTCGAGTTTCCCGCCGGGCCACAGATGCTGGAGGCGCTGAACGTCGGGAGTATTGATTTAGGCAGCACCGGTGATATCCCGCCTATCTTTGCTCAGGCTGCCGGGGCGGATCTGGTTTACGTTGGCGTTGAGCCCGCCAAGCCGAAGGCAGAGGTGATCCTGGTACCGGAAAACAGCGATATTAAAAGCGTCGCCGATCTTAAAGGCCATAAGGTTGCATTCCAGAAAGGTTCCAGCTCGCACAACCTGCTGCTGCGCGCGTTGCAGGAAGCCGGCCTTAAATTCACCGATATCCAGCCCGTATACCTGACGCCTGCCGATGCGCGCGCGGCGTTTCAGCAGAAGAACGTCGATGCCTGGGCAATCTGGGATCCGTACTACTCCGCCGCGCTGTTGCAGGGCGGGGTAAGGGTGCTGAAAGACGGCACCACCCTGAAGCAGACCGGTTCGTTCTACCTGGCGGCACGTCCGTACGCAGAGAAAAATGGCGCCTTTATTCAGCAGGTGCTGGATACCTTTACCCAGGCCGATGCGCTGACCCAGAGCCAGCGTCAGCAGAGCATCACGTTGCTGGCAAAAACCATGGGCTTACCTGAACCGGTGATCGCCACGTATCTTGACCATCGTCCACCCACCACCATTGCGCCGGTTAACGCCCACGTTGCCGCGCTTCAGCAACAAACGGCCGATCTCTTTTATCAAAACCGCCTGGTTCCAAAGCAGGTGAATATTCGCGAACGCATCTGGCAACCCGCTGGCATTGAAGGAAAAAAATCATGAGTCTGAATCTTTTCTGGTTTTTACCCACTCACGGTGATGGACACTATCTTGGTACAGAAGAAGGCGCCCGCCCGGTCGATCACGGCTATCTACAGCAGATCGCCCAGGCGGCAGACCGCATCGGTTTTACCGGGGTGCTGATCCCGACGGGCCGCTCATGTGAGGATGCGTGGCTGGTTGCCGCATCCATGATCCCCGTCACCCAGCGCCTGAAGTTCCTGGTAGCCTTGCGCCCGAGCGTAGTGTCTCCCACCGTCGCGGCGCGCCAGGCGGCAACGCTGGACAGGCTATCTAACGGACGCGCGCTGTTCAACCTGGTGACGGGCAGCGATCCGCAGGAGCTGGCGGGCGACGGCGTCTTCCTCGATCATACCGAGCGTTATGAAGCTTCCGCAGAGTTCACCCGCGTCTGGCGGCGTCTGCTGGAAGGGGAAACCGTTACCTTCGAAGGAAAACATATCCACGTTCGCGATGCGAAGCTCTACTTCCCGCCGGTACAGCAGCCGCGCCCTCCCCTCTATTTCGGCGGATCGTCTGACGTGGCGCAGGCGCTGGCGGCCGAGCAGGTCGAACTCTATCTGACCTGGGGCGAGCCGCCGGAGCTGGTCAAAGAGAAAATTGCCCAGGTACGCGCTAAAGCCGCAGAACACGGTCGTAAGGTACGCTTCGGTATTCGCCTGCATGTGATTGTACGCGAAACCAACGACGAGGCCTGGCAAGCCGCAGACCGTCTGATCGCTCATCTGGACGACGACACCATCGCCAAAGCACAGGCCGCCTTTGCCAAAACCGACTCCGTAGGCCAGCACCGAATGGCCTCCCTGCACAACGGCAAGCGCGAGAATCTGGAGATTAGCCCAAACCTGTGGGCCGGTGTGGGACTGGTGCGCGGCGGCGCCGGTACGGCGCTGGTGGGCGACGGTCCAACCGTGGCGGCACGCATTAATGAATATGCGGAGCTGGGAATCGACAGCTTTATCCTCTCCGGCTATCCGCATCTGGAAGAGGCGTATAAGGTGGGTGAACTGCTGTTCCCGCATCTGGATGTCGCTATCCCGGAAATTCCGCAGCCGCGTCAGCTTCAGTTGCAGGGTGAAGCCGTGGCAAACGCGTTTATCCCGAGAAAAGTCGCGCAAAGCTAAGGAGCCGCCATGTCTGCAATCGCACAAAAATGGCTGCTGCGCGCCGCGCCGTGGTTTCTGCCCGTCGGCATTGTCCTCGTCTGGCAGCTAGCGTCGTCAACCGGCTGGCTGTCGAGCCGCATTTTGCCCTCGCCGGAAGGCGTTGTGGAAGCGTTCTGGTCGCTCAGCGCCAGCGGTGAGCTGTGGCAGCATCTGGCTATCAGCTCCTGGCGCGCCGTCATCGGCTTTTCGATTGGCGGCAGCATCGGCCTGACCCTGGGGCTCATCAGCGGCCTGTCCCGCTGGGGCGAGCGGCTGCTGGATACCTCCGTTCAGATGCTGCGTAACGTGCCGCATCTGGCGCTGATCCCGCTGGTTATCCTGTGGTTTGGCATTGATGAGAGCGCCAAAATCTTCCTCGTGGCGCTGGGGACGTTGTTCCCGATTTATATCAATACCTGGCATGGGATCCGCAATATCGATCGCGGGCTGGTTGAGATGGCCCGCAGCTATGGCCTGTCGGGTTTTGCTCTGTTTATCCATGTGATCCTGCCGGGCGCCCTGCCCTCCATTATGGTCGGCGTACGTTTTGCGCTCGGCCTGATGTGGCTCACCCTGATCGTGGCGGAAACCATTTCGGCAAACTCCGGCATTGGTTATCTGGCGATGAACGCCCGCGAGTTCCTGCAAACGGACGTGGTGGTGGTTGCCATTATCCTTTATGCCCTGCTCGGCAAGCTGGCGGACGTCAGCGCCCAGTGGCTGGAACGTAGCTGGCTGCGCTGGAACCCGGCCTATACCGCTCAGGAGGCGAAAGCATGAATACTGCACGACTGAACCAGGGGACACCGTTACTGCTGAACGGCGTGACCAAACGCTACGGCGAAAACACCATTCTGAATGCACTGGATCTGCATATCCCTGCCGGACAGTTTGTGGCCGTTGTCGGACGCAGCGGTGGCGGCAAAAGTACTCTGCTGCGTCTTTTAGCCGGGCTGGAAGCCCCCAACGGCGGCGACATTCTGGCGGGCACCACGCCGCTGGCCACTATTCAGGATGATACGCGCATGATGTTTCAGGACGCGCGTCTGCTGCCGTGGAAAACGGTGATGGATAACGTCGGACTGGGCCTGAAGGGCAGCTGGCAGGAGGAAGCCCGACAGGCACTCGCCGCGGTCGGGCTGGAGAATCGTGCGGGAGAGTGGCCCGCCGCACTGTCGGGAGGACAGAAGCAGCGCGTGGCGCTGGCGCGCGCGCTGATTCATCGTCCGGGCCTGTTGCTGCTTGATGAACCGCTCGGCGCCCTCGACGCCCTGACGCGGATCGAGATGCAGGATTTGATTGAATCGCTCTGGAAAGCGCACGGCTTTACGGTGCTGCTGGTGACGCATGACGTCAGCGAAGCCGTGGCGATGGCCGACCGGGTGCTGTTAATAGAAGAGGGAAAAATCGGGCTGGATCTGATGGTGGATATTCCACGCCCTCGCCGGGTGGGGTCAGCGAGACTGGCGGAGCTGGAGGCGGAAGTGCTGGATAGAGTGATGAAACGTGGAGTGAGTGAACGGGCATTGATTAAGGCTAATGCCTGATGCACTCTCCCACAGGGAGAGGGAGAAAACCGATGCCCCGCTACTCCACGTAGGCCCGGTAAGCGTAGCGCCACCGGGCTTTTTTTACATCAGGCCAGCGCCTTCGCAATCTTCTCGTACAGATCGCCAGACAGGTTTTCCAGCCCTTTCAGCTGCTCAAGCGCGGCGCGCATTTTCGCCTGGCGCTGTGCATCGTAGCGTTTCAGGCGGATCAGCGGCTCAATCAGACGAGACGCCACCTGCGGGTTACGGCTGTTCAGCTCGGTCAGCATTTCAACCATGAACTGATATCCGCTGCCGTCTTCGGCGTGGAACGCTGCCGGGTTGCTGCTGGCAAACGCGCCAATCAGCGAGCGGACGCGGTTCGGGTTGCTCATGGTGAACGAACGGTGCTTCAGCAGGCTGCGTACGTTGCTGAGCACATCGGCTGCCGGGCTGGTGGCCTGAAGGATGAACCACTTGTCCATTACCAGACCATCCTGATGCCACCTGTCGTCGTACTCCTGCATCAGCGCATCGCGGCACGGCAGCTCGGCGGCAACGCTTGCAGCCAGTGCGGCCAGCGCATCCGTCATGTTATCGGCCTCATGGTACTGCTTGCTCACCAGCGTGTTCGCCAGCTCTGCCTCACCAAACGCCAGATAGCGCAGGCAGGTATTGCGCAGGGTACGCTTGCCGATATCCGCATGCTCCACACGGTACGCGTCCAGCTTGTTGGCGTTGTAAATCGCCAGGAACTCGTCCGCCAGCTCGGTCGCCAGCGTGCGGGTCAGCGCTTCGCGCACCGCCACGATCGCAATGGGATCAATGATGTCAAACAGCTCGGCGATTTCAGTCGCGGACGGCAGCGTCAGAATTTCAGCCGCCAGCGCCGGGTCAATTTTCTCATCCAGCAGGATGGCACGGAAGGCGTCTGCCACATGAACCGGCAATGTCAGCGGCTGGCCCTGCTGGTAACGGTTCACGTTCAGCTTGATGTAGGTCGCCAGCAGGCTTTGTGCCGCATCCCAGCGCGAGAAATCGTTGCGCGCGTGACGCATCAGGAACGTCAGCTGCTGATCGCTCCACTTGTACTCGAGTTTAACCGGCGCGGAAAACTCGCACAGCAGTGCTGGCACGGGCTGGAAGTAGACGTTATCGAAGATAAAGGTCTGCTCTGCCTGGGTCACATTCAGTACGTTGTGTACCGGATGACCGCCCTTCTGTAACGGGATCACGTTGCCTTCGTTGTCGTACAGCTCCACGCTGAACGGAATGTGAAGCGGATATTTCTCTTCCTGCTCGGCCGTAGGCGGCGTGCGCTGGCTGATGGTCAGCGTGTACTGCTCGGTTTCCGGGTTGTAGTCGTCTTTGACGGTCACAATCGGCGTGCCGGCCTGGCTGTACCAGCGGCGGAAGTGCGAGAGATCCACGTTGGACGCGTCTTCCATCGCCTGGACGAAATCGTCGCAGGTGGCCGCGCTGCCGTCGTGGCGTTCAAAGTAGAGCTGCATCCCTTTCTGGAAGTTCTCTTCACCCAGCAGGGTGTGGATCATGCGGATAATTTCAGCGCCTTTTTCATACACCGTCAGGGTGTAGAAGTTATTCATCTCGATGACTTTATCCGGGCGGATCGGGTGCGCCATTGGGCTGGCGTCTTCTGCGAACTGGAGGCCACGCATGGTACGCACGTTATTGATGCGGTTCACCGCCCGCGATCCCAGATCGGAGCTGAACTCCTGATCGCGGAAAACGGTTAAGCCCTCTTTCAGACTCAGCTGGAACCAGTCGCGGCAGGTGACGCGGTTCCCGGTCCAGTTGTGGAAATACTCATGGCCGATAACACGTTCAATATCGAGGTAATCTTTATCCGTTGCGGTATCGGTGCGCGCCAGCACGTATTTGGAGTTAAAGATGTTAAGACCTTTATTCTCCATCGCGCCCATGTTGAAGAAATCGACAGCCACGATCATATAAATGTCGAGGTCATATTCGAGGCCAAAGCGCGTTTCATCCCACTTCATGGAGTTAATGAGGGAGGTCATTGCCCATGGCGCGCGGTCGAGGTTGCCACGATCGACGAACAGCTCCAGCGCGACTTCACGGCCAGAACGCGTTTTGAAGGTGTCGCGCAGAACATCGAAATCTCCCGCCACCAGCGCAAACAGATAGCATGGTTTCGGGAACGGATCCTGCCACTGCACCCAGTGACGGCCGTTCTCAAGTTCCCCTTCGCCAATACGGTTGCCGTTGGAGAGCAGGTACGGGTACAGCGTTTTGTCGGCAATAATTTTAGTGGTAAAGCGCGCCAGCACGTCCGGACGATCCAGATACCAGGTAATGTGGCGGAAACCCTCGGCTTCGCACTGGGTGCACAGGGCCACGCCTGACTGGTAAAGCCCTTCCAGCGCGGTATTGGCGGCGGGGCTGATTTCATTCACGATGCGCAGCGTAAAGCGTTCCGGCAGGTTGTCGATGACCAGCTGGTTGCCTTCTTCTTTATAGTCTGACCAGGCTTCATCATTAATATGCAGGGAAACCAGCGTCAGGTCTTCACCATCCAGACGCAGCGGCACGGCTGTCGCGCTCTGGCGCGTCACCTGACTTACCGCCGTCACGACGGTTTTTGTGGCATCCAGGTCGAAGGTCAGATCGATATCGCTTATCAGGTATTCCGGCGCACGGTAGTCGTGGCGGTATTTAGCTTGTGGCTGTTGTGTCATAGAAAACCTTATGCATCGTTTGTCGAGTAACGATTCAATATATTCCTGTTGTGTAAAACGCGCTATGCAGAATGTTCATCTTTTCAGGCACAACGCCCTTTTTAGCTACATTTTTGTAACACAGGGCACGAAATGCTCTCGACCATAAAGTGTGCTTATGTTGTGATCGGGGTTCAATAAATCACTAAACAGGGTATACTCCGGAGTTGTTTATTGTACTAAACGCTCCCGTGAGAGGATGCTACAGCGCACCTATGACTCAATTCGCTTCTCCGGTTCTGCATACGTTGCTGGATACCGATGCGTACAAGCTGCATATGCAGCAAGCCGTGTTTCACCACTATCATGATGTTCATGTTGCGGCGGAATTTCGCTGCCGGGGTGACGACTTGCTGGGTATCTACGCAGATTCCATTCGTGAACAGGTCGATGCCATGCAACATCTGGCGCTCACCGATGACGAATATCAATGGCTTTCTGGCCTGCCTTTCTTTAAAGCGGACTATCTGAACTGGCTGCGCGACTTCCGCTATAAGCCGGAACAGGTCACCGTCACCAATGATAACGGCAAGCTGGACATTCGCCTGACCGGTCCGTGGCGCGAAGTGATCATGTGGGAAGTGCCGCTTCTGGCAGTGATCAGCGAGCTGGCCCACCGCTATCGCTCCCCTGAAACCGGTGTGACGCAGGCCGTTGCCGCTCTGGAAAATAAACTGGTTGAGTTTAACCAACTGACCGAAGGGCTGGATATGTCCCGATTCCGTCTGATGGACTTTGGCACGCGCCGCCGCTTCTCTCGCGAGGTCCAGGAAGCCATCGTCAGACGTCTGCAACAAGAGCCGTGGTTCGTTGGCACCAGTAACTACGATCTGGCGCGTCGTCTTGATTTAACGCCGATGGGCACCCAGGCACACGAATGGTTCCAGGCGCACCAGCAGATCAGCCCAGACCTCGCCAACAGCCAGCGCGCCGCCCTCGCCGCGTGGCTTGATGAATACCCGGATCGGCTGGGTATTGCCCTTACCGACTGCATTACCATGGACGCGTTCCTGCGCGACTTTGGCCCTGAGTTTGCCGAACGCTACCAGGGGTTACGCCATGATTCCGGGGATCCGGTTGAATGGGGTGAGAAAGCCATTGCCCATTACGAAAAGCTGGGTATCGACCCAATGAGTAAGGTGCTGGTCTTCTCCGATAACCTTGACCTGGCGAAAGCGATCGACCTTTATCGTCACTTCTCTTCCCGGGTGAACTTGAGTTTTGGGATTGGTACGCGGTTAACCTGCGATATTCCTCAGGTGAAACCGCTGAACATCGTTATAAAACTGGTGGAATGTAACGGTAAGCCGGTCGCGAAGCTCTCCGACAGCCCGGGCAAAACCATCTGCCATGACAAAGCGTTTGTTCGCGCATTACGCAAAGCCTTCGATCTGCCTCAGGTCAAAAAAGCCAGTTAACCGCTTCGGGGAGCCTTCATGGCTCCCCTTCTCTTATTTATTTCTTATTTCTTCTCTCAAGACGGTGAAATTTACTTGTCTGATAGCGGATGGCAGGTAACATAGATATCCCCCCAATAAGGGCGGACAAGTGTTTATTTTTTCCGACTATTAACAGAGAGAATATTATGAGCGTTGTGCCTGTAGCCGACGTACTCCAGGGCCGTGTCGCCGTTGACCAGGAGGTCACCGTGCGCGGATGGGTGCGTACTCGCCGAGATTCTAAAGCTGGCATCTCCTTCCTCGCCGTCTATGACGGTTCCTGCTTTGATCCTGTACAGGCCGTCATTAATAATTCTCTGCCCAATTACAATGATGACGTTCTGCACCTGACAACAGGCTGTTCCGTGATCGTCACCGGTGTTGTGGTGGCCTCTCCGGGCCAGGGTCAGAGCTACGAAATTCAGGCGACCTCGGTGGAAGTGACCGGCTGGGTTGAAGATCCGGACACCTATCCGATGGCTGCAAAGCGTCACAGTATTGAATATCTGCGTGAAGTCGCGCACCTGCGTCCGCGCACCAACCTGATTGGTGCGGTTGCGCGCGTGCGTCATACGCTGGCGCAGGCGCTGCATCGCTTCTTTGACGAGCAGGGTTACTTCTGGGTTTCTACCCCGCTGATCACGGCCTCTGATACCGAAGGTGCAGGCGAAATGTTCCGCGTTTCAACGCTGGATATGGAAAACCTGCCGCGTACGCCGGAAGGTAAAGTCGATTACGACAAAGACTTCTTTGGTAAAGAAGCCTTCCTGACGGTTTCCGGCCAGCTGAACGGCGAAACCTACGCCTGTGCGCTGTCTAAGATCTACACCTTCGGCCCAACCTTCCGTGCGGAAAACTCCAATACCAGCCGTCACCTGGCGGAATTCTGGATGCTGGAGCCGGAAGTGGCCTTTGCCGATCTGAATGACGTGGCAGGCCTGGCAGAAGCGATGCTGAAATACGTGTTCAAAGCGGTTCTCGAAGAGCGCGCAGACGACATGAAATTCTTCGCTGAGCGTGTCGATAACGACGCCATCGCCCGTCTTGAGCGCTTCGTTTCCGCAGACTTCGCGCAGGTGGACTACACCGATGCGGTCGCTATCCTGGAAAAATGCGGTGAGAAATTCGAGAACCCGGTTTACTGGGGCGTGGATCTCTCCTCCGAGCACGAACGTTATCTGGCAGAGAAGCACTTCAAAGCACCGGTTGTGGTGAAAAACTATCCGAAAGACATTAAGGCGTTCTATATGCGCCTTAACGAAGACGGTAAAACCGTTGCTGCGATGGACGTACTGGCACCGGGCATCGGCGAAATCATCGGTGGTTCCCAGCGTGAAGAGCGTCTGGACGTGCTGGACGCGCGTATGCAGGAGATGGGTCTGAACCCGGCGGACTACAGCTGGTATCGCGACCTGCGCCGCTACGGCACTGTGCCGCACTCCGGCTTCGGCCTGGGCTTCGAGCGTCTGATTGCCTACGTGACAGGCGTTCAGAACGTACGTGATGTGATTCCATTCCCACGCACGCCGCGTAACGCAAGCTTCTAACCGTCCACATCAATAATGGCCAGCACTTGCTGGCCATTATTTTATCCTGCAACGTCAGTTTTCGTCAGTCAAAAGTAAGCATCTTTAAACCACAACCCCGCAATAACCTCTATCTGTTACGTTTTGTTTCCACGAAACATCTGGCGACAAAAAAATAACCCCATTCTTATTGCGCCTAAAGCAATTCTTATGTAATAGCACAAAAAACAATCAACCTCTTAGCCATCTGGACGGCTTTTGCCGATCATAAGAAAAAATGACCCGTTTAACTTCTGTTTATAGGAAAGGCCTTTAGCTAAATTAAACATAAGGAAATCATATATATAAGAATAAAGCGGATGTTTTATTCACCAGACTGCGCTGAAATTTGAGGTGCTTCACAAAGTTCCCAAAAATACATATTTAGTTACACATATTTTCTTTTTGTAACTGAATCTTGAAGATTGTAGCACTTTCAGTGTAGCGAAACGCTTCTATGAATGGAAAGATGCCTGTCAGACACATAAAGACACCTAACTCTCATCAATAGTTCCGGAAATATTTATTGACAGAATTTATTGACGGCAGTGGCGAGTGTCATAAAAAAACCAATGAGGGTAATAAATAATGATGAAGCGCAATATCCTGGCAGTGGTAGTCCCTGCCCTGCTGGTAGCCGGTGCAGCAAACGCTGCTGAAATCTATAACAAAGACGGCAACAAATTAGATCTTTACGGGAAAGCAGTTGGCCTGCATTACTTCTCTGATAATGACGGCAGCAATGGCGATAACACTTACGCGCGTCTGGGTTTCAAAGGCGAAACGCAGATCAACGATCAGCTGACCGGTTATGGTCAGTGGGAATACAACTTCCAGGGTAACAACTCTGAAGGCGCAGATGCACAGAACGGCAACAAAACCCGTCTGGCATTCGCAGGTCTGAAATTCGGCGATGCAGGCTCCTTCGACTACGGTCGTAACTACGGCCTGGTCTATGACGCAATCGGCATCACCGATATGCTGCCTGAGTTCGGTGGTGACACCGGCGCAACCGATAACTTCTTCTCTGGCCGTACCGGTGGTCTGGCGACTTACCGTAACAGCAACTTCTTCGGCCTGGTTGATGGTCTGAACTTTGGCGTTCAGTACCTGGGCAAGAACGAGCGTGATATCGCAGTACGTTCTAACGGCGACGGCTGGGCGACCTCTCTGAGCTATGACTACGAAGGCTTCGGCATCGTGGGTGCTTACGGCGCAGCTGACCGTACCAACAACCAGCAGACCCTGGACTGGGGTAAAGGCGACAAAGCTGAGCAGTGGGCTACCGGTCTGAAATACGACGCGAACAACATCTACCTGGCAGCGGTATACGGCGAAATGCGTAACGCAGCGCGCCTGAGCAACAGAGGTTTCGCTAACAAATCTCAGGACTTCTCCGTTGTGGCTCAGTACCAGTTCGACTTCGGCCTGCGTCCGTCCATCGCTTACTACAAATCTAAAGCGAAAGACGTAGAAAATATCGGTGACGAAGACTACATCAACTACATCGATATCGGTGCGACCTACTACTTCAACAAAAACATGTCCACCTATGTTGACTACCAGATCAACCAGCTGAAAGACGACAACAAGCTGGGCATCAACAATGATGACATCGTGGCTCTGGGTCTGGTTTACCAGTTCTAATCAACACACCTCATTGTTCTATGCTTAATGAACAGGGCTTCGGCCCTGTTTTTTTATTCCTGAGAGAAAAAAATAGCGACTTTTGAAAAGCCGCACGCTTTTCGTCGCAAACGGTTGGCATTTTGTAAATCTACCGTTAACCTGATAGCGGATTTCACTTCTGTAATCACAATGGAACTTCGTCATGTTTGAGAACATTACTGCCGCTCCTGCCGACCCAATTCTGGGCCTGGCCGATCTGTTTCGTGCCGACGACCGCCCTGGCAAAATCAACCTGGGTATTGGTGTATATAAAGATGAAACCGGCAAGACTCCGGTACTGACCAGCGTTAAAAAAGCTGAGCAGTATCTGCTGGAAAACGAAACCACCAAAAACTACCTCGGTATTGATGGTATTCCTGAATTTGGTCGCTGCACCCAGGAGCTGCTGTTCGGCAAAGGCAGCACCATTGTGAGCGAAAAACGCGCCCGCACGGCGCAGACCCCTGGCGGTACCGGCGCACTGCGCGTGGCGGCAGATTTTCTGGCGAAAAACACCTCCGTCAAGCGCGTGTGGGTAAGCAACCCAAGCTGGCCGAACCACAAGAGCGTGTTCAACTCCGCGGGTCTGGAAGTGCGTGAATATGCCTATTACGACGCGGCAAACCACGCGCTGGACTTCGACGGCCTGCTGGCTAGCCTGAGCGAAGCCCAGGCGGGCGATGTGGTGCTGTTCCACGGCTGTTGCCATAACCCAACCGGTATCGATCCTACGCTTGAGCAGTGGGAACAGCTGGCTAAGCTGTCTGTAGAAAAAGGCTGGCTGCCGCTGTTCGACTTCGCTTACCAGGGCTTTGCCCGTGGTCTGGAAGAAGATGCTGAAGGCCTGCGCGCTTTCGCCGCAGTGCATCAGGAACTGATTGTCGCAAGCTCCTACTCCAAGAACTTTGGCCTGTATAACGAGCGCGTCGGTGCCTGTACGCTGGTGGCTGCTGACGAAGCAACCGTCGATCGCGCATTCAGCCAGATGAAGTCCGTGATCCGCGCTAACTACTCCAACCCACCGGCACACGGTGCGTCTGTCGTTGCGACGATCCTGAGCAACGATGCGCTGCGCGCAATCTGGGAACAAGAGCTGAACGATATGCGTCAGCGCATTCAGCGCATGCGTCTGCTGTTTGTGAACACGCTGGCAGAGAAAGGCGCTAACCGTGATTTCAGCTTCATCATCAAGCAGAACGGCATGTTCTCCTTCAGCGGCCTGACCAAAGAGCAGGTGCTGCGCCTGCGTGAAGAGTTTGGCGTGTATGCCGTTGCCTCTGGTCGCGTGAACGTTGCAGGCATGACGCCTGACAACATGGCACCACTGTGCGAAGCCATTGTCGCAGTGCTGTAACCAGCACCCACAAAAAAGCCTGCATCATGCAGGCTTTTTTTATTTAACCGGGTTTACCAGACGGGCATTTCATCCTGAAGGAACGGGTTATGCAACCGCTCATCGCCCAGCGTCGACTTCGGACCGTGGCCGGGAATAAACGTCACGTCATCACCTAACGGCAATAACTTCTGCTTAATCGACTGAATCAGCTGACCGTGATCGCCGCGTGGGAAATCACTGCGTCCTACGCCCCCTTTGAAAATCACGTCACCCGAAATCAGCAGACGCGACGAGTCATCAAAGAAGACGATATGACCGGGCGTATGCCCCGGGCAATGCAACACCTGTAAAGTCACATTCCCTACGTTAACGCGATCGCCTTCGTTCAGCCAGCGGTCAGGTGTCAATGGCTGACAGTCTTCCAGGCCAAACATACGGCTTTGAGCAGGTAATCCCTGTAGCCAGAACTCATCTTCTTTTTCCGGGCCGATAATCGGCACACCGTAGTGTTCAGCCAGTTCAGCCGCTGCACCCACATGGTCGAGATGACCATGGGTCAGTAAAATCTGCATCAGCGTTACACCGCTGGCAGCGACTTCCTGCTTGATTGTCTCAGCGTCTCCGCCGGGATCGACAAGCGCGGCCAGTTTAGTTTGTTCACACCAGATCAATGAACAGTTCTGTGAGAACGCGGTAACCGGAATAATACGATAGTTCATACTGCTCCTGTGTTTCGTTATTACCAGTGCCGAACCGGCCCGGTATCAATATGCACAAAGTTGCTACGTGGGTAGTATCCTACACCACCTGCGCGCATAGATAACGCCGCTTTGCGAATATTGGCTAACGAAACGCCTTCAATATGGAAATCCATCGCCTGCCCTTTCGTGTGATAGCTTTTTTTCGCTACCCCACGGCTGTGGGCGCGCAGTTCATTGTTGGTATCCAGAGAGCGATAGCCAGAAATGAGCTGCACCGGCCTTTTGGTCCCCAGCAGTCCCTGCAAGCGGTAAAGCTGATCGAATAATCCAGGATCGATGGCTTTGATTTTGTTCGCGCGGAAATCACGGAAAAAATGGTTGAGTCTTGCTAATTCATCCTGAATATAGCCTCTGCCATCGAAAAACTCCGCTTTAAGCGTCTCACCAGTATGCAGATTGTTGAGCGTTAAAATACGCGGACTAGGTGTCGAGAGGGTGGCAAATGCTGGCGTCGGAAGGATGGCAGCTGCGCCCAGCGCAACGCCACCTAACGCCAGCAATTTGCGGCGATTAGCGTCAAATTTGTCCATGATAATCAGGTCTACAGGTAAAAGAAATTGTCAATATGCTTAGCGCACGAAGGGCACCATAACTGGCAAAACCTGCTACGTCAAGGCGCCCAACCCCAGTGAATACGGGGCTTGCAGACAGATCGCCTTATATTCACCATAACTTACGACAATCATTTTCACCGAACTACTTCATTTACCTGATTAATTGTTCCGCTTTTGGCAAGATTTGTGCGCCGGATCGCGCTGTCAGATCATAATTGTAAATATCTGTACGATACTGGGTACGTCCGTCTGCCCCCACAAACGCCGTCAGATAGTAAAGATTGACCGGGATATTGTGGCGGATATTGACGTAACGCGTATCCCCCTGCTTCAGGGCATCTGATATCCGCGTATCGTTCCAGCCTGCATCCTGCAACAGCATATTCGCCAGCTCCGAGGCCTTATTCACGCGAACGCAGCCAGAACTGAGCGCGCGAGCGTCTTTCTGGAACAGATTATGGTTCGGGGTATCATGCAGATAGATAGCGTCCGAGCTTGGCATATTGAATTTGTAACGTCCCAGCGAGTTATGCGCACCCGGTGCCTGCTGGAAACGGAACGGCAGGTTCGACGGGGTAATCGTTGACCAGTCGACCATCCAGGGATCAATCGTCTCTTTGCTGTTCCAGCCGCGCATCACCGTATAGTTGTGTCGCTCCAGATAACCGGGGTCATTCCAGACCTTAGGCAGGATATCCTTGCGCGCCAGCGTCGGCGGCACGTTCCACGGTGGGTTAACCACCACGTTATTCAGCGCGCTGCTCATCATCGGCGTTTTACGGTCAGGTCGACCTACAATCACACGGGACGCCAGCACTTCGCTTCCGTCCTGATAGTAGACCAGCGAGTAGGCCGGAATGTTAACCATAATGCCGGTGGATAACGTGCCCGGCAGCAAGCGCAAGCGCTGGATATTCAGCGCCAGCACCCCTGCCCGCTGGGCCGGAGAGACATTCAGCCAGTCGCGGGTGGATGGACCAATCACGCCGTCGGCGCCCAGCCCCTGCGCAGCCTGGAACTGCTTAACCGCCGCAACCAGCTCGCGATCGTAAGCGGCGGGCTTATTGCTCTGCGCAACGGCGGTTTTCTCTTTGACCGGCGCCGACGGGCTGACGACCGCGTTTTGCGTCTCGTCGCCTGGCAGGGCAATTTTAGGGCCGCCGTCAAGCATGCCGGACCGTTTCATGATTTCGCGGATCGCAGGCACATCGCTGCTCCACTGCCCCGGACGAAGCGTTGCTGTTCCACGCAGCTGAGGCCACGGGCGGGAATCCGCAACCAGCTCAAGGAGCGACTGATGCATCGTGGCATATTGCGGATGGGCAGGCGCAAGGCTTGCGATAAAGCGCGGTAGTTCACCGTTATCGAGCGACAGTTGCCACTGATTGATGACGGACAGCGCAGGCGTCGCCAGCTTGTACGGTTTAGTGCTGTATAGCCAGCGGTTGCCGTTCACCGAAATGCCCGCCACAAACTGTAAGTAGCCCATCATGGCGTCAGACAGCACCACGTCACGCGCCTGCCCGGTCACGGCAGGGTCGGTCAGAAGCTCAACCCAGGTGGTGAACTGCGGCTGAAAACCTGCAATCGCCACTTCAGCCAGCTGCTGCTGGAAGGCACGGACCGCATCGCGATTTTCCCACATCGGCTTCATGTCGCGCGCGGCGTAAAGCAGCGTAAGCTGATTAATATAAGCGGGGGTATAGCCCGAGGGCAGCCCGGTCATCAGCTGCTGGCGTAATGATTCCGTGTCGATGCCTTCCGGCAGCGGTTTGATGCCGGCCATAATGGCCGTCGCCGGAGACTGATCCAGCGGTTGCGACAGCGACGTCGGCTGCGCGCCCATCGTCGCGGAGCTGTCAGTCGGTACAATTTCAGGCTCATCGGCCTGAGCGCTAAACAGTGGAGCAAACATCACCGTCAGGCATAAACTCAGCGCAGACAGCTGATGACCACGATTCTTCTTAAGCAACATCCCTTGCCCCCTGTTTTTCACGACATGCCCATTATTCTGGAGCTTTCCTTCAGTATAGAAAGGCATACACGCTGTTGCCTTACCTTATGTAAAGAAGTTTAAAGATAACGCAGCCCTGAACACAAGTTAAGTGAATAAAAAAAGCGGCGCATACGCGCCGCCTTTTGTCTGAGCCGCCTTACGAGGCGTCAGCCGTGCCGGGTAAGGATTCCGGCGGCTGCGGTGCGAAGCCGCGCAGGCCAACAACGTGCACGTGCTCGGTGTTCTGAAACACCTTACGCACCAGCTTATAGGTCGTCCCTTTTTCCGGACTGATGTTTTCCGGCGCCGCGATAATGAGCTGCATATCAAGACGATCGCAAAGCTCAAACAGCGTGGCGATAGAGCGGGCATCGAGACGCGCCGCTTCATCAAGGAACAGCAGGCGGCATGGGGAGATGTCTTTGCCGCGCAGACGACGCGCTTCATCTTCCCAGCTCTGCACCACCATCACCAGAATCGACATACCGGTACCGATGGCTTCACCGGTAGAGAGCGCGCCGGATTCCGCGCGCAGCCAGCCGTCAGAGCCGCGGTTAACCTCAACCTCCATTTCCAGGTAGTTGCGGTAGTCCAGCAGCTCCTCGCCGATGGTTTGCGGCGTACGCTGGCCCATGTCAATCTGCGGATTCAGACGCTGATACAGCTTCGCCAGCGCTTCGGAGAAGGTCAGGCGGTTGCTGTTGAACAGATCCTGATGCTGCTCGTGCTGTTCAGACAGCACGTCCAGCAGCGTGGAGTGCGCCTCGCGCACGTTCACGTTCAGACGCACGCTGTTGACCTGGCCAAACGACACGCTTTGCAGGCCCTGGTTCAGCTGACGGATACGGTTCTGCTCGCGCTGAATGGTTTTACGAATAATATTCGCCACGCTGCGGGAACTGATTGCCAGCTTCTGCTCGCGGGAGGTCAGCTCTTCCGTCAGACGGCCCAGCTCGATCTCCATCTGTTCGATCGCTTCAACCGGATCGTCGGTACGGATGATGTCCTGACGAATACGCTCGCGTAAGTGCTGATACACCGCCACGAAGAACTGGATTTTGCGCTCAGGACGCTTCGGATCTTCGGACATGCGCAGCACGTCGCGCAGGTGTTCGTTATCCGCCACCGCCAGACGCAGCGCGCCCAGCGCCTTATCCGACATAGAACGCAGTTCATCGGCCGAAAGATACGCCAGCTCGCGGCGATGCAGACGACGCTCCACGTTATTGTCTTTCACCATGCGCATGACCGCGCACCAGCCCGCCTTCGCGGTCACAACCTGCTCGCGCATCTCGTGATAGTCACGTTCCAGCTTGCGCAGGCGACGCGTCAGGTTGTCCATCTCCGCTTCACAGAAGGTCAGCGCTTTTTCCAGCTGATTACGACGCGCACGGTTGTTGCTGAGCTGCGCATGCAGCTCATCGCGGCGAATACGTGCCCGCTCTTCTGCACCGCTGTCGGCGCGCACGCCAATGTCCTGTAACTCTTTATGCAGGTCGTTTAACAGCTCTTTCTTGGTGTCGAAGGAGCTTTTCAACGACGCCATCACCTGGCTGTACTGGCTCAGCTGTGCGGCGTGAGTACGCATCGCTTCGCGCGCGCGGGTACGTTCCGCTTCCGCCTGCTCAAGGCGCTGGCGCAGCTTTTCATTAAGATCGCTGTTCCCGCTCAGCATTTCTGCTGAATCGGAGTAGCCGAAGTGCGCGCGACGTTGCACCACTTCCGTCAGGGCAAAGGCCTGCTGACGCGCTTCGCGCTGCACCTGCTGTGACCAGGCGTAATCCTCTTTTAACTGCTCAAACTGTTCCGGGTCGCTCTGGAGAACGGAAACCATCGGCTCCAGCTTCGCCAGCTGATTGCCGTGCTGCTGCACAAAGCGCGCGGCTTCCTGCGCCTCGTCCAGTCGTTCCTGAATTTCATCCACGCGGTCGGCGAGCGTATCGTCCGCCAGCAGGTTCAGGCGCGGCAGGATGCGGTTAAGCGCCGCAACGCCCTCTTTCGCCTGCTCGAACTGGACGCGGCTCTGCTGGTTGTCATTTTCATGGCTGGCCAGCGCACGCTCCAGCTCACCGCGGCGGGTGTTGAGCTTGCGAATTTCGGCTTCCGGATCGGGCTCAAAGGCCACGCCCAGATGGCTGCCGATAAAGCGGCTGAAGGCCTGATGCAGACGCTGGGTTTTCTGCACGTCAAACGAGAGGGTCGCGAATCGTTCGGAAAGCGATTCGCGCTCGGCGTGCAGGCTTTCAATGCGGCTTTCACGCGCGGCGCGGCCAAACAGCGGCAGTTCCGGGAAGCGCGAGTAGCGCCACTGGCGATCGGCGATTTTCACCACCACCGCTTTTTCCAGCTCGTCGACGCTGAATACGCTGTCATCAAACGACTGCGGATCCCCTTCGATGAGGTAGAGATCTTCCGGACAGTCTTCCAGCCCTGCAAGCTGGTCAGAAATCAGCGACAGGTCCGGCACCACAATCGCGTTACGGGACGGACCGTACAGCGCGGAGAAGTACGGCGCATCGTCCAGGCCAACATCGTCATAAATCTCAGACAGCAGCACGCCGCCGAAGCGCTCGGCTAAGGCATTCAGGCGCGGATCTTCAGAGCCGCCTGGCTGGCTTAAACGCTCGATCTCTTCATCGACGTCACGCTTGCGCGCGCCCACTTCGTCACGCTCAACAATCGCTTCGCGCTCGCGCTCCAGAAGCTGTTGCATGTATTCGGTAACGTCCTGGCTGGACGCAAACTCCTGGCCACACTGCTCGCTGAGCTGGTTCAGGCTGCTTTGTGCGGCCAGCCAGATCGGCGCACGCTGCAAGAGCGTCTTCGAGCGGGACTGAAGCTGTTCCAGCTCCTGACGCAGCGTCATACGCTGTTCGCTGGCATTTGATACGGTATCGGACAGAGCCGCAATACGCGCTTCCAGCTCCTGATGCAGGGCCTCAAGCTCGTCAAAATCGTAACGTTTACCCTGGCGTTTGCAGAACTCCGCCAGCAGACGCTCGGCTTCCTGCTGTTCGCGCAGACGCTGTTCCAGCTCGTTGAGGCGCATGCGCAGCGGCTGCACCTGCTCGGCCAGATGGCGCTGATTCACGCCATCGCGCAGCAGTTCACGGGCAACGTCCCACGCTTCGTTACGCGCGAGCGGACCGTTGATCGCCACCACCAGCTGGTACGCCTGCTCAAACTGGCTGTGCGCGGTTTGCGCCACGCTCATTTTCTGATCGAGAGAAAGCAGTTTTTCGGTGGCTTCCTGCTCTTTGGCCTGGAAGGTATCCAGCCATTCATCAGCGCTTTCCGGGGTCAGATCCGGCAGGTGGCACAGCTCTTTGGCGCGCTGCAACGCCTGTAGCGCCTGGTTGTACTGGATCGCACGCGTCTGCTGCACGTCCAGCGCCTGCTGGTAATCCGCGAGCTGGCTTTTCAGCTCATCCACTTCCAGCTCGGCGGCTTCAGCGCGGGCTTCGTTCTCTTCCTGCAAATCGGCGGCTTCGGCCACCACTTCATTTTGTTCTTCAAGACGAATTTGCAGCTCGTCAAGATCGGCTTCATAGCGCTCGATTTTTTCCTGCTGACGCAGCGCGGTCTGCACCAGGTTCAGATGATCGCTGGCGGCCTGGTAATCGGCTTCCAGATCCCCTTCTGCACCGTTGTGCTCGCCCAGCTCGCGCGCCATTTCAACATGCTTATACTGCTCGGCCACCAGCTGTTTACGGGAGGTAAACAGCTCGCGGCGGTACTCCAGCGCCTGATCGAGATGAATGCGGCGCTCGTTGGCGTGACGCATGTAATCCGCCGCCACGTAGTTGGTGGCTTCGCTGATCAGGTGCTTAAACAGGTCGCGGTCAGACTGCGTAACGCGAATTGCTTCCAGCGTCATGCGGTTTTCACGCAGCGCAGCTTCCATATCCTGGAAGGCCTTACGCACGCCGCTGTTTTCCGGCAGCAGGTAGTCGCGCAGGGAGCGGGTAATGGCGCTGGAGATACCGCCGTACAGGGAGGCTTCAATTAGACGGTAGTATTTACTACGATCTGACGCGCTGCGCAGACGACGGGCAACCACGCCGAGATCGAACATCAGGGAGTGGTAGTCGGTGATGGAGTTAAACTGCTTAAACTGCACGCCTTCGATGGCTTCCAGCTTGTCCTTCAGCTCCTGGAGCGTCAGGACGCGCGCCTGACGTTCATTCAGGGTTTCCGTCAGCAGCGCGGTCGGCTGCACGGAGGTTGGCAGCCCCTGGATCGCAAACGGCTTGATATCCACTTTACGGTCGCGGCCGGCAACCTGTTGCAGACGTACGCCCACAACCACGCGCTGATGACGGGAGTTGATCACGTCCAGCACGGAATAACAGACGCCCGCTTTTAGCTTACCGTGCAGACCTTTATCACGAGAGCCGCTCGTTGCGCCGGCTTCGGTGGTATTACGGAAGTGCAGCAGGGTCAGGTCAGGGATCAGCGCCGTGACGAAGGCCGCCATGGTGGTGGATTTACCCGCCCCGTTACCGCCGGAGAGCGTCGTCACCAGCTCATCCAGATCGAAGGTTCGGGCAAAGAAGCCGTTCCAGTTGATCAGCGTTAGTGAGCGAAATTTACCGCGTTCAATCATTACTCTTCCTCCCCGCTATCCGGCTGATTCTCTTCATGCTCGTCATTGAGCTGCAAATGGTTTTCCACCGGCATCGCTTCACCGTCACGGATCATGCGCAGCTGCGCTTCACGCGCATCGTCACCCGCGCGCACGTCGGCGCCAAAGCGGAAGACCGATTCGGTGATGCGGAATTTGCTGCTGTCGTGGCCCATGAACCACACCATCCCCAGACGGCGCAGGCGGTTGAGGGAGGAACGTACTTTTTCCTGTAATTTCTGACGGTCCAGATCGGACCCCGTCGAACGGTTGTTCACCAGCTTCAGAAGCTTGCTTTCATCCGCCAGCGACAGCAGCTCATCGTAAAGCTCCTGCTGGGTGAAGATCCCTTCATTCGCCAGACGTTCCGGGCTGAGGTAGAGGTAGCAGAGAATTTTGCCGACCATCATGTCCAGTTCGGAAAGCACCGAGCGCGGAATAAGCGTGGTAGAGCGCGGGCGCAGGTAGAAAAACCCTTCCGGCGCGCGGATCAGCTCAACGTTATAGCGAGCGTAGAACTCTTCCAGATACTCCTGGAAGTCCATCAAAAAGGCGTGATTATCCAGCTCGTCAAGGCCAATGTGACGACCGGCACGCAGCTGGCTGTCCAGCGCCGGAAACAACGGATTTGCCAGCGCCTGTGCCAGCTTAACTGGCATCACGTTTTCAATATTTGTCAATGACATGCGCCTGTACCTTGGCTCCGTAATCGTTAATCGGCTGCCACTTCGGCGGCAGTCCGGTGAAATCGGCTTGTGCGATGCCCAGGCGCACCGCCTGGTCTACAACAATGCGGGCTACATCGAAGTGGCGCGCTCGCGGATACTGCGCCAGATAGTCGCGCACCACGAGGCCAAGATCCAGCGGCGCTTGTCTGGTTTTGTAGACAGCGAGCTGTTCTTCGATCATCGCCGCAAGCTGCTCGCGAATTTCGTTAAATTCTTCGTATTCCAGATCCGGCGGCAGTTCACCGGTGACCTCTTCATCGCGCAGCGCCATCTCTTCGTCGCGCATATCCAGCAGACGATCGGCGTTGGCGTAGGTCAGCGCCCACGGCGCGTCAAAGTAGGTCTGTACCGACTGGCGCAGACGCTGAGCAAAGACGCGGTTCTTATCCATATCGATAGCGGTACGGATAAATTTATGCACGTGGCGATCGTACCCGATCCACAGGTCGATCGACTGCTGGCCCCAGCTGATAATGCGGTCAAGCTTGCTTTGCAGATCGAACACCAGACGGTCGATAAAATGCAGATCGTCGTGCGCCAGCGTCGCGTCCTGGATGCGCAGCAGGTTGGCCTGTAGCTTGTCACCCGCCGCCTCCAGCGTATCCTGCAACTCACGCAGCGTACCGGACGTTTCGGACAGTAAGAGTTCACAGCTGGAAATGGCCGCGCGCCAGTCTTTATTCAGCAGCTGGGCAATATCGTCCTTCACCTGCTGCTGCTGTTCGTCCATCAGACGCTGAGTCAGATCGATACTGTCGAAAATCTCAGCGACCGAGTATTTCAGCGGCGCGTAAACGTTGCGGTGCCAGTGGAACTCGTCACCGTTTTCATCGGCCGCGTCGGCGGCACGCTTCAGCTCGCCTGCAACAATGGAGAGCTGCATGGAGAGACGCAGCGTGGAAAATTCGCGCTGGCGGATGTAGTAATCGGTAATGCCAATGCCCAGTGGCGTCAGACGATAGATGGCGTTTCCTTCCGCCTGCTCGCTGGTAAAGCGGTTCAGCAGACGTTGACGCACCATATCATTGATTGCGTTGTTGGCACGCACGCTAATGGTTTCGCTGGTTTGCTCAAACGCATCACTGACGTGGCGGAACGCGTCCACCAGTTCGCCTTCACTCATTTCGCCATCCAGGCGTTCGCCGTTCAGCGTCGCAACCGCCAGCAGGAAAGAGAGTCTGTCTACCGGCAGCGAGATGGAGAAATCGTTTTTCCTGGCCCAGGCAACCAGTTCGGGGACTGTCTGGGAAAATTCACTCATAGATTATCCTTGCATCTGCGGCTTGCGCGCGGTGACGTGGATATAGCGACCAAGGCTCAGGTAAGGCTCCTGGCGGCAGTACCGCGTCTCTATTTCTGTTAAGGCGTCTAAACAGTCGTCCTGTTTTTGTTTATCACGCAGATAATCATGAAACACCCTCACGCCGGTTTTGCCGGTAATTTCCCAGCCGATCTCCTCCAGCCAGCCATAGACCTGCTGCGGTTCACGGGGGAAATCCGGTGACAGCGTGCGTCGTTTCTTTTTATACATGCCCTGCTGTACGTAGCCAAAATTGCCCACCAGCACGTTTCGCATCAGCAGGCCGTTGGCGTTGTAGAACATCAGCGATAACGCACCGCCCGGGCGCAACATCGACCACAGCGTTTTTAACATCGCCTGCGGTTCGGCGACCCATTCGAGCACAGCATGAAACAATATCAGATCAACCTGCGTTTCCAAATGCTGCGGAATGTCCTGAGCGGCGCAATGTATAAAATGCATGTTGTCGCTCACACCTTTCTCTTCTGCCGCTCGCTCGGCGCGCGCAACCATCTCGGCAGAAAGATCGCACAGCGTGACGTGATGCCCCCGCTGCGCCATCAAAATTGCAGTCTGACCTTCCCCACCGCCGGCATCCAGCACGCGCAACTGTCGGTCACCGAATTCCGCCAGCAGCTTGTCCAGATCCTGCCAGAGGATCGTCTGACGAAGCTGACCTTTGGTGGTGCCATAAATGTTGCGCGAAAACTTTTCCGCGATGTCATCAAAATTGCGATCCCGCATTGGGAGGGTCCCACTCACTGCAAAACCGCTATTTTGTCACACCCGCGCGGAGAATGAACCACTCTGGTGTAATATCACGGGCAATCACCTGCTGTATGGTTAAAAAAGGAACCAAAAAGGATGCTTTTTACCCTAAAAAAATATATCGGAGGCATGATGCTTCCCCTTCCCCTGCTGCTGCTCGTCATCGCCCTGGGGCTGGGATTGATATGGTTTAGCCGCTTTCAGAAAAGCGGTAAATCTCTCGTTACCGCGGGCTGGCTGGCGCTGCTGTTGCTCAGCCTGCAACCGGTCGCCGACGGTTTATTACGCCCGATAGAGAACACCTACCCGACGTGGCAGGGAAACCAGAAGGTGGACTACATCGTGGTGCTGGGCGGCGGGTATACCTGGGACCCTGACTGGGCCCCCAGCTCAAACCTGATCAACAACAGCCTGCCGCGCCTGAACGAGGGGATCCGCCTGTGGCTTGCCAACCCGGGATCGAAGATGATCTTCACGGGCACTGCGGCAAAAACCAACCCGGTCAGCACCGCTGAAGCAGGGGCAAGAGTGGCTGAATCGCTTGGCGTACCGCGTTCCGCCATCATCACGCTGGATAGCCCAAAAGATACCGAAGAAGAGGCGGCGGCGGTGAAACAGGCTATCGGTGACGTACCGTTCCTGCTGGTGACCTCTGCTTCACACCTGCCACGCGCCATGATTTTCTTTGAGAAGCAGGGTCTGCATCCGCTTCCTGCTCCGGCAAACCAGCTGGCCATTGACGCCCCGCTCAACCCGTGGGAACGGATAATCCCGTCCCCGGTATGGCTGATGCACAGCGACCGCGTCGGCTACGAGACGCTTGGCCGCCTGTGGCAGTGGCTCAAGGGTTCGTCAGGCAAGCCAGGGCAAGAGTGACGTTGCGGCAAGATCGAAACTGGCGCGATTAAAGCGCCCGGTGTTGACCAGCTGCGCCACCTCATCCCAGAGCAGATAGAGCCAGCGCCGCCAGAGAAAAGCTTCCGCAACGGGGGCGCGCTGAAGATAATGCCAGAGCAACTCTTCCGCGGCCCCGCCCTCGCTCAGCCTGAACAGCTCGTACTCGCGCGGCGCCCAGAGCATTATCCCCGGTCCGACCATCGCCAGAAGCTGATCGCTGCGCGAGTCTTTTAGCATGCTGCGCAGCGTGAAGTTGCCATGAATCAGCACACAGTTGTCGTTAAAACCCTCAAACAGCGCGGGCAGACATTCCCGGGTGCGGAACAGGATGCGTTTGTCCTGCATCGTTAAACCGGTGTTGTTGAACTGGTTGAGCGTGCCCCACAGCACTTCAACGCGCTGGCGATACCACAGCGGCCACAGGTTTTCCTGGGTGCTGTCTACCGCGCCAACCAGACCGCGGCTGTCGTGCCGGTGCCAGCCAAGCAGAGCCTCGACGATCTGATCCTTGAGCTGCTCCCAGCGCGCCGGCGTCCGCGTCGGGGCTTCTACAGAAACCCCGTGTAAACGCTCAATCAGCAGAACATCCGGGCCGGGATGCTCCTCATGGGTCATGACGCCGTAAACCGTTGGCATACGGACCGTTCCTTCCCGCGCCAGCATCGACGTTTTCCAGGCCAGCTGTCTGGCGACGCCCGGCGAGCTAAAACTTCTGGCCATCAGCGGCATGGGGTTTCCCTGACTGTCATACAACGCCCAGAGCGCGGTATCAGCCTTTTCATTTACGCACTCCACACGGCTTAGCTTTTCGCCAAGGAGATGACTCAGTTCAGCACGCAGTTGTTCCATATGAGATTACCCCCATTAAGACTACTGCTTTTATAATGAGCGTGCGAACCCCGGATGTCACCCGGTCGAGATCAATAATGAAAAAGAAAAGGGAGAATAACATCCCCTCAGAACGAGGGGATGGCTGCGAATTAACGCATTTCGACGCGTACGCGCTCAAGATCTTCAGGGGTATCCACGCCGGTGCCAGGGACTTCCTGGGCTACCGCAACGTGAATTTTCTCGCCGTACCACAGCACGCGAAGCTGTTCGAGCATTTCGATATGCTCCAGCGGGCTTGGCGCCCAGGCGACATAGCGGCGAATAAAGCCGGCGCGGTATCCGTAAATACCGATATGGCGCAGGAAGGTTTCGCCGATCGTCTCTTTCGACTGCGCGAAACGATCGCGATCCCACGGAATGGTGGCGCGGGAGAAATAGAGCGCGTAGCCCTCGGCATCCATGACAACCTTCACCGCATTCGGATTGAACGCCTCTTCTGCGTGGTGAATCGGCACCGCAAGTGTCGCCATGCCGACCTGACGCTGGGCCAGGTTGTCGGCCACCTGACGGATAATTGCCGCCGGGATCATCGGCTCATCGCCCTGTACGTTTACAATCACCGTCTCGTCGCTGAAACCGCATTTTTCGACGACTTCCGCCAGGCGCTCGGTGCCTGACTGATGGTCGGCACGGGTCATGCATACTTCCCCACCCGCGGCCTCAACCGCACGCGCAACGTCCGGGTGATCGGTAGCGACAATAACGCGACCAGCACCCGATTCGCGCGCCCGTTCAAGGACGTGCACAATCATCGGCTTACCGTTGATATCCACCAGCGGTTTACCCGGCAGGCGCGTTGAAGCATAACGCGCAGGGATAATGACAACAAAACTCATGGTTTGCTCTCTTCTGCCACCAGCGAACGGGCTTCGTTTTCCAGCAGGACCGGAATACCGTCACGCAGCGGGAACGCCAGGCTGTCCAGTTTGCAAATCAGCTCTTGTTTATCCTGGCTGTAGTACAGTTTGCCGTTGCACACCGGGCAGGCAATAATTTCAAGTAAACGGTGATCCATAGTTCCTCCGTATGGGTAATCCCTAAAGCTTATCATATTCCCTTTTCAGGGAGTGTCTGTTTCCCAGCCACCTCGACAGGCCGTAAACAGCCCCGCTGGCACGCGGCCCAGTACAATGTTGTGCGCCCCCTGCCAGCGCGCAAAGTCACTGAGCGCGGTCGTTAATCCCTTTTCCAGGCCAGCCGTCACCTTTATGCCCTCTTCAAGCCAGAGGGCGATAATTTCAAGCATGCCGGTTTTACGGTGCATTTTAGCGTCCATGCGCCCGACCAGCTGGCCTTTATGCAGCAGCGGCAAAACAAAATAACCGTACTGACGCTTTGGTGCCGGGGTGTAGCATTCCAGACGGTAATTAAAATTAAACAGCTGCCCGGCCCGCTTTCTGTCCCAGACAACCGGATCGAACGGCGACAGCACGGCGCTGTGCGTTGCCTGTAGCTTTCCCTCAAGCGCCTGAGGCAGCAGCGGGAACAAATCCGCATGCAGCCACATGTCACCTAGCGACGCTACCGAGACCGGCAAGACGCGCTGTTCGCGCTGCCACGTATCCAGCAGCGGTTTTAGCTGCGGCTGACGCAGGCGATAATAGTCCGCCAGCCACTGTGGTCGAAATATGCCCAGGCTGCGGGCGCTGTTCTCGAGCATAACGGCTTCGGCTGCGTCCTGAGACAGCAGATCGCGCGTATCGTCCCAGTGCGGCATAACGCGGTGCGTAAGGTCATAGACGCGCTGAAAGTTGCGGCGCTCAACCACCATCACTTTGCCGGACGTAAACAGCCCTTCCAGATGGCGCTTGTGCGGTTTCCACTCCCACCATCCGCTTGCGCCTTTTCGCGGTTGCTCAAAATCCGCGGAGCGTACCGGGCCGTTTTCCTGAATATGGGCAATTAGCCGCTCTATTTCAGCCGCGTGTTCCACCATCCACGCCTGACGGTATTTCCAGCCCATTTTGTCCGGGGCGAGCATTCGGTGACGCACCAGCGCAAAATCGCTGCGCGGGAGAAAACAGGCTTCATGCGCCCAGTACTCCATCAGTTCGCCCTGACGCAGCGCATCATCCAGCCATTGTGGTGGATAGTTTCCCAGGCGGCTAAACAGGACGAGATATGGGCTACGCGCCACGATGTTAATGGTGTCGATTTGCAGCAACGACATGCGTTGCACGGTAGAGAGGATATCGGCTGGCTGCGCGCGACGGCGGGGCTTTTTCAACAGCCCCTGAGCGGCAAGATGCAGGTTACGTGCGGCTGCAAGTGAGAGTTGCGGTAGAGACATGCGTTTTCCTGTCAGTCAAAGCGCCACCGGAACCGCGTTGAAGTTACTGCACTAACGCGAGCAGTTCCCTGAGCAAATGTTCCGGCTGTTCACCGCTGAGTTCAGCGTCAACCGGCAGATACCACCAGTTTTCTTTCGCAAAGGCCCGGCATTTTACCGCGTCTTTTTCCGTCATGATTAGCGTCTGCCCCGGTGCTGCCAGCCTGTCGACCTCGTCGGCCACCAGCGCCTGGTGATCGGCCAGCGGCACCCGTTTTTCAAGCCTTGCGCCACACTGCTCCAGCGTCGCGAAAAAACGCGGAGGATGACCAATCCCGGCCATCGCAACCAGACGATCCAGCTGCGCGACGTCTTTACGCTCGCCGGTCAGCATATTCACTGCCTGTCCGGGACGAAGATGCATCGGGATCTCGCCCGCTTTGGCTTCACCGCCGTTTACAATCACAGCATCAACGGTCTTCAGGCGCGACGCACGCTCACGCATTGGACCGGCTGGCAGCCACCAGCCGTTGCCAAAACGCCGCACGCCGTCAATAACCACGATCTCTTTGTCACGCGCCAGCGCATAATGCTGCAAGCCATCATCGGTAATAATGATTTGTACGCTATGCTGCGCAAGCAGTGCCTTCACGGCACCACTACGCACCGGCGATACCGCAACCGGCGCACCCGTGCGCTGGTAAATCAGTACCGGCTCATCACCGGCTTCAGCGGTTGTCGTGTCCGGCTTCAGCACCAGAGGATACTGAGCCGCTTTGCCACCATAACCGCGTGAAACGACTCCCGCGCGGATACCGCGCTTCTGGAGCTGTTCTACCAGCCAGATCACCACCGGGGTTTTGCCGTTTCCACCCGCTGTCAGGTTTCCGACCACCACCACCGGTACCGGTGCGCGCCAGGCGCGCTTGATCCCGAGGCGGTAAAGCAGACGAATAGCACCGCTCACCAGGCCATACAGCCAGGAGAGCGGGAGAAGCAGCACCCACAGAGGGGATTCACCCGACCAGATGCGTGCAATCATTGACCGAACTGCATTTTATGGAGCTGCGCGTAAACACCACGCTGTTCCAGCAGGTCCGCATGGCTGCCGCGTTCAACGATAACGCCGTCTTCCACCACCACGATTTCGTCAGCCTGTTCGATTGTCGACAGACGGTGCGCGATAACCAGCGAGGTACGGTTTTTCTGCAATTCATCCAGAGCCGACTGGATAGCGCGTTCAGATTCCGTATCCAGTGCGGATGTCGCTTCATCCAGGATCAGAATCGGGCTGTTGCGCAGCAGCGCACGGGCAATCGCGATACGTTGACGCTGACCACCGGAGAGCAGCACGCCGTTTTCGCCAATGATCGTATCCAGGCCATTATCCATTTTGTTAATAAAGTCCATCGCATAGGCCATGCGCGCCGCGTTTTCAATCTCTTCACGGCTGTACTCTTCGGTACGGGCATACGCAATGTTGTTTGCTACCGTATCGTTGAACAGGTGCACGTTCTGCGATACCAGCGCGACCTGGTTACGCAGCGACTGTAGGGTATATTCCCGCAGGTCGTGACCATCCAGCAGGATCTCGCCCTGGTCGATGTCGTAGAAACGGGTAATCAGGCTGGCAATGGTCGACTTGCCCGAACCGGAACGGCCTACCAGCGCAACGGTTTTACCCGCCGGAATGGACAGGCTGATATCACGCAGTGCCGGCACTTCGCGGCCTGGATAGGTAAAGGTGACGTTACGGAACTCCAGGTCGCCTTTAGCACGTTCGATCACGCGTGTACCTTCATCTTTTTCCTGTTCGGAATCGAGGATGCTGAACAGCGTCTGGCAGGCTGCCATCCCGCGCTGGAACTGGGCGTTGACGTTGGTCAGCGATTTCAGCGGACGCATCAGCGCAATCATGGATGAGAACACCACGGTAATGGTACCCGCAGTCAGGGTCTCCATGACGCTCGGGAAGCTTGCGGCATACAGAACAAAGGCCAGTGCCAGAGAGGCAATCAGCTGAATGATCGGATCGGAAATCGACGAGGCCGATACCATTTTCATCCCTTGCAGACGCATTCTGTTGCTGACCTTGTCAAAGCGTTTGGTTTCGACTCCCTGACCGCCGAAAATCAACACTTCTTTATGGCCTTTCAGCATCTGCTCGGCGCTGGTAGTAACCTGCCCCATCGTATTCTGCATATTTTTACTGATGTTGCGAAAACGCTTGGACACCACGCGGATAGCGATGGAGACAATCGGCGCCAGCACAATAAGGATGAGCGACAGCTGCCAGCTGTAATAGAACATCATCGCAAACAGACCGATGATGGATGCACCCTCACGCACAACGGTAATCAGTGCGCTGGACGACGATGATGCCACCTGCTCTGAATCGTAGGTAATACGTGACAGCAGCGTACCGGTTGACTGTTTGTCAAAGAAAGAGACGGGCATCCCCATCATATGGCTGAACAGCCGGCGGCGCATGGTCATCACCACTTTACCGGATACCCAGGAGATGCAGTAGCTGGATACATAGCTGGAGATTCCGCGTAAGATCATCAGCCCAATAACCACCAGCGGCATCCATAGCAGCACTGAACGATCCGTTTTACCAAAACCGTCATCCAGTAACGGTTTGAGGAGCGATAACATAAACGTATCGCTGGCTGCGTTGAGGATTAACGCTACGCCCGCCACGATCAAGCCTGCTTTGAAAGGAGCAATCATCGGCCAGAGCCGGCGGAACGTTTGCCACGTGGAGAGATCTTTGTCGTTATGCATTCAAAAAACCAGCATTTGTTGAAATAGCCGCATATTCTACCCGTTATCTACGGGCGCGCCAAACCACTGATGATACCAACGCGGTAAATAGTGTTCACGTAAGCGGCGAATGTGCCGACTATGGTGCGAAAACGTCACAGATATCTGCCCTGACTGAGGGGTATCAAGCCACTGATATCCCTCAGTTCGATAGCGCCGGACCACTTTTTTGGAAGGGAAACGCCATGCGTTATAGCGGGCCATTGAGGCCAGCGAAACCTGCCCCTCAACGCGCTGTAGCAGCGGCGTTGAGGATGACGTGTTACTTCCATGATGCGGCACCTGAATCAGTGTAGACGCAAGTTGACGCCAGCGGTGGCTCAGCATTCCCAGCTCTGCCTGCGCTTCAATATCTCCGGTCAGTAAAACACTCTGTTCGCCGTCATCAATTTTTACCACGCAGGAGCGGTTGTTACCCTTCGCAGCGGTGTTTTCTGGCGGCCAGTGCGCGGTGAACGTTAGCCCCTGCCACTGCCATCGCTGCCCACGAAAGCAGGGAAGATGCCCGGCCCAGGCTAACGGGCTCCTGATCCACATTGCGGGCCAGGCGGTTTTTAGCGATGCCACTCCCCCCGCGTGATCGAGGTGTTCATGGCTGAGGATCACCCCTTCCGGGCTCAGATGATGCCAGCGTAGCCAGGGGATAATCAGCTGTTGCGCGCTGTCCCCACCGGGCCACGCCAGCCCGGTGTCATACAGAATGGCCTTACCGTGACGCTCAATGACCATCGCCAGCCCCTGCCCTACATCAAGCATATGCAGTGACCAGCTATCGGTTTTATCCCTGTGCCAGAGTGGAAATGCCAGCACCACGCTGCCTGCCAGACAGGCGGCGGGAACTGCGCTGAAAGCCCTGAATCGCCAGCCAATAATCAGTAGCCACGGCAGTAACGTCAGGTATTGCCAGCGCTCATCAACGTCCTGCCAGCCATCTGGTAAACGCATCAACAGCCAGAAAAGCCCTGCCAGAGATTTATCCGCAGCCAGCCAGACGATACTTTCCAGCGCAGCGACCGGAAACAGATGCAGAAACATGCCGAGCAGGATAAGAGGAACTGAAATAAAGGTGACCAGAGGAACGGCAAACAGGTTCGCCACCAGCGAGGATACACTGAAACCATGGAAAATCAGGACCTGAAGCGGCAACAGAAGCAGCAGCATTCCAACCTGCAAATACACTAGCGTCGCCAGCGGCCGCAGGCCCCGACTCCGTTGCCAGGATGGAAGAGGCAACCACTGATACCAAAAAATAAGCGCGGCGACCGCAAACGCGGATAACGCCAGGCTTTGTGACAGCACCGCCAGAGGATCGAAAATCAGGATCGCCGCCACGCAGGTAAGCCAGACCTGCCAGGGCGACCACTGGCGACCGCTCATTTTTAATGCGGCCAGCACCACAAGCGCGATAACCGTGCGCAGCGCAGGCGGCTGCAATCCCGTAAGCCACGCGTAAAACGCGGCAAAGAGCAGACCTGCCAGCAGGGGCATTTGCCAGATAATCCAGCGGCCCGGCAGGAAAAACTGGATGCCCCGAGCCAGTAGCCAGACAGCAGAAGCTGCCAGCGCAATATGCAGTCCCGAAATGGCCATGAGATGCATCGTTCCGGTCTCACGCATCAGGTTTTTTATCTCCCGCGAGACAGACAGGCGCTCTCCCATCCCCAGCCCCAGGATCACGGGCCCCCACTGATATGCGGAAAGCGTATTCTGTAGCGACGTCAGGTATTGCGAACGCAGGCTACAGCGTTCGTCAACGATTGCCGCATGGGTAAACCGTCCGCTCAGCGTCTGGTGTCGGGCGAAAGCATTTTTCTGCGAATCATAGCCGCCATCGTTGAGCTCTCCGTGTACTGCCCTGAGCCGCAGGGTCATCGCCCAGCGTTGGCCGACGCAGACGTTTTGCGGCAGGTAGTTGCCATACAGCGCCACGCCCATGTTAGCCCATACGCGTTCGCCATTGAGGCTGACAATCTTTCCCTGATGCATCGTTGCGCCGTCCGTTGCGGTAATGACTACCTCGGCCTGCTGCGGGCCTTTCGTTAAATGGTTCATCGGCCACACGCTCTCCTGAGCGGCCAGAAATCCCCAGCACAAAAAGAGCACTGTGAGGCCTGAAAACGTAAGCCACTTTTTTTGCCGCAACGATAACGCAATTCCTGCTGCAATCAGCATCCAGACAGTCTGCAAATCGGGCAAAACGGGTAACCAATAGAGCGGGATTATGGCCAGAATGGCGCAGATACTGATGACGTGGATCCCCATCTTCACCTCCATGTTTCAGGTGATTATGCGGCGGGGCTGGCGCGTCGTCAGACAGAAAAGGCGTGATTTACAGCGAGCGCTGCAACGTTTTTAAGTACTTGCAGAAAAGAGAAGCTGAGAATGCGGCGCGTATTCAGAAACGCAGAGGCGAGAGACAAAAAAAGCACCCTAAGGTGCTTTCTTTAAACTCAGTTTAACCCTGATGATTAAACTCAGTTGCCGTAAATATTGGCGCGATCGCGCAGCTCTTTACCCGGCTTAAAGTGCGGAACATACTTTCCTTCCAGCTCCACTTTATCGCCAGTCTTCGGGTTACGCCCGGTACGTGGTGCACGATAGTGCAGAGAAAAACTACCGAAACCGCGGATTTCAATGCGCTCGCCCTGGGCAAGAGTGGTAGCCATATGCTCCAGCATCTCTTTAACGGCATCTTCCACAGCCTTAGCAGGGATATGCGGTTGCTGACTGGCAAGTCTTTCAATCAATTCTGACTTGGTCATGATTCCTCCGGTTCCTTTCAAACCAATTAGCTGAACAGCTCATTAAACAAGGGCGGCCGTAGCCGCCCTTTGTTATTGATTACAGGACGAATCCTGCAATCTGTCAAGTCTGCTCTCCATCCTTCGCGCTGTAAATGCGTTACAGCTCAAATGATGGTGCGAACCTGAACTTACTCGCCTTTAGCTGCTTTGAAAGCTTCAGCCATTGCGTTGTTAGAGAAGTTTGCATCTTCCTGTTTGTTAACAGTTGCGATTGCATCTTTCTCATCAGCTTCGTCTTTAGCACGAACAGACAGGCTGATTGCACGGTTCTTACGGTCAACACCGGTGAACTTAGCTTCAACGTCGTCGCCAACGCTCAGAACCAGAGTTGCATCTTCAACGCGGTCACGTGAAGCTTCGGAAGCGCGCAGGTAACCTTCAACGCCGTCAGCCAGTTCTACGGTTGCGCCTTTAGCGTCAACAGCAGTCACTTTACCGTTTACGATTGCGCCTTTCTTGTTCAGTGCAACCCAGTTGTTGAACGGATCTTCTGCGAGCTGTTTAACGCCCAGGGAGATACGCTCACGCTCTGCGTCAACTTGCAGAACAACTGCTGCGATTTCGTCGCCTTTTTTGTATTCACGAACTGCTTCTTCGCCTGCAACGTTCCAGGAGATGTCAGACAGGTGAACCAGGCCATCGATGCCGCCGTCCAGGCCGATGAAGATACCGAAGTCAGTGATAGACTTGATTTTACCTTCAACACGGTCGCCCTTGTTGTGGGTTTCCGCGAACTGCTGCCATGGGTTGTTTTTGCACTGCTTCAGGCCCAGGGAGATACGACGACGTTCTTCGTCGATATCCAGAACCATCACTTCCACTACATCACCAACGTTAACAACTTTGGATGGGTGGATGTTTTTGTTGGTCCAGTCCATTTCGGAAACGTGCACCAGACCTTCAACGCCTTCTTCGATTTCAACGAAGCAGCCGTAGTCAGTCAGGTTGGTCACGCGACCAGTCAGTTTAGTCCCTTCTGGGTAACGCTTAGCGATAGCTACCCATGGATCTTCGCCCAGCTGTTTCAGGCCGAGGGATACACGAGTACGCTCGCGGTCGAACTTCAGCACTTTAACAGTGATTTCGTCGCCCACGTTCACGATTTCGCTTGGGTGCTTAACGCGTTTCCACGCCATGTCGGTGATGTGCAGCAGGCCATCAACGCCGCCCAGGTCAACGAATGCGCCGTAGTCAGTGAGGTTCTTAACGATACCTTTGACTTCCATGCCTTCCTGCAGGTTTTCCAGCAGCTGATCGCGTTCTGCGCTGTTTTCGGATTCGATAACGGCACGACGGGAAACAACAACGTTGTTACGCTTCTGGTCCAGCTTGATTACTTTGAACTCAAGCTCTTTGCCTTCGAGGTGCAGGGTGTCACGGACTGGACGAACGTCTACCAGTGAACCTGGCAGGAACGCACGAATACCATTCAGCTCAACAGTGAAGCCACCTTTAACTTTGCCGTTGATAACACCGACCACAGTTTCAGCTTCTTCGTAAGCTTTCTCCAGCGTGATCCATGCTTCGTGACGTTTAGCTTTCTCACGAGACAGCAGGGTTTCGCCGAAGCCGTCTTCTACTGCGTCCAGAGCAACGTCAACTTCGTCACCTACCTGGATTTCCAGCTCGCCCTGGGCGTTTTTGAACTGCTCAGCCGGGATGGCAGACTCAGATTTCAGACCGGCGTCAACCAGTACTACGTCTTTGTCGATAGCAACAACAACACCACGAACGATGGAACCCGGACGGGTTTCGATTTCTTTTAAGGATTCTTCAAACAGTTGAGCAAAAGATTCAGTCATGTTTAATCTTCAGGTTAATATTAACGTCCACCTGGCTCCGTGCCGGATGGGGTTGTTTCACATACCCGCCGTCAATCCATTGCAGCGGGGGTACTGCTAAATCGGTCGCGATTACGCGAGTGCCAGTTTTTGGCGCGCATATTGTAGCGCTTTTTCAATCACTTGCTCAATAGTTAAACTGGTAGAATCCAGCACTAATGCATCTTCTGCGGGAACAAGCGGTGCGACGGCGCGGTTACGATCGCGGTCATCGCGCTCTTTTATCTCGGATAAAAGGCGATCAAAGTTAACACTAAACCCCTTTTCCTGCAACTGAAGCATACGGCGTTGAGCACGTTCTTCCGAAGAGGCGTCAAGGAAAATTTTCACTGGCGCATCAGGGAATACCACGGTTCCCATGTCGCGGCCGTCGGCGATCAGCCCCGGCGCTTCACGGAAACCACGCTGGCGACGTAACAGCGCCTCGCGAACGCGAGGGAAAGCCGCCACCTGAGAAGCCGCATTGGCCACTTCCTGCGTGCGGATTTCAGCACTGACATCTTCCCCTTCCAGGATCACTTCAAGGTTGCCATCAGTAGAGACAAAGCGCACATCCAGATGCGCAGCCAGCGGTACCAGCGCTTCCTCGGACGCAACATCCACATGATGATGCAGCGCAGCCAGCGCCAGCACGCGATAGATTGCTCCCGAATCTAAAAGATGCCATTGCAATGCTTCCGCCATCGCTTTGCACAGAGTACCTTTCCCTGCGCCACTCGGCCCATCAATGGTGATTACCGGGGCAATTGCCGTCATCTTTTTCTCCTTAATTAAGGCATACCGTTAACATGAACGCCGCGCATTATACGCGCCAACGTGCGCAACTGTTAACTTTGCGTGCAAATTCCGAAATGATTGAAGCAGAGTGTAGAAGAAATGAAAGAGGATGACTGTCAGAAAGCGTAAGGAAATGCCGCATCGGGTGATGCGGCATAAGATCATCAGGCCAGGGTGCTAATGCGCGCCAGCTGCTCGAAGTAGTCCGGGAAGGTCTTTGCCGTACATTTCGGATCGAGGATAGTGACCGGCGTATCTGACAGCGCCACCAGCGAGAAACACATCGCCATGCGGTGATCGTTGTAGGTGCCAATTTCTGCAAATTGCAGTTTTGCCGGAGGGGTAACGCGAATGTAGTCTTCGCCCTCTACGACCTCCGCTCCCACTTTACGCAGCTCGGTTGCCATTGCGAACAGGCGGTCCGTCTCTTTTACGCGCCAGTTGTAAATGTTCCGCAGCGTGGTGGTGCCTTTCGCAAACAGCGCAGCGGTGGCAATAGTCATCGCCGCATCAGGAATGTGGTTCATGTCCATATCGATAGCGTTCAGCTCACCGTGGGTACAGGCGATGAAGTCATCGCCCCAGGTCACCACCGCGCCCATTTTTTCCAGTACGTCGGCAAAACGGATATCGCCCTGCACGCTGTTGCGGCCAATCCCGGTCACTTTGACGGTACCGCCCTTGATCGCGCCCGCTGCCAGGAAGTAAGAGGCCGATGACGCGTCGCCTTCGACAAGGTACTGACCCGGAGACTGATACTGCTGCCCACCGCGAACCACGAAGCGCTGGTAAGACTGGTTTTCCACCTCAACACCGAAGGTATTCATCAGGTGCAGTGTGATATCAATGTACGGCTTAGAGACCAGGTCGCCTTTAATGCTGATAACGGTATCCTGTGGGGCCAGCGGTGCGGTCATCAGCAGCGCGGTCAGGAACTGACTGGAGACGCTACCGTCCACCTCAACGTTACCCCCGGTAAATCCACCGCGCAGACGCAGTGGCGGGTAATTTTCCTGCTCAAGATAATCAATCTGCGCGCCGCCCTGACGCAGGGCATCCACCAGATGGCCGATCGGGCGCTCTTTCATTCGCGGCTCACCGGTCAGCACAATATTGTTGTTCCCCAGACACAGCGCTGCGGCCAGAGGACGCATTGCCGTACCGGCGTTACCCAGGAAAAGCTCCAGCGCTTCAGCAGAACGTAACGCGCCGCCGTTACCGGTGACTTCACAACGGGTACGATCGTCGGACAGCGTATAATGAACTCCCAACGCTTTCAGCGCATTGAGCATATGGCGCACGTCATCGCTGTCCAGCAGGTTGGTGAGGACGGTGGTGCCGTGTGCCAAAGCTGCCAGCAGCAGAGCGCGGTTCGAGACACTTTTTGAACCAGGCAGATTAATGGTGCCATCTACCCGCGCGATAGGTTGTAACGTCAGGGATTCCATGAAACTCAACTCTCAACTCAACATAATAAAAACCCCGCAGCAACGCTGCGGGGGTGAAAAACAGCCCGTTAACCGTGACGACGTTCGAAGTCGATCATGAAATCGGTCAGGGCTTTAACGCCTTCCAGCGGCATGGCGTTATAGATAGAGGCACGCATCCCGCCAACCACGCGATGGCCTTTCAGCGCGTGCAGACCCGCCGCGAACGACTCTTCCAGGAATACGCTGTCCAGGCTGCTGTCTGCCAGCTGGAACGGTACGTTCATGCGCGAACGGTTAGCTTTCGCCACATCGTTACGGTAGAAATCGCTCTTGTCGATCGTGCCGTACAGCAGTTCGGCTTTCTGCTGATTGATCTTGTCCATCTGCGCCACGCCGCCGTTTTGCTTCAGCCATTTGAAGACCAGGCCGGAGAGATACCAGGCAAACGTAGGTGGGGTGTTGAACATGGAGTCGTTGTCATTCAGGACGGTGTAATCCAGGATTGACGGGCAGGACTTATGGGCTTTCCCCAGCAGGTCTTCACGGACGATGACAATTGTCAGCCCCGCAGGACCGATGTTTTTCTGAGCACCTGCGTAAATGACGCCGTAGCGGCTGACGTCCAGCGGGGTGGACAGAATGGTTGAAGAGAGGTCCGCCGTCACAATGACATTGTCGCCAAAGTCTGGCTCTTCGTGAATGGCGATGCCGTCGATGGTTTCGTTCGGGCAGTAGTGGAGATACGCGGCGTTGTCAGACAGCTGCCACTCGCTCATCGGCTTCACGGCGCGCAGGCCGTCGACGGTGACCTTGGCATCGATGACATTCGGCGTGCAGTATTTGTGCGCTTCTTTTACCGCACTGGCTGCCCAGTAACCGGCATCGACGTAATCAGCGGTGGTTTTGTCGCCCAGCAGATTAAGCGGGATACCCGCAAACTGGCCGCGTCCACCGCCGTGACAGAACAATACTTTGTAGTTCGAGGGAATGTTCAGCAGATCGCGAAAATCCTTTTCTGCCTCTTCCGCCACCTGAATAAACGCTTTACCCCGGTGGCTGATTTCCATCACCGACGTACCCAGACCGTTCCAGTCACAAAGTTCCTGTTGAGCCTGTTTAAGCACGTCTGCCGGTAACATTGCCGGACCTGAACTGAAATTAAAGACTTGAGCCATTTCCCCTCACCACGCTAAAAGCCATAAGTTATAACTGTGGATATCGGTTTTATCATTCAGTGACACGCGCCGCAATGTCTAAAACTTATGGCCGGAGAAATGTGTCCCTCGTCACACAAAACAATCTGCCGTACCGTTGTCACAAAACCGACAAAATCGCTGTCAGGTAATGCGCTTAGCCCGGCTAACCTTCGTCCATTCTGGATTCGTACAGCGAGGACATAATTGATGATCGCCCGCCTGCATGCCCACCACGTGGCTACATTTTATGCAGGCATACTCGCCCGCCTCAGGTACGGTTTTGTATCGCTCGATGAGCATATCCGGCAGGATGCACAGCCCGGGCCTGACCTCATCGTCGGAATAGTAATAAATGCTGATTTGACCGTTCGTTTCCATAATCGCCAGACGCACCTGCCCCAGCTGTTCAACGCTGCTGATGCGAAGCTCCATAAAGAACTCAAACTCCGTCATATTGGCGCGTTGCACGTTCTCCCAGGCCAGTTGACCATCTTCGACAATCACCACCGGTTTCCCTTCGAACAGATCTTCCAGCTTTTCGCTTTTCGACATCAGCCACATGACCAGCCGGTAGAGCAGCGCGAGCGTCACGAAGACGACAAAGACCGGCACCATAGGAACATCGTCATAAAAGGCAACGTCCCCCGCCGCTGACCCCAGCGTCAGGATGATCAGCACCTCAAACAGCGACATCTGCCGGACGCCGCGGCGTCCGGTGATTTTCAGAAACAGGAAGACGAGAACAAAGGTGTAGAAGCTGCGCAGCGCCACTTCACCTAAAAACTCGGGGGGAACTTTATCAAACGCCATCCGCTGGAGATCAAATGCTTTCATTTTTCTATGCCTTAACAGTAGGTTACTGCTTATAAGCATAGCCCAACCATTTATTTTCGCCGGAGATAGCACCCGTCACGCAAAACCCGTATCATTGCGCGCTTTACGTACGATAAAAGTGAACGCCATGACTCAAACGTTTATCCCCGGCAAAGACGCCGCTCTGGAAGATTCCATCGCTCGCTTCCAGCAGAAACTGACCGACCTGGGCTTTAATATCGAAGAAGCCTCCTGGCTGAATCCGGTGCCTCACGTCTGGTCCGTGCATATTCGCGACAAAGACTGTGCGCTGTGCTTTACCAACGGTAAAGGCGCAACCAAAAAAGCGGCGCTGGCCTCTGCGCTGGGTGAGTATTTTGAACGTCTGTCGACCAACTACTTCTTCGCCGACTTCTGGCTGGGCGACACCATCGCCAACGGTCCGTTCGTTCACTACCCGAATGAAAAATGGTTCCCGCTGACCGAGGACGATGAACTGCCGGAAGGTATTCTGGATGCGCGTCTGCGTGCGTTCTACGATCCGGAAAACGAACTGACCGCCAGCATGCTGATCGACCTGCAATCCGGCAATGAGGAACGTGGGATCTGCGCCCTGCCGTTCACCCGCCAGTCTGATGAGCAGACCGTCTATATTCCGATGAATATCGTTGGCAACCTGTACGTGTCTAACGGCATGTCCGCCGGTAACACCCGCAACGAAGCACGCGTTCAGGGGCTGTCTGAAGTTTTCGAGCGTCACATCAAAAACCGCATTATTGCCGAATCCATCAGCCTGCCGGAGATCCCGGCTGACGTGCTGGCCCGCTACCCGGGCGTGGTGGAATCCATCGCTAAACTGGAAGCGGAAGGTTTCCCAATCTTTGCCTACGACGGTTCTCTGGGCGGCAAATATCCGGTTATCTGCGTAGTGCTGTTCAACCCGGCCAACGGCACCTGCTTCGCCTCCTTCGGCGCGCACCCTGACTTCGGCGTGGCGTTGGAGCGTACCGTGACCGAACTGCTGCAAGGTCGTAGCCTGAAAGATCTCGACGTGTTTACGCCGCCGACCTTTGATGACGAAGAGGTCGCCGAGCACACCAACCTCGAAACGCACTTCATCGACTCCAGCGGTTTGATCTCCTGGGATATGTTCAAGCAGGACGCGGACTATCCGTTCGTGGACTGGAGCTTTGCCGGTACGACGGAAGAAGAGTTCGCCACGCTGATGGCGATCTTCAACGCGGAGGATCAGGAAGTCTATATTGCCGACTATGAACACCTTGGCGTTTACGCGTGCCGTATCATTGTACCGGGCATGTCCGACATTTATCCGGCAGAAGATCTGTGGCTGGCGAACAACAGCATGGGCGCACATCTGCGTGAAACCCTGCTGGCCCTGCCGGGCAGCGAGTGGGAAAAGGAAGATTATCTGAACCTGATCGCCCAGCTGGACGACGAAGGTCACGATGATTTCACCCGCGTACGTGAGCTGCTGGGTCTGGCAACCGGAAAAGATAACGGCTGGTACACGCTGCGCATCGGCGAACTGAAAGCGATGCTGGCACTGGCGGGCGGCGATCTGGATCAGGCTCTGGCCTGGACCGAGTGGACGATGGAGTTTAACCAGTCCGTCTTCTCCGCCGAGCGCACTAACTATTACCGTTGCCTGCAAACGCTGCTCCTGCTTTCTCAGGAAGACGATCGCGAGCCATTGCAGTATCTGAACGCCTTTGTCCGCATGTACGGTGCAGATGCCGTTGAAGCTGCCAGCGCGGCACTGAGCGGTGAAGATCCGTTCTATGGCCTGCAAGCGGTTGACAGCGATCTGAAAGCCTTCCCGGCGCATCAGTCGCTGCTTAATGCGTATGAAAAATTGCAGAAGGCTAAAGCCGCTTACTGGTCAAAATAAGCGCATATAACATTAATGGCAGTAGGCGTATTCAACCGCCTGAGCTATATTACGGGGCAATTTCATTGCCCCTTTTTTTTTATTTTTAGGCAATGACATTTAAATGTAATAGTTAAGTTAACCATGGGTAAATATAAAAATACTTACCTGTGCTTTACTGTTACTAATTATAATAAATACTCCATTTTAATTAACTGTTTTAAGGGAGGCTGAAGGAAAAAATTCAACTCTTTTCATAACTTTTAAAATTTATTTTTATACGGATAATCAAATACTTACTCCGCTTTTGCTGTAAAACCATACACGCTGCGGGCCTATAAGCCAGGCGAGATATGATCTATATCAATTTCTCTTCTATAATGCTTTGTTAGTATCTCGTCGCCGACTTAATAAAGAGAGAGTTAGTGTGAAAGCTGACAACCCTTTTGATCTATTACTCCCCGCTGCGATGGCGAAAGTTGCCGAAGAAGCGGGTGTCTACAAAGCAACGAAACATCCGATGACGACGTTCTTTCTGGCCATCACGGCTGGTGTGTTCATCTCCATCGCTTTCGTCTTCTATATCACAGCCACCACCGGCACGGCCGGGATGCCTTTCGGCATAGCGAAACTGATTGGTGGTATTTGCTTCTCACTGGGTCTGATTCTTTGCGTCATCTGCGGTGCCGACCTCTTCACCTCAACGGTGTTGATTGTTGTGGCAAAAGCCAGCGGAAGAATTACCTGGGGTCAACTGGGGCGCAACTGGCTCAACGTCTACGTTGGTAACCTGATTGGCTGTCTGCTCTTTGTTCTGTTGATGTGGCTCTCTGGCGAGTACATGACCGCCAACGGCGGCTGGGGGCTTAACGTCCTGCAAACCGCTGACCACAAAATGCACCATACATTTATCGAAGCTGTTGCTCTCGGCATCCTTGCAAACCTGATGGTCTGCCTGGCGGTCTGGATGAGCTACTCTGGTCGTAGCCTGATGGATAAAGCCATGATTATGGTTCTGCCGGTTGCGATGTTTGTTGCCAGCGGCTTTGAGCACAGTATTGCGAATATGTTCATGATCCCGATGGGGATTGTTATCCGCAACTTTGCAAGCCCGGAGTTCTGGACTGCTGTTGGTTCAACCCCGGAAAGTTTTTCACACCTGACTATTATGAATTTCATTACTGATAACCTGATCCCCGTCACTATCGGGAACATTATCGGTGGGGGTCTGTTAGTTGGGTTGACATACTGGGTCATTTACCTGCGTGGCGGCGATCATCATTAATGGTTGTCTCAGGCAGTAAATAAAAAATCCACTTAAGAAGGTAGGTGTTACATGTCCGAGCTTAATGAAAAGTTAGCCACAGCCTGGGAAGGTTTTACGAAAGGTGACTGGCAGAATGAAGTCAACGTCCGTGACTTTATTCAGAAAAACTATACCCCGTATGAAGGTGACGAATCCTTCCTGGCTGGTGCAACTGACGCAACCACCAAGCTGTGGGACAGCGTAATGGAAGGCGTTAAACTGGAAAACCGCACTCACGCGCCAGTTGATTTTGACACCTCCGTTGCTTCCACCATCACTTCTCACGATGCTGGCTACATCAACAAAGCCCTTGAGAAAATCGTTGGTCTCCAGACTGAAGCACCACTGAAACGCGCAATCATCCCGTTCGGTGGCATTAAAATGGTTGAAGGTTCCTGCAAAGCGTATAACCGCGAGCTGGACCCAATGCTGAAAAAAATCTTCACCGAATACCGTAAAACCCATAACCAGGGCGTATTCGATGTTTACACCAAAGACATTCTGAACTGCCGTAAATCTGGCGTTCTGACCGGTCTGCCAGATGCCTATGGCCGTGGCCGTATCATCGGTGACTACCGTCGCGTTGCGCTGTACGGTATCGACTTCCTGATGAAAGACAAATACGCGCAGTTCGTCTCTCTCCAGTCTGACCTGGAAAACGGCGTAAACCTGGAAGCGACTATCCGTCTGCGTGAAGAGATTGCTGAACAGCACCGTGCGCTGGGTCAGATCAAAGAGATGGCGGCGAAATACGGCTGCGATATCTCTGGCCCTGCAACCAACGCTCAGGAAGCTATCCAGTGGACCTACTTCGGCTACCTGGCCGCTGTTAAGTCTCAGAACGGTGCAGCAATGTCCTTCGGCCGCGTATCCACCTTCCTGGATGCGTACATCGAACGTGACCTGAAAGCAGGTAAAATCACCGAGCAAGACGCTCAGGAAATGATTGACCACCTGGTCATGAAACTGCGTATGGTTCGCTTCCTGCGTACTCCAGAATATGATGAGCTGTTCTCTGGTGACCCAATCTGGGCAACCGAATCTATCGGCGGTATGGGCGTAGATGGCCGTACTCTGGTAACCAAAAACAGCTTCCGCTTCCTGAACACCCTGTACACCATGGGTCCTTCTCCGGAGCCGAACATCACCGTTCTGTGGTCTGAAAAACTGCCTCTGAACTTCAAGAAATTCGCCGCTAAAGTGTCCATCGACACCTCTTCTCTGCAATACGAGAACGATGACCTGATGCGTCCGGACTTCAACAATGACGACTACGCTATCGCGTGCTGCGTAAGCCCAATGGTTGTTGGTAAGCAAATGCAGTTCTTCGGTGCGCGTGCAAACCTGGCGAAAACCATGCTGTACGCTATCAACGGCGGCGTTGATGAAAAACTGAAAATGCAGGTTGGTCCTAAGTCTGAACCTATCAAAGGCGACGTGCTGAACTATGACGAAGTCATGGAGCGCATGGACCACTTCATGGACTGGCTGGCTAAGCAGTACGTGACTGCGCTGAACGTTATCCACTACATGCACGACAAGTACAGCTACGAAGCCTCTCTGATGGCGCTGCACGACCGTGACGTGGTTCGTACCATGGCGTGTGGTATCGCAGGCCTGTCCGTTGCGGCTGACTCCCTGTCTGCAATCAAATATGCGAAAGTTAAACCAATTCGTGACGAAGACGGTCTGGCTATCGACTTCGAAATCGAAGGCGAATACCCGCAGTTTGGTAACAACGACGCTCGCGTTGATGACATGGCAGTTGACCTGGTAGAACGTTTCATGAAGAAAATTCAGAAACTCACTACCTACCGTAACGCTATCCCGACTCAGTCTGTTCTGACCATCACCTCTAACGTTGTGTATGGTAAGAAAACCGGTAACACCCCAGACGGTCGTCGTGCTGGCGCGCCATTCGGCCCAGGTGCTAACCCAATGCACGGTCGTGACCAGAAAGGTGCGGTTGCCTCTCTGACCTCCGTTGCTAAACTGCCGTTTGCTTACGCGAAAGATGGTATCTCTTACACCTTCTCTATCGTGCCAAACGCGCTGGGTAAAGATGACGAAGTACGTAAAACTAACCTCGCGGGTCTGATGGATGGTTACTTCCACCACGAAGCGTCCATCGAAGGTGGTCAGCACCTGAACGTGAACGTGATGAACCGTGAAATGCTGCTCGACGCGATGGAACACCCTGAGAAATATCCTCAGCTGACCATTCGTGTATCAGGTTACGCAGTACGTTTTAACTCCCTGACTAAAGAACAGCAGCAGGACGTTATCACCCGTACTTTCACTCAGTCCATGTAAGTGGAATTGACTGAAATCACGCGTTAAAAAGCGTACAATAAAGGCTCCACGTCAGTGGGGCCTTTTTAGCACCCTCTTCTCCTCAGTCTCTTTTGTCCGCTATCTATACTTTATGGATAACAGCCAAAACAGACTTCAACACAGCCGGCTTTGAGCTGTGCATACTCAGGCCCCGGACGGGCCGATGCTGGAGATATCACCGCAATGTCAATTATTGGTCGCATTCACTCCTTTGAATCCTGTGGCACCGTCGATGGCCCGGGGATCCGTTTCATCACCTTTTTCCAGGGCTGCCTGATGCGCTGCCTGTACTGCCACAACCGTGACACCTGGGATACTCACGGCGGCAAAGAAGTCACCGTTGAGGATCTGATGAAAGAGGTGGTGACCTATCGCCACTTTATGAACGCGTCCGGCGGTGGCGTGACGGCATCCGGCGGTGAAGCCATTCTTCAGGCTGAGTTTGTGCGCGACTGGTTCCGCGCCTGCCACAAAGAAGGCATTCATACCTGCCTCGACACCAACGGCTTTGTACGCCGCTACGATCCGGTTATTGATGAACTGCTTGAGGTAACCGATCTGGTGATGCTCGATCTCAAACAGATGAACGATGAAATTCACCAGAACCTGGTCGGCGTCTCGAACCACCGTACGCTGGAATTTGCCAAATACATTGCCAACAAAGGCGTCAAAACGTGGATCCGCTACGTGGTGGTGCCGGGCTGGTCAGATGATGATGATTCCGCGCATCGTCTGGGCGAGTTTACCCGGGATATGGGCAACGTGGAGAAAATTGAACTCCTGCCCTATCACGAGTTGGGTAAACACAAATGGGTGGCGATGGGCGAAGAGTACAAGCTTGACGGCGTGAAGCCGCCGAAAAAAGAGACGATGGAACGCGTCAAAGGTATTCTTGAGCAATACGGCCACAAGGTCATGTATTAAGAAAAAGGCCCGGTGAGAACCGGGCCTTTTTATATTCTATTCAAAGACGCCGTTAATAACGGCAGTCACAATCGCGGTACTCAGGGCAATTAAGACGAGGTCGTCCCCCACCACGCGCCATTCATACCCCGGATAGGAAGGAAGCTGGCCGAGCATTGAGGCAGGCACGGTTTTCTTTGCAATGCCCGGAGGCAGCGGTTTACCGCGCGCAAGGTTTTTCGCAATGCCCGGAGGCAGAGAGTCATAGCCCGTTAAGCCATAATTCAGCGCCAGATGGCGGGCGCGATCGAAGCTCACGCGAACGTCGACGTCGTTACCGACATCTTTGCTGTTTTTGACGCTTTTGTCCGATTTTCCTGGATTATCCTGACCCTTATTTTGCTTATTACCATGGTTGCCGGCGTTGCCGTTACCATGATTGCCGCTATTACCTTGTCCGCCACCGTTTCCGTGGCCACCGCCATTCCCGTTCCCGGGATTAGCCATGACCGGAGCCGTTGCAAACGTTAAGGACAACACTACGGCAAGTGCGGTAGTGGTAAAACGACGAGTAGACATGATGGCTGCCTTTTAGTGGTAGTACGCATTTGAATTATCGCCAGGCAGTAAAAACGCACAATAAGCAAAAGTCTTATATGTGACAGGGACAAAAAAGCCTGTCATCGACAGGCTTTTAATTCATCAGGCGTGTGCCACCGGCGTGGGATGCTCGCCGACTTTGCGCAGCAACATTAGCAGATAGATAAACGACACGCTGGCAATCATGATAAACAGCAGGTTATCAGAGTAGTTTTGCATGAGCATGGAGGTGAAAGTCGGCCCCAGCAAGCTGCCGATGGTGTAGCTCAGCAATAAAGCCTGGTTCATCGCCACCAGCTGATGATGCTCTACTTTCTCACAGGCCCAGGCCATCGCGACCGGATAAAGCGTAAAGCCCGCAGCCCCCAGAATGAACAGCGCAGGCGCCATCGCGGCGTTACTGAGCATGGCGAGACAGCCCATGATCACCACAAAAACCTGTACGCGCAGCACCAGCAGGCGACCAAAACGATCGGCCAGACGACCGATCGGCCATTGACCTACAATCCCAGCGCTGACCATGACCGCCATCCAGAAACCGATCCCGGAATCGCTGACGCCCTGATGGTTGAGATAGAGCGGCATCAGGCCATAGAGTGAACCCAGCACAATCCCGGAGATAATGCAGCCGTTAACGCCTAAACGCGCCTGACGAAGCCTGAGCATCGGCCAGACGTGCGTAGCTTCCTGATGCTCACTGCTCTGGTTCACGATTCGGGTAAAGAGCAGCGGCATGACCGCAGCCAGCACCATGCCCGTTACCCACGGCAGTACGCTCATCAGGTCGGTTGGGAATTTGCTGACCATCAGTTGTCCCAGAACGGTACCGACGTAATACACCATCATGTAAGCCGCCAGCAGACGCCCGCGGTTATGCGAGGTGCCGCTGCACATCAGCGCACTTTCCACCACCACCCAGATCATTGCGCAGCCGACGCCCGCAATAAAGCGCCAGACCATCCAGCTCCAGAAGCCGACCATCAGGCCTAAACCGGCGCATCCGACGGCAAAGATCAGCGACGCCAGATAATAACTACGGTTAAAACCAAAACGCTTAATAAGGCTACCCGTTAATAAGGTGCCCAGCAGATTTCCCGTAAAAAAGGACGAGCTAACCATACCCACCTGCCAGGTCGGTAAGTTTTCATGGGCCAGCCAGAGCGGGACGAGTGTGTTTAACACCGCGATCGCCAGGGTCAGCAAAAGCAGGCCACAGAGCAACAAAAGCACCGGGCGGGTATAGGTGGTCATGGATTAAAAACCGTGAGGAAGTTCAGATTTCGTGCGCATCATGCCACTGGCAAAAACAAAGTCAATCCACCGATTCAGGCGTCACGCACGATATGCGCCACGTCGATTTAAAAAACTCATCCTGCTAATGCAAAGCCTGCTACAGATATTAATTATCTATTTGTTTTTATTTATATCCGGGAAATTCTTAAGCGAAACATCAGTTGAAAAATTTCATGAATGAAAAAAGAAAAGCCGGGCGCTATGTCCCGGCTTTATATAACAAAAAATAAAAACTAGCTGGCGATAGCCATACCGACCGTCATATGCAGACCGTAAAACACGCCGCGGCCAATCAGTTCCCCGGCCAGCACCAGTACAAACGCCAGCGACAGCAACGGCAGCGCAGGCTGGTAGCCTTTAAGCTGAGGGGCAACCCAGCAGACCAGCGCCGCCGTCAGCAGCACCACGCGCCAGGCCATCAGCGAACCGTAATCCGGCACCAGGGCCGAAGCCTGTTGGATAGAGCTGTGAATCGTCGCCAGCTCCGCTCCCTGCATCAGCGCCACAACGGTACTGATGACCAGTGCCAGCAGCGAGACCGCAGGCAGCAGGCGCATCGCCCAACCCGTAACGCCGGCCACGCGCAGCAGCAGATAGCCCAGCAGCGGGCCGCCAATGAACATCGTCAGGAAGAAGCTCATCGGTGTCCAGACGCTGTACCAGGTCGGAACGGTGTCAATCGTGTTGTACACCCGAACCATCATCCAGACGAATACCACGCCCAGTACCATGGTGACGATAAGCCACAACGCGCGTAACACTGACGGCAGCTTGTTCACCGCTGCCAGTAGCCACCCCAGCCCGCCTACGGCAAAGAAGATTGCGCCGCTGGCAATCTCATTACTCAGCGAAGAGGCGCCCACGCGATTCAGGGAGTTGAACGCGCGCATTGGCGAACCCAGGTGCAGCGTGGAGGCGATAAAGCCAATGCCCATCAGCACCCACAGACCAAACATGCTGAGCACCAGACGCTGCTGCCGTTCGGCACTGAGATTACCTTTCATAAGCGCCAGCGCGAGGACAATAAACCCGCCCACCACGCACTGCCCAAAGACCGTGAAGATCATCAGCGGCCATTCATGCCATCCACTTCCCATCTCACACCTCCTTCGGGTTTGCCAGGTAGCCGGTGGTGTCACCCGTCGGACGGCTGTTGGCGTTAGGTTTAATCACAATACTCGGCTTCGTGAAGTGCGCAGACGGCAGCGGCGCGACGGCAGCAAGCTGGCCGTGTTTTTTGCGCAGCTCCTCAATCGGGCCAAAGTCCAGCGCGCGCAGCGGGCAGGACTCGACGCAAATGGGCTTTTTGCCGTCCGCGACGCGGCTGTGGCAGCCGTCGCACTTGGTCATGTGGCCTTTG